>JBBABL010000001.1:0-73546 GCA_041657645.1 Minisyncoccota bacterium
ATTTTCTTTAACTTACAGTGAATTGAATAAACCGTCATTCTCTCCTCCATCATGGGTTTTTGCTCCTGTTTGGACAATTCTATATATACTTATGGGAATAGCCGGTTATTTAATTTGGAAAGCTAAAGAAAAAAATACATTATTTTTATTTTTCTCTCAGCTTGCTTTAAACTTAATATGGCCTATTATATTCTTTGGATTAAATCAATACTTATGGGCCTTCGTGGAAATAATAGTTTTGTGGATATTTACATTTTTAACCGTTAAAGAATGTTTTAGATTTTCTAAAACCGCTTTTTATTTATTACTGCCATATATTCTTTGGCTGACATTTGCTAGTATTCTTAATTTTTCAATTATAATAATTAATTAAAATGGATATTGTTAAAAAAATAGAAGAAGCAGGATTGAAAGGTAGAGGAGGTGGAGCTTTTCCGACAGCTTTAAAATGGACATTAGCTAAAAAAGCAAAAGGAAAAGAAAAGTATGTTGTTTGCAATGCCTCTGAAGGGGAGCCTAACGTTTTTAAAGATGGGTATATCCTAGATAATTGTCTAGAAGAAGTTATTAATGGGATTAAAATTGCCCAAGATTTTATTTCTGCTAAAGACTCATATATTTATTTGAATAAGAATTATAGCATTAATAAGGATGTTGGTAATATCATAGTTTTTAAGAAAAATTCAGGATATATTGGAGGAGAAGAATCTTCTATGTGTGAAGCAATAGAAGGGAAAAGGGCTGAACCAAGAAAAAGGCCTCCATTTTTAACTGACTGTGGTCTTTTTGGCTGTCCTACGCTAGTGAACAATGTAGAAACATTTTATTATGTTAGTAAAATTGCAAAGGGGGAATATAATCATTGTAGATTTTTCTCTATAAACGGAGATGTTCCAAATGCAGGAGTATACGAATTGCCAGAAGACAAAACAATTTTCCAAGCTTTAAAAGAAACAAACAATTATCCTAATTTCGACTTTTTTACTCAAATTGGTGGTGGGGCATCAGGAGAGATTATGTTACCTCAAGAATTAAATAAGCCAGTTTTTGGAGCGGGTTCAATCACGGTATACAATAGAAAAACGACCGATAAATACGATTTAATGGAAAAGTGGGCCGAATTTTTTCACACAGGAAATTGTGATAAATGTGTTCCATGTAGAGAGGGGGCTTTTAGGGTATACGAAATGATTAAAGAGAGAAATATCGATTATGATAAATTAGATGATATTTTCTTAACCCTTAAGAAATCAAGTTTTTGTTCTCTTGGAAAAGGAATACCTTTACCTTTTGAAAGTTTAATGAAAAAAATAAGATGATTAAATTAAAAATTAACAACATAGAAGTTACAGCAAAAAAAGGAGAAAGCATTTTAGATGTTGCCATTAGAAATGGAATAAAAATACCTGCTGTATGTAGACATAGCGACCTAGAGCCAAAGAGTAGCTGTAGGTTATGCTTAGTTTCAATCAAAGGAATAAATGGATTTCATACTTCCTGTTCAACGTATGTTGAGAATGGAATGGAGGTAACAACCGATTCTCCAGAAATTAGAAAATTAAGAAAGATTAATTTAGAACTTTTGTTTTCTCAACACATAGAACAATGCAACCAATGTAATTGGAAATATAAATGTAGGCTTTTGTCTTTAGCAAAGGACTATAATATTAAAATAACAAAGTTTAATGACAGAAAGAAAGGTTTCCCTGAAAAGAAATTCGGACCATCGATAGTTTTTGATAGCTCAAAGTGTATTGATTGTAAAAACTGTGTTCAGATGTGCCAAAAACAAGGAATAGGATATTTAACGGTTAAAGAAAAAGATGGTTTTTTCCAAGTAGTCACGGATCCGAAAAAAGAGTGTGTCTATTGCGGACAGTGCATAACTCATTGTCCAAGCGGAGCCTTTGAAGAAGTAAGTTCAGTTGAAGATGTTGAAAAAGAATTAAAGAATAATTATGTTGTCTTTCAGTTTGCGCCTGCGATTAGAAGTAGTATTGGTGAAGAATTCGGAATGCCTTATGGCTCTATAACTACAGGCAAGCTTGCTGCTAGTATTAAAAAATTAGGAGCAAAGAAAGTTTTTGATGTGTCTGTAAGCGCAGATATAACTACAATTGAAGAAGGAGGTGAGTTAATTGAGAGATTAAGTAGTGGTAAAAATTTACCAATGTTTACTTCTTGTTGTCCTTCTTGGGTTAGGTATGTTGAAGTGTATAGACCAGAATTAGCAAAAAATTTAACATCAGTAAGATCGCCACATATAATTTTAGGAGGTTTAACAAAAACATATTTTGCAAATAAAGAAAAAATTGATCCTAAAAAAATTATTGTAGTTTCTGTAATGCCGTGTACATCTAAAAAATATGAAATATTGAGAGAAGAATTAAAAGTAGATGGAATGAAGCCAGTAGACTATGTTTTAACAACTAGAGAATTAGGGAGATTGCTTAAGAAAAATAATATAGATTTCAGTAATATAAAAGATGAAGCTCTTGATCCTCCATGGAATGAATCTACAGGGGCCGGAGTTATATATGGAAATACGGGAGGAGTAATGGAGTCCGCATTAAGAACTGTTTATGAAAAGTTAACAGGGAAAGAATTAAAAAAACTTGATTTTAAAGAGGTGAGAGGGTTGGAAGGATCTAAAGAAGCAAAAGTTAAGATAGGAAATAGAGTAGTTAATGTCGCCATTATTAATGGTTTAGGAAATATTGGCAAAATAGATCTTAAAAAATATGACTATATTGAGGTTATGGCTTGTCCAGGTGGATGTATCGGTGGAGGAGGACAGCCAATTCCAGTAGATAATGAGATAAGGGAAAAAAGAGCTTTATCTTTGTACAAAATAGATAAAAATAATAAAATAAGAATGGCACATAAAAGTCCAATAGTCGAAATGATATACAAAGACTTTTTAAATAATAAAAAAAATATACATAAAACTTGCCATACAAAATATTTTCCTAAAAATAAATAATTATGAATAAATCAATTTTAAAAACATCAAGCTTAACAATAATTCAATTCGGAGCCCTTTTAGCAATTTTATTCTGTGCGCCATTCATAGGGAATCAACTTATAACAGGAACAATCGTTAATGCTACTTTAATTATATCCTTTTTCCTATTGGGGAGAGGGAGTGCGGTTCTACTTTGTTTCTTGCCAAGTGTAATTTCTTTAGGATTGGGATTTATGCCTTTAGCGATTATGATTCCTTTTATCATGGCCGGAAACATAATTTTTGTTTATTCTTTTAGTATAATCAAAAACTATTGGGTTGCCTTAATTGCCGGTGGGCTTATCAAAGCATCATTTCTTTTTATAATGGCTAATGTTTTAGTTAATAATAGTGTTGTTTCGTCAATGATGAGTTGGCCTCAGGTTGTTACGGCTATACTAGGAGGAATTGTTGCTTATTTCTTTATTAAAAAATTGGATTTTTAGTGATTTTTTGCTATAGTATTATTAATATAATAAATATATAAAATTATGACATTTCAAGAATATCAAGAAGAAGCAAGGAAAACAGCCATTTATCCTAATAAGGATAGCAACTTCATCTACCCAACCCTTGGTTTAGTTGGAGAGGCAGGAGAAGTAGCTGAAAAGATTAAAAAAGTGATAAGAGATGATGATGGAGTCGTTTCAGAAGAAAAAAGGGCAGAAGTTACAAAAGAATTAGGAGATGTTCTATGGTATATTGCTAATTTATCTAAAGAACTTAGCATCTCATTAGAAGAAGTTGCTTCTAAGAATATAGAAAAACTTCAATCAAGACAACAAAGAGGTGAGCTTCATGGAAGCGGAGATAATAGATAAAAAATATGAAAAACCTTTTTATAGTTAATGTTTTTGATAATTACGTTAAGAACGTCAGCGGTAATTGGTGGATAGTTTTTATTACGGGATTAACAGCGATAGCTCTAGGGGTTTCATTTATAATTTGGCCAATAGAGGCTCTTAAAATACTTATTTACTTTATTGGATTAATTATTATTGTTATTGGGTTGTTTTATATAAAGAACAGTTTTAGAATCAAAAGAATAGGAAAGAATTATGAAAACCTTAAAGAAGACATCAAATCAAAATTCGAATAAGATTGATGTTATAAAATTTAATGGAGAGAGACAATCATTCTCCGCAAATAAAGTTTATAATTCTGCATTAAGAGCAGGAGCTTCTTTTTCTTTAGCCAAGGAAATATCATTAGAGGTTGAAAAGGAGGCTTATGATGGTATTAAAACTTTAGAAATATTTAAAAAAATAAAAGAAAGACTTAGAAGTAAAGATATTCAACTATCAATGAGGTTTAGTTTAAAAGAGGGAATAAGCAAGCTTGGACCCGAAGGATTTTTATTTGAAGAATTTATAATAAGATTACTTAGCAACTATTGCATGGAAGTTAAATCAGGAAAAATTGTTTCTGGGAAATGTTCTAAGTATGAAATAGATTTTTTAGCTGATAACAATGATTATTTATTTATTGGTGAATGTAAATATAGAAATAAATCTAATTCAAAGATTGATATTAATGTTCCGTTAAAAAGCTTTGCTATTCTAGAAGATATAAAAGAGGGGAAATGTTTTAGAGACAAGAACTTAAAATCTTTCATTGTTACAAACTCTAAGTTTACCTTGGAAGCAATAAGGTACTCATTATGTAAAAATATTAAATTATTAGGATGGAAATATCCTGAAAAAAGAGGTCTTGAGAGAATAATCGAAGAAAAGAAGCTTTATCCTGTTACTATTCTTCCATCATTAACAAAATATATTTTTAATATTTTTGAAAAAGAAGGGATTGTTCTTGCTTCAGAAGTTTTAGATATGAATATATCTAAGCTGTCAAAATTAGCCCCTAAAAAAAAGTTAGAGAAGATAAGAGAAGAGGCACAAATTTTAATAAATAAAAAATAATGGCATTACAAATAGGAATTGTTGGATTTCCAAATGTGGGAAAATCAACATTATTTCAACTAATTACACAGAAGCAAGTAGATATAGCTAATTATCCTTTCTGCACAATTGATCCAAACGTTGGAGTAACTTGTGTTCCTGATAAAAGAGTAGATGATTTAACTAAACTTACAAGCTCTCTTAAAAAAATATATGCTACAGTTGAATTTGTAGATATCGCGGGATTAGTTGAGGGAGCTAGTAAGGGTGAAGGATTGGGAAATAAATTTCTTGCAAATATCAGAGAAACTGATGCGATAATTTATGTTTTACGCTGTTTTAAAAATGAAAATGTTATCAAAACAAGAGATGATACAGATATACTAAGAGATAAAGAAATTTTAGATATGGAAATGATTTTGAAGGACATTGAAACAGTAGAAAAAAGAATGTCTTCATTAGAAAGAGAAATAAGAGTAGGAAAAAAAGAGGCTGTAAAAGAGATGGACGTTTTAAAAAAAGTTTACGAGGCATTAAAAGATAGTAAATTAATTTCAGAAATGTCATTAAGCGATGAAGAAGAAATTATTGTTAAAAGTTATCAATTGCTATCATCCAAACCAAGATTATATTTATTGAACGGAGAAGAAAGAGATGTAGACTCTAATGTTTTAGAATTTTTTAAAGATAAACATCATATCTTCATGGATGTTTTAACAGAGTCAGAAAGTAATTCCCTAACAGATGAAGAAAGAGAAGATTTAGGAATAGAACTTAAGATGGATAAATTAATTAAAGAGGCTTATAATCTATTAGGATTAATTAATTTCTTTACAACTGGAGCTGATGAGACAAGAGCATGGACAATTAAAGATGGTTTTAAGGCCCCTCAAGCAGGCGGAGTAATTCACAGTGATTTCGAAGAAACATTTATAAAGGCAGAAGTTATTAATTGGCAAGATTTAATAGATTGCGGTGGTTTTGCGAAAGCAAGAGAAAAAGGAATGATTAGAACGGAAGGAAAAGAATACGTCGTTAAAGATGGTGACGTTATTGAAATTAAAAGTGGTAAATAATATGAAATACGATGTTGTTATAATTGGAGGAGGTCCTGCGGGAATGATGGCTGCAATCAGTGCATCTTCTTTGGGCGCAAAAGTAATTCTTATAGAGAAGAATAAAAAATTAGGTAATAAACTTTTACTAACAGGGGGAGGAAGATGCAACTTAACATGTATTACAGAAAACAATAGAGAATTTTCTCAAAAGTTTGGAAAAAATGGTAATTTTTTAATGTCTCCATTGTCTGTTTTTAACTTTGACAATACTCTTGAGTTTTTTGAAAAGTTAGAATTAAAAAAAGAAGGAAGCAAGGTTTATCCTCTTAGCAATAAAGCAAAAGATGTTTTAGCTTTTTTAAATGATTTACTTAAAAAGAATAAAGTTAAAATGTTAACTTCTTCTTCCGTCAATAAATTCAATATTAATGAAAATAAAATAGAGGGAGTTGTTTTAGATGATGGAAAAGTAATAGAGGGGGATTCATATATTATCTGTACTGGCGGAAAGTCATATCCGACCACGGGATCATCAGGAGACGCTTTTGATTGGAATATTGGACACACTGTAACAGAATTAAATCCTTCTTTAACTCCAGTCGAAATACAAGAAAAATGGATTAAATCTCTTCAAGGAATTTCTCTAAATGATATCGGTCTTTCTGTTAATGAAAAAAAACATAATGGAGAAATTTTATTTACCCATTTTGGATTTAGTGGACCATTAATTTTAGATATAAGTAAAGAAATTGGAGAAAAACTTAAAGAAGGGAAAGTTAAGTTATATTTAGATCTTTTTCCAGGAATGACATTGGAGGATCTTAATATCCATTTTCAAAAATCAGTTAATAAAAATAGGTTAGTTTTAAAATACTTATCAACTATTATTCCTGAAAAATTAGTTCATTTTATTATTAACTTTAGTAGCGTTCCAAAATCAAGAAGATTAAATAATTTAACCAAAGAAGAAAGATTAAGATTGATTAAGGTTCTTAAGAAAATAGAATTTAATGTGGTGGGATTATTAGGATTCGATAAAGCAATGATTACTTCGGGAGGATTTTCTTTAAAAGAAATTGATTCAAAAAATATGAAGTCTAAAATTATTGATAATTTATATTTTGCTGGTGAGGCAATAGATGTTGATGGTCCATCAGGCGGATACAACCTTCAAGTCTGTTGGACTACTGGTTATGTTGCTGGCATAAATTCAGTCAAAAAAAATGATTAACTATATATTTTATTTTTTTATTTCATTATTACCTATATTCTCTGTATTTGGTTTTAATACAGCATATTTAATTTTATTTGCTTTTTCCCTTTTACTATTACATATATTTAAACCTCAGAAAATTACATATAGTAAAATTCAAATTATTAGTTTATTATTTCTAGTTTTAATTTCTCTATCAACATTATTTTCAAAAAATATTTTTCTAAGTTTTTGGGGCAAAGGAGGAGAAAGTTTAGTCGCTCTCCTATCTATATTTATAATATTTTCCTTTGCTAGGTTAATTAAAAAAGAAGATATATATAAAATTATTAAATTTTTATTCATTGGAATATTTTTTTCTATATTATTATTCCTTATAAAGGGAGGAAACTCTGAAGTATTGGCGATTATTTGTTCCTTATCATTAATGATTATTCCTTATTTTAAAAATAGAAAAATCGCTATCATCACTTCTTTAATATTATTTTCCTTTTTAATTTTTATTAATATTAAAATTACTTGGTTTATTGTTATATTAGGAACACTATTTTATGTATGGAGGATAATTGCAAACCCTAAAATTAAAGATAAAAAGTTTATTGGACTAATTGCCATCTTTTTAGTTTCATTAGTGCTTTTTAATTTTTCCCAACCATTAAAAGAAAACATTCTTCCTTATAATTATAGTTTCTTAATTGCTCAGGGAAGTTTATTAGAAAGTCCTAAGAATTTTCTAATTGGTTCTGGATTATCAACTTATAATTATCAATTTTCTTTATATAAAGATAAGGAAATTAATTTAACTAATCCATATATAGTTTTTGAAGAGGGGTCAAATATGATTCTTACTTTTGTAGTTACAATAGGACTGCTTGGGGTAATTTCTTTGCTATCTTTATTCTTCATATTTTATCGTAAGGGATTTAGTGATTTTCCTAAAAAAGATAATTTTATTTTTCCTATATTATTTTGTTTGTCGCTCCTATTTATTTTTTATAAAATAAATTTACTATTAATACTCCTATTTTTTATATTTTTAGCTTTTTGGGATGAAAAAGGAAAAGAAATTAAATTTAATAAATTATTATTTTTACCACTTATTGTAGCGTTTATTCTAATTATTTTTAATCATTTTAACTATTTAGAAGCTGAGAATTATTATAATAAAGCGGTTAATTACTTTAATAACGAAGAACCTTTGACTAAGTCTATAACCGAAGCGCAAAAAGCAGTTCAAAAGTTTAACTTGAGCGAGTATAATATGTTTATATCTAAATTATATTTATTAAAAGCAAGTTCATATTTTGAAGAAAGATGGGTGACTCAGGAGAAGATAAATGAGCAGAATAAATTAATTGAAGAAAATGTTTTATTATCAGAAAAGCATGCAAAACAAGCAGTAGATGTAGATGGCAATAATTTTCAAACATGGCAAAAATTAGGATTTCTTTACGAAAACATTAATTTTTTAATCGATGATAAAACAGAGGAAATTTTAACTATATATGAGAAAGCAAAAAAACTAGCCCCTCAAAATTATGAAATATATTTTTCTATAGCTAGGGTTCTTGAAGAAGAAGGAAAAACCGAAGAAGCTATGGAAGAATACAGGAAAGCTTTTGATTTGAATCCTAATGATGAAAAATTAATTAAAAAAATTAGCGAATGATTATAGAAGAATTAAGAAATGAGTTTCCATTAATAAAAGAAGAAATTTCTTTAAAAGAATATACTACTTTTAGAATTGGTGGGAATGCAAAATATTTATTAAAAGTATCTGATATAAAAGAATTAAAAAGAATAGTAGAAAAAGCTAACAAACTTAAAATTCCTTTTTTAGTTATTGGAGGCGGAAGCAATATTCTTTTTTCAAACAAAGGATATGATGGACTTATTATCGTCTACAAACAAAACAAAGTAATTGATCCGATAATAAATAAGAATAATCTAATTGATGTTTGTGCAAATATTCCTCTTTCAGCTCTAATTTCTAAGCTTAAAGGTCTTTCTGGTCTTGAATGGGCGGTAGGTATTCCTGGAACACTAGCAGGAGCTATAAATGGAAATGCAGGAGCCTTTGGAGAATCAATTTCTGACTCTATAGAAAGCGTTAATGTTTTAGAACTAAAAGACAACGATTTTATTGAAAAAAAATACAATAAAAATGATTGTCAGTTTTCTTATAGAAACAGTGTTTTTAAGAATAACCAAAACTTAATTATAGTTTCTGCTACGCTTAGAATGAATAATGATATTCCAGAAGAAATAGAAAAAAGAATTAAAGATAATTTAAATAAAAGAAATTTAAAACAGCCGAAAGGTTTTTCTGCAGGCTCAGTTTTTAAAAATGGAGATGGATTTTCTGCAGGGGCGTTGATTGAAAAGGCTGGGCTTAAAGGATTACAAATTGGAGATGCAAAAGTATCTGAAGAACACGCTAATTTTATAATAAACTTAGGAAATGCTTCCTCTGAAGATGTTATAAATTTAATAAATATTATCAAAAAAGAAGTTAAAGAAAAATTTTTAATTGAGCTTGAAGAAGAAATTAAAATTTTTAATTAAAAACTATTGACAAATTATTCAATAAGAGAGAAAATATAAATAGGAATTTGATTTTTGTAATAGGGAAAGGTCGATTAATTAAGTTTAACTTTTCTAAAAAAAATGGCGGTAAAAAAAGCTGCAGTAAAAAAGGCTCCTGTTAAAAAGAAGCCTGCAAAGAAAGTAGCAAAGAAGCCTGTAAAGAAAGTTGCTGCAAAAAAAGTTGCAAAGAAGCCTGTAAAGAAAGTTGCAAAAAAGAAAGTAGCAAAGAAGGCTCCTGCAAAAAAGAAAGTAGCAAAGAAAAAGAAATAATTTTCACTAAAGCAACTCCATCAGAGTTGTTTTAGTTATAAAGAAAACATATGGAAATAAAAATAAAAACAACAAACGTAGAAGTAACAGAATATTTAAAAAAACTTGTAAATAGTAAGGCGAAAAAAATAGAGAAATTATTAGTGGATTATCCAGGATTAATTCTTGAAGTTGAATTAGAAAGAACAACGAAGCATCATCAAAAGGGAGATATTTTTAGGTCAGAGCTACAGATTCAAGTTCCTAAAGGAAAACTATTAAGAGCTGTTTCAAAGAAAGAAAATTTTCGCTTATCCCTCTCGGAAGCCGAAAAAGATTTAGTAATTCAAATTAAAAAATATAAAGATAAGAGTAATCTTGAAATACGAAGAAAGCTTTGACCTTTTTCCTTTATTGAGATAGTATGGATTTATGGCTATATTAGAAAAAATTTTTGGCAGTGCTAATGATAAGTATATAAAAAGTTTAGCTCCCTTAGTTAATAAAATTAACTCTTTTGAGTCTGATTTTGGTAAATTATCAGAAGAAGAAATAAAAAAGAAGACTTTGAATTTTAAAGAAAGACTAACAAAAGGAGAGACTTTAGATGATATATTGCCAGAAGCTTTTGCTCTAGCAAGAGAAGCAGGTAAAAGAACTCTTAACCAGAGACATTTTGATTGTCAATTAATTGGAGGAATAACCCTACATAAAGGAAGAATTGCTGAGATGAGGACTGGGGAAGGAAAAACATTAACTGCTACATTACCTCTGTATCTAAATGCTCTTTTAGGAAAAGGTTGTCATTTAGTTACTGTTAATGATTATCTTTCAAGAAGAGATGCTGTTTGGATGGGTCAAATATATGATGCGCTAGGATTAACAGTCTCTTGTATTAATCATGAGCAGTCTTTTATATATGATCGTGAATTTAAAAAAGAAGAAGATGACAAGAAAAGAGACGAATTAGGTAGCTTTCTTGTTGTTGAGGATTTCTTAAGGCCATGCTCAAGAAAAGAGGCATATAATGCAGATATTACCTATGGAACAAACAATGAATTTGGATTTGATTATCTTAAAGATAATATGGTTTATGATTTAAGAAATAAAAATCAAAGAGATTTTAATTTTGCAATTGTTGATGAAGTGGATTCTATATTAATTGATGAAGCAAGGACCCCTTTAATTATTTCTGCTCCTGATGAAGAAAGTTCAAAGTGGTATACGGAGTTTTCAAGAATTATTCCTAAATTGAATAAAGAAGGAGATTATGAGATAGATGAAAAAATGAGGGCAGTTACTTTAACAGAAGAGGGAATTAATAAAGTTGAAAGTATATTGGGAATGGGAAATATATATGATGAAAGAGGTTCTAAATATCTTCATCATTTAGAACAAGCCCTTAAAGCAGAGATTCTTTTTAAAAAAGAAAAGGATTATGTTATTAAAAACGGAGAAGTTGTAATAATTGATCAGTTTACAGGAAGAATGATGCCTGGAAGAAGATGGTCAGGAGGACTTCATCAAGCTATAGAAGCAAAAGAAGGAGTAAGAATTATGCCAGAATCAATAACACTGGCTTCAATTACATTTCAGAATTATTTTAGAATGTATTCAAAATTATCAGGAATGACGGGAACAGCTGAAACATCAGCAGAAGAATTTGATAAGGTTTATGGACTTGAGGTTTCTATTATTCCGACAAACAAAAAAGCAATAAGAAAAGACTTAGGTGATAAAGTTTACAAAACAGAAGAGGCCAAGTTTAAAGCAGTTGTAGAAGAAGTAAAAGAAAAAAATAAAACAGGACAGCCAGTGTTAGTTGGAACAACTTCAATTGATAAAAATGAATATCTTGGAGCTCTTTTATCAAGAGAGGGAATAAAACATAATATATTAAATGCTAAGCATCATGAACAAGAGGGTGAAATTATTGCTCAGGCAGGAAGAAAAGGAGCAGTAACTATTGCTACCAATATGGCAGGAAGAGGAGTAGATATATATTTAGGAGGTTCTCCTTCTACACCCGAAGAGAATGAAGAGGTGAAGAGTATTGGAGGATTATGTGTAATTGGAACAGAAAGACATGAAGCAAGAAGAATTGACAATCAATTAAGAGGTAGAGCGGGTAGGCAGGGTGATCCAGGAGAAACACAATTTTTTGTATCCCTTGAAGATGATGTTATTAGAATATTCGGAGGTGACAGAATTAAAGCTCTAATGGAAAGATTTAATATTGATGAAAATATTCCAATTGAAAATGGAATGATTTCTAGAAGTATTGAATCTGCTCAAAGTAAAATTGAAGGAATGAATTTTGATGCAAGAAAACATATCTTGGAGTATGATGATGTTTTGAATAAACAAAGAGATATTGTTTATTCAAAAAGGATAGAAGTGTTAGAGCGAGCAGAACAAAATTCTATCAAGGATTTAGTTGTTCCTTTGCTTGATAAATATGGTTATTCTGAAGATGACTATACAAAAAAAGAAAGTGAGGTTGGTAAAGAAAATATGAATCAAATTGAAAGAGTAGCTGCTCTAAGAGCGATTGATTCTATATGGGTAGAGCATTTAGAAAATATGGATAGTTTAAAAGACTCTGTTAGAATCAGAGCCTATGGACAAAGGGATCCTCTGATAGAATACAAGAGAGAAGGGAAAATATTATTTAATGAATTATTAGAAAACTGTGAAAAGAATATGGTAGAGGGGATAATGAAAGCAACTATTAATGTTAAGCCTGCTACCAATATTCCTGAAAATAATAATTTACCACGAAGTGAAGGAATAAACAGAAATGATCCATGTCCTTGTGGAAGTGGAAAAAAGTATAAGAAGTGCTGTGGATTGGGAAAATAATACTTTGACAAAAGGTGCTTTATAGTATAATCTTATAATGTTTAATAAGCATTCTGCTTTTTGGCAGATTTTTTAAGTTATGGAAATAAGAAACATTGCAATTATAGCTCACGTTGATCATGGTAAAACTTCGTTAACAGATTCTTTAATGAAACAATCTGGAGGCGCCGAAGAAACTTTTACTATGGATACAAATGAATTAGAGAAAGAAAGAGGAATTACAATATATTCCAAAAATACCTCTATTTTCTACAAAGATACTAAAATAAACATAGTTGATACCCCAGGCCATGCCGATTTCAGTTCAGAAGTTGAAAGAGTTTTAAGATCAATTGATTCAGTGCTTTTAGTAGTGGACGCTCAAGAAGGTCCTATGCCTCAGACAAAGTTTGTTTTAAAAAAATCACTAGAACTTGGATTTAAACCGATTGTTGTTATAAATAAAATAGACAAGCCTGCTGCTAGACCAGATGAAGTTAAAGAAATGGTTTATGAATTGTTCCTAGATTTAGGAGCTAATGACGAACAACTTGATTTTGAAGTTGTTTATGCTAATGGAAGAGATGGAATTGCTAAAAGAAATTTAGATGATGAGTCAGATAATCTAGTCCCTCTTTTAGACTTAATTATTGAAAAAGTTAACCCTGCTTCTTCAGATGAATTAGCAAATAAAAAACTAAGAGCTCAACCGTTTAATCTTGGTTATGATAATTTTCTAGGAAGACTTGCTATTTGCAGAATATATGAAGGAAAAATAAGTAAGGGAGAAGATGTTTTTGTTAAAGGAATCAATAGTGAAGTTAGAAAAGGAAAAGTTGTTAAAATGTTTACTTTTCACGGACTAGAGAAGGTAGAATTAGAAGATGCATCTGCAGGAGATATTGTTATTATCGCTGGAATCCCCGATATTTTTATTGGAGAAACAATTTCATCTGATTCAGAAGTTGAGTCTTTGCCTTTTATACATATTGATGAACCAACAATATCACTTAATTTCTTAGTGAATAATTCTCCTTTTGCAGGAAGAGAAGGAAAGTTTGTTACTAATAGACAATTGAAAGAAAGACTTCTAAAAGAGGTAGAGATAAACGTAGGATTAAAAATAGATTTTTCATCAGCCGAATATTATAAAGTTTATGGAAGAGGTGAATTACATATTGCCATACTTTTAGAACAAATGAGAAGAGAAGGATATGAATTACAGGTTTCTCAACCTCAGGTAATTATTAAAGAAGTGGACGGAAAGAAAATGGAGCCTTATGAAGAAGTTATAATTGACCTACCAAGTGAAATGGCTGGGACTGTGATAGAAAAACTTTCTAAAAGAAAAGGAATCATGACTGAAATGAAGCCAGACACAATTCATACAAGAATAGTTTTTGACATGCCAACAAGAGGATTATTAGGGTATAAGTCAGAGTTTGTAATGGATACTCGTGGAGAGGGTATTTTAGCTAGTAGAGTGATAGGATTTAAGCCTTATGCAGGTGAGATAGAAAAAAGAAGTGTTGGTTCAATGATTTCAATGGCAACAGGAAAATCATCTGGTTTTTCATTGTTTAATCTTCAAGAAAGAGGTGTTTTGTATATTGGCCACGCAGAAGATGTTTATGAAGGAATGGTTATAGGAAATGTTTCTAAGGGAAATGACTTAGCAGTTAATCCAAATAAAGGAAAAGAACTTTCAAATATGAGATCTTCAGGAGCTGATGAAGCAATTAAATTAACTCCTCCGGACACTTTAAGTATAGAAAAAGCAATGAGCATTATGAGTGATGATGAATATCTTGAAATAACCCCTAACAACGTTCGTTTAAGAAAACAATACTTAACTGATGTCGAAAGGATAAGACACAAGAGGAAAGGTAGTTAAACTAAATAATTATATATACACCAGAAATGGGACATTGTCCCCAAAAGAACAAGAATGTGAAATAGTTCGTGAAAACCAAATGCTTTACTGATATTTGGTTTTTTAATTGCATAAATTACTGCACCGACGATATAGAATAATCCTCCGATTAATAACCATATAACAACTCCTAGGCCAGTTGTTTTGTATAGTGGGTATATAATAATAAACGAAAGGCAACCCATTAAAACGTAAAGAAAAGTAGCAAACCAGCGAGGAGTTTTGTCCCAGAATGACTTAAAGAATACGGTTGACGTTCCTGCTAAGGCTAGAGTCCAAATACTTATAAAAGAAATCATTCCTAAGCTACCACCAAGAGCAATTAAGCATAGAGGAGTGTAGGTTCCAGCAATTAAAATATAAATCATTGCATGATCTATTTTTCTAAACACATCAACATCTTCAGGGGAATGTCCAAAAAGATGATAGATGGAGCTTGAGGCATAAAGGAAGCACATACTTAGTCCAAACACAAGGAAAGAAATAGTTTCTATTAATTCTTTTGCAGAATAGAGCAAAAGAAATGTTCCTATTATGGAAAGGATTAATCCTAATAAATGACTAAGTCCAGAGATTGGGTCTTTTATTTTCATAATTAATATGATACATTATTTTTAGCATATTTGAAATAGAGGTGCTGAAATGTTTAAAAGTTTGTTTTTAAAGAAAAAAGAATTAGTTGAGGAAACATTAAATTTCCTTGATTATGAACCGAAATTGAGGATAAACACAGTTAAACTTCCTTTTGGCAGGTATATTATTCTTGCTGATGGTAGGTCAAGTAGGCCAAGAAATCCTACTAGCTATATCATTAATACTTCTAAAGAAGTTGACGAAAAAGGATTTGCTGTGCGAGTAGCGGTAAAAGCAATTCGTTGCCGAAGACAGAGCGGAGAAAATAAGTTGGAAACCTTTTCAGACATAGAAATGCCTGAGAGCTTCCATCAATTATTTGAAAACATTTACTTTATGACCTGGGGGAAATATGAAGCAGATTCTGAGATTATTGCTTTCATAGCAGAACATTTATACTATGAAGGAGTTTCTTTAGAAGAGATATCTCAAATGCTTCTTATGGATGCCTCAGAGATAAATGAAAGGTATCTAAAAAAAGGATAGAAATATCCTTATTTTTTTATGCCATAATTTTCCTTTAGATTTTGTATCCTACCGTATGATTCATTAATTTGTTTTTCTGATATTTCTCTATTTCTTACGGCGTTAAAAATTGCATCTACTGCTTGCTTGGGAGCCAATTCGTTATATTCGTCTCCGTTATTGGAAATAATTAACATATCGCATCCAGCATTTATTGCCTTAATAACGGCTTCCGCATATCCATAATTATTAACTATTGCTCCCATCTGCATATCATCGGATATAATAACTCCATTAAAATTTAATTCATCTCTTAGTATTTCCTTAAGAAACTTTGAAGAAAGTGTTGCTGGATTATCTTCATCAATATTTTTATTAAATATATGAGCAGTCATTACTATATCTGAATAACCATTTTCAATTAATTTTCTATAAGGGATAAGCTCTTCTTCGTTATATGTTTCTGTTACATCAACTATTCCTAAGTGTGAGTCATCTTCTGAGCTTCCATGTCCAGGGAAATGTTTTATTGCTGATATGATTCCATTTTCATGAAGTCCTTCTATAAATGCAGATGAATACTCGTAAACTTTTTCTGGGTCTTCCGAAAAAGATCTTTCCAAATATCTAATAACAGGATTCATTGGATTAATATTAACATCAACAACGGGTGCAAAGTCCATATTAATGCCAATATCCTTTAATGTTTTTCCTAAAGATAGCCCATAAGACTTAACATCTTCAATTGATAGTTTTCCCATTTCTTCGGCCGAAGGAATATTTTCAAAACCATATTTTGTTTTGAGTCTATTAACATGTCCTCCCTCGGCATCAATTGAAACGAATATATCGGAAGAAGCATTTTTAATACTATTAATCAATTCTTTAGTTTGTTCGGGGCTAACAATATTTCTTTCAATTTCTCCTTTTGAAGGGTTGTCTCTATCAAAAAGGATTACTCCTCCTATATTTAATTCTTTTATTGTTTTAACGATATATGAATTACTATTAGCTTCTGTTCCCCTAAATCCAATAACTAGCATCTGGCCAATCTTATCTTTTAGATTGTCGTCAATTTTCTTCTCCTTAAGGTAGTTGTTACCCAATAATACAATAATTACAACAAGAACAATGATGACTGAAAGTTTAATAATTTTATTCATATTTTGAAATTATAATAACACAAACATTGACATTTATCCATTATTAATCTATTATTCCATTAACACTAATGTGCATGCTCATCATTATTGAGTAGGTCGTAAAAAAAATCAATTATCAAAAGAAAAAATGGAAAAGAAACTATACGTAGGAAACCTTCCTTACACTCTATCTGATGAAGCTCTTAAGGATTTATTTACAGAAGCAGGCGAAGTAGCTGCAGCTTCTATAATTATTGATAAATTCTCAAAGAGATCAAAAGGCTTTGGTTTTGTAGAAATGTCTACAGAAGAAGACGCTGCAAAAGCTAAAGATATCTTTAACGGAAAAGAAGTAGAAGGAAGAAAGTTAATAGTTGACGAAGCTAGACCAATGAAGGATTTCAGCGGTGAATAATTTCGTGCAATTAGAGGGCCCCTTAGGGGGCTCTTTTCTTATTTTAAATTTAATGATAAAATAATTTTATGGAAACAATAAATTTTGAAGATTTTTTAAAAGTAGATTTAAGGTTGGGAAAAATAGTTGAGGCTGAAAAAGTCGAAGGTTCAGTTAAGATTATTAAAACAATAATTGATTTAGGCGAAACCAAGAAACAAATATTAGCTGGAATAGGAGAATATTATAATCCAGAAGATTTAATTAATAAGAATGTGGTTATCGTTGCTAACCTTAGTCCAAAAAAGATAATGGGTATGGATAGCGAAGGAATGATATTAGCATTAAAAGATGAAAACAATCTATCTTTATTATTTACTGATAAAGATATAGAAACAGGGTCAAGAGTAAGTTAATAATAAATAAAAAAAATGGAAGCACAATATTTTGAAAAAGAAACAAAAACAGACAACCCTTTAATTAAAGGTTTGATGATTATTGGAATGATATTTTTAGTTATATCAATCTTTTATATTTTCTTTGCGATACAAAATGTTTCAAAAGAAACAAAGCATATTGGAACAGATTCACAAGGAAATACTATAGAGGTTTCTGGTTCCGGAGTTGTTTATGCTGTCCCAGATGTTGCTGTTGCAACTTTTTCAGCAATAACTGAAGAATCAACATTAGAATATGCATTAAGTCAAAATACAGAAAAAATAAATAGAGTTATAGATTTTCTAAAAAGGCAGGGAGTTAATGCGGACGATATTAAAACATTAGATTTTAATATTTATCCAAAGTATGAATGGCAGACAACAGGAGTTGATTTAACTGTTTATCCTTTAGGAAAAAGGGTAATTACTTCTTATGAAGCGGTAGAATCGTTAGAAGTGGTTATCAAAGACAACGATCAAATTGGAAGAATTATACAAGGTTCAATTGACGCTGGTGCAAGCCAAACAAGTAATTTGAAATTTATTATTAGTAACGAAGAAGCTCTTAAAAAAGAAGCAAGAGATTTAGCTATAGCAGATGCGGAGTCTAAAGCTACCGAGATTGCGTCTTCATTAGGATTAAAACTGAGTGATGCATCAAGTTTTTACGAAGAAGATACTATTCCTACATATATAGTTTCTGATACTTCAACTACAGGAACAGGGAATAACTTAGAAATAATCGTAAAAGAGAATAAGATTGAAGTAAGGGTTAATATTTCATACGATATTAAATAGAATATGAACAAGAAAGTATTATTAATTATAACATTCGTTATTGTGGGAGCAATTTGTATTTTTCTTAATTCAAACAAAGAAGAAGATATTTTGGCAAATCAAAGCGAAAACAAAGAGATGGTTAAAATAGAAATAATAGCAGAGGGAACAGGAGATGTTTCAAAAGCAGGAGATGTTTTGACAGTTCATTATGTTGGAACTCTTGAAAATGGAAATAAATTTGATTCAAGTATCGATAGAGGCTCCCCATTTTCTTTTACTCTTGGAGTGGGACAAGTTATTCAAGGATGGGAAGAGGGAATGAGCGGAATGAAAGTTGGAGAAAAAAGAAAACTTACTATATCTCCTGAAAAGGGATATGGTGAAAGAGGTGTTCCTGGTGTAATTCCATCAAACGCAACTTTAATTTTTGAAGTAGAGCTTTTAGGGATTAATTAACTTTATGAATAATGAAGAGCAATTAAAAAAGATTAAAGAAGAAGTTTTATCTTGTAAGAATTGTTCTTTATGTAAAGAAAGGAAAATACCTGTTATTGGACAAGGAAATCATAGTGCGAAAATTATTTTTATAGGGGAAGCTCCCGGAGCAAAAGAAGATGCAATGGGAGTTCCTTTTTGTGGGAGGTCAGGAGACTTTTTAAATGAACTTTTAAAGCATATTGATTTAAAAAGAGAAGATGTATATATTGCTAATATTATCAAGTGTAGACCACCTAAAAATAGGGATCCAAAAGAAGAAGAAATTGAAAAATGTAAGCACTTTATTGAAAAACAAATAGAAATAATTAACCCTAAGGTCGTTTGTTCTTTAGGTAGACATTCAATGAATTTTATGATGAATACGCTTAATATTCCTCTTGAATCAATAAGTAAGGTTCATGGTCAAGTTTTTGAAGGAAAGAGAGTGTTTATTCCTTTTTATCATCCAGCAGTAGCGATATATAATTCAAACATGAAAGAATCCCTTAAAAAAGATTTTGAAGTTTTAAAGAAGTATGTTGATTAAAGTAAAGGCTTTTCCTTTATCAAAAGAAGACAAAGTTGTCCAAAAAAATAATGATAGCTTTGATGTTTTTGTTAGAGAAGAAGCAGAAAGGAATATGGCGAACAAAAGAATAATTGAGCTTCTTTCTGAATATCTTAAAATTCCACAGAATAAAGTAAAAATGATTAAAGGATTTAAAGAGAGTAGCAAAATATTTGATATAAAAAATGATTGAAGAAATATTATTAAATAAAGTTCTAATATCTTGTATATTGTCATGGTTTGTAGCGCAAAGCATTAAAGCTATAATTTTAACTTACAAACAAAAGAAATTTAGATTTGACCTATATTCATTGCCAGGTAATTTTCCTTCTTCTCATAGCGCTACAGTTTCTGCACTAGTTACTTCGGTAGGGCTAGTTTCTGGATTTGACTCAGTGGTTTCTGCTATTTCAATTATTTTTGCTTTTTTTATAATCTATGATGCAAAAGTAATCAGAGGGGCTGCTGGAAGACAGGCTCGCTCACTTAATATCTTAATTGAAAAAATGAATGAAGAGGGAGATATTACTAAATTAAGAGAAATACTGGGGCACAGTATCATAGAAATAATAAGTGGAATAATAATCGGAATAGTAATATCTATTTTAATAATCTAAAATGGAAATACCAGAAGATTACAAAAATGGATATAAGAATTTTTTAGGCGTTAAGATTGATTTATCTAAAAGGCCGTTAATTCCAAGAGAAGAAACAGAATATTGGGTTAGTACTTTTATTAATGACAACAATAAAAGTATTAAATGTTTAGATTTATTTTCTGGCTCAGGTTGCATTGGACTATCTATTTTAAAAAATATTAAAGAATCAACTTGTGATTTTGGAGAAATAGACGATGGTTTTATTGAGCAAATTAAAATTAATATTGAGATTAATAATATAGATATTAATAGGTGTAAAGTATTAAAGACAAATATTTTTTCAGGAATAAACGATAAGTATGATGTTATACTGGCAAACCCCCCTTATGTTGCAGAAGATAGAAAAGATGAGGTTGGTGAAGATGTTAAAAAATTTGAACCAGCAATTGCTCTATATGGAGGAAAAGATGGAATGGAAATTATTAGATTTTTCTTAACGGAGGCTAAGGAACACCTTAAGGAAGATGGTTTAATAATAATGGAATTTGATCCAGAGCAAAAAAAAGAAATAGAAGAAATAATCAAAAATATTTATTCAGATTATGAATTTAAAAAGGATCAATTTGATAAATATAGATTCGTTAAAATAAATAAATAATATGTGGGAATATATTTTATTAGGAGCATTGCAGGGAATATTTGAATGGGTTCCAATTTCAAGTGAAGGAGTTTTAACTCTTTTTTCAAGTTTTATAGTTACTGATATTAGTAGTATTGATTTTTCTTTATTTCTTCACTTAGGAACGATGTTAGCAATTATCATTTATTTTAGAAAAGATTGGATAGATTTAATTCTACTAAGGGATAAAAAATTACTTAGATTTTTTGTTATTGCCTCAATTATTTCTTTAGGACTGGGATTTATTATTTATAAAACAATGGGTGATATTAGTATTGGTTCAGGACTTTTATTCTTAATGGGAATAGGACTTCTTTTAACATCTTGGTTCCAGAGAAAAAATATTAAATTAAAAATAAGCGACGACTTTTCTTCTGTTATAGTAGGACTACTACAGGGAATAGCTGTTATCCCTGGTGTTTCTCGTTCTGGTGCAACTATATTTGGTTTATCTCTTAAAGAAAATGACCCTTCAGAAATATTAAAAAAATCTTATTTAATATCCTTGCCAGCCGTAGTTGCATCATCAGGATATATTTTTATAAGCAATCCAGTTATTTCTTCTTTTCCATGGATAGCACTTCTATCAAGTTTTATCTTTGGAATTATATCTCTTAAAATAATTTTAGATTTTTCTAAGAAAGTTAATTTTTCAACCCTAACAATGGTATTCGGTTTACTTTGTTTAGTTGGTGGATTAATTGAAGTATGGATGTAATACAAGAATTACAATCTAAAAAAAATAAAAATCAAGCAGTAATATTGTCTCGATTCTTTAAAACTGGTAAAGGACAGTATGGAGAGGGAGATGTTTTTCTAGGAATTAAAGTTCCTATTCAAAGAGAGGTTTCAAAAAGACATACGGACATTTCCTTTAAAGATATTCAGGCGTTGCTTAATTCCAAGATTCATGAATGCAGACTTACAGGTCTTTTTATTATGATTGAAAAAGAAGACAAAGAAAAAGCTTTTAATCTTTATCTTAAAAATACAAAAAACATTAATAATTGGGATTTAGTAGACTTGTCAGCTCCTAAAATAGTGGGAGAATACTTAAAAGATAAAAAAAGAAATATTTTATATTCTTTAGCTGTTTCTGATAATTTATGGGAGAAAAGAATATCAATTGTTTCAACATATGCTTTTATAAAAGAAAATGATTTTAAAGATACGATAAAAATAGCAAAAATATTGCTAAACGATAAACACGATTTGATTCATAAAGCAGTTGGTTGGATGTTAAGAGAAGTTGGGAAAAGGGACAAGGAACTTGAAAAGAGTTTTCTCAATAAATATTATCGTAATATGCCGAGAACTATGTTAAGATACTCAATAGAAAAGTTTAATCCAAAAGAAAGAGAGTTTTATATGAAAAAATAATATGGATTTAATAACATATATCTTAATTCTAATATTCATCTTATTATTAATAGTATTAATGCTATTAATTAAGAGATTGAACAATCATAAGACAATAAAGGAGTCCTTAGATTTTACCTTGTTCTCTGTTAAAATGAGCGGTGCCACTACTGAAGAAATTAGAGATTCGGGTAAGCAAGAGAAAGACTGGATTAAATCAATGGAAGATTTCTACAGTAGCCTTAATTCTTTATCAAAAGAAGGTGCCTTTGGAGTATCTCCATGGATAGCTTTAGAAATAGTAAAGCTTAAAGAGGAAATAGTTTTTTATGTGGCTACACCGAAAAGGTTTGAAAATTTTATTGAAAAAGAGATATATAGTTTGTATCCTTTTGCACAAGTAGAAAAAAGTGACGATTATAATATATTTGCTCCTACCGAAAATGTTTATTGCGGTTATTTAAAAACAACGAAACCTTTTTATCTTCCCATTAAAACTTATAATAATATGGACTCTGATCCATTATCTTCAATCACAAACATATTTACCAAATTAAAAACTCACGAAGAAGCAGCTGTTCAGTTAGTTATAAGAAAATCATCAAATAATTGGAGAGATAGAGCGAAAATGATTATTAATGAAGTTTCTCAAGGAAAGAATTTTACTCAAGCAATGGGAGCAACAAATTTATTATCAACTATTAAAGGAAAAGACGAGAAAAATATTTATGAATCAAAAGTTGACGAAGAGCTTCTAGAGATTCTTGAATCTAAGATTAGTAAGAATAGTTTTGAAACAAATATTAGATTGGTTGTTTCTACTGATGATAAAAATAAAAGCGAAAGTGTGTTTTTACAAATGGCTAATTCTTTTGGGCAATTTAATTCTCCAAAGACAAATAGTTTTAGGCTTATAAGAACCAAGGGAAGATCTTTTGATGAGTTGATATATAAATATACTTTTAGACTTTTTGATTCTTCTTCAAGTAATATATTAGATACGGAAGAATTAACTAGTGTATTTCATTTTCCAACACCATTGACTAAGACACCAAATATAAAGGGAGTTAGCTCAAAAGTATCAGCACCACCAATTAATCTTCCTAGCGAAGGATTATTATTAGGATATAATGAATATAGAGAAGAGAAAAAAGATATTAAAATGAAAAGAGATGACAGAAGAAGACATATGTATATTATTGGACAAACCGGAACTGGTAAATCTTCTCTTCTTTCATCAATGGCTCTTCAAGATATTCAAAATGGAGAGGGAATTGGAATGTTAGACCCACACGGTGATTTAATTGACGATGTTTTGAGTAAGATGCCTAAAGAAAGAATAGAAGATGTTGTTCTATTTGATCCAACAAATTTAGAAAGATCGGTTGGTTTGAATATGCTTGAGTATGATGCTCGTTTTCCAGAGCAAAAAACATTCATTGTTAATGAGATGATTAATATTTTAGATAAGCTTTACGACTTGAGACAAACTGGTGGTCCAATGTTTGAGCAATATACTAGAAATGCCCTTATGCTTTTAATGGATGATCCTAACGATGTGTATACCTTAATGGAAATACCAAGGGTTTTAGCTGATACAGAATTTAGAAAAAGGCTTTTATCTAAATGTAAAAATATTTTAGTGAAGGAGTTCTGGGAAAAACAGGCAGAACAGGCAGGAGGAGATGCAGCATTAAAAAACATGGTGCCATATATTACATCTAAATTTGACAATTTTATATCTAATGACTATATGCGCCCTATTATTGGACAAACTAAAAGCACTTTTAATTTTAGAGAAATTATTGATGGTAAAAAAGTATTTTTAGTTAATCTAAGTAAGGGAAGATTGGGTGAGATAAATAGTTCTCTTTTAGGATTAATCATTACAAGCAAATTATCGCTAGCTGCTTTTTCAAGGGTTGATATTCCTGAAAGTGAGAGAAAAGATTTTTACTTATATATGGATGAGTTCCAAAACTTTGCCACTAAAACAATCTCAATTATTTTATCAGAGGCAAGAAAGTATAGATTAGGTTTAATAATGTCTCACCAATTTATAGCTCAACTGCCTGAGGAAATAAGGGATAGTGTCTTTGGAAATGTTGGAACAATAGCTTCATTTAGAGTAGGAGCTGAAGATGCTAAGTTTTTGGAGAAAGAATTTGAGCCTGTATTTAATAGTCAAGACTTAATGAATATTAACAACTTCAGTTTTTATATTAAAATGATGATGGATGGACAAATATCTAAACCTTTTAATGTTAAAACGTACTTACCAGAAAAAGGAAATTATGAAAGAGCAAGTGATATTAAGGAGTATTATTCTTTGACTTATGCTAAAAGAAAACAAGCAGTTGAAGAGGAAATATCAAGAAGAAGGCTTGACAGATAATAGGTATATGTTAAAATTAACACATAATACGAATAATCAATAAAAATATGGAAAATAAAGAAAAAATAGACAACGAAGAAGATAAAATATTAGAGGTAGACGAACTTTCCAATGCTTATAATCCAGATAAATCTAGCGAAGTAGATAATTCTAAAATTATTGAAATAAAAGATATAGTTGATGATAAGATTGATCCTACTAAACCTGATGAAATCATTGAAATTGAAGACCTTGAGAAGCAACTTCCTCACAATAGAGAGTTCGATGAAGAAAATAAAATAGAAGATATCTTGAATAAAGGAAAAGAAATAAAAGAAAATAGGGAAGAAGTAGAATTTATTATAAATGAAATAGAAAGATGGCTTGAGGATTTAAGATTAGCTAAAGATGATAAAAATAAAGGAAAAGGTCTGCTTGCTAAGCTAGGATTGGGTAAAAAATCAACTGGATTAAGTGAAGATTATAAAAAGATACTTTTAGGGGGAAATAATATTGCAAAACAAGTTAATTTGTTAAAAGAAAACAATAAAAACATTGAATTTACAGCGGATCAGCAAGAAGTTTTGAACACCTTTGAAAGATTATTTGAAGATGAAAAAGAATCTCTTTCAGAAAGTGTTAAAAAAAGCATTGAAAAATCTGAAGAAAATACTGCTGAAGAAATTGAAGATATCTCGCCTGAACAAAAAAAATTACTGGACAAAGTAAAGAAATTCTTAGGGAATAAGAGAGTTCAATTTGTTATAGGTGCATTAATAATAGGGCTAGCAGTTGCTGCCCCCCCTACAGGTGCCTTGAGTTTCTATACCCTTGGATTGTTGCCAGGATTTTTACCAGCTTCTGCTGCTACAAGTGCAACAGCTTTGACTAGTGCTGCTGGCGGGCTATTAATATCTCGTGAGGTTATTGAAGCATTTTTTAAAAAAGCTAAAGAAGGAGAAGTAATTAAAATTGCTGAGCCTGAAACTATTGTTAATAATGATGAAAGAGAGGAAGAAGATTTAGTTGGAGAAGAAGTGCTTGACAATCCAGTTGTTTCTGAAGAGCATCAAGAAAAAGAAATTGAGGAGGAAATGTTTGATAATCCAGTTGTTTCTGAAGAGCATCAAGAAGAAGAAATTGAGGAGGAAATGTTTGATAATCCAGTTGCTTCCGGGGAGTACCAACAGGCTCAAAAAGAAGTAAATGAAGAATTTGATGAAGAACCAATTGAAACATCTGAGCCTAAGGAAGAAAAAGATTACTTTAAGATAATTCAAGAAGGAATTAACGAAAAAGACCCTATAGAGGTAGGATTTAAAGATAAAAGAACTGGAAGAGTAGATTCTTGGGGATGGAGAGCAGTTGATATTGTAAAATCTATCAATAACCAGCCAGATAAAATTCGTATTGAAAAGAAAGTAGCCAATGGAGGCGTATCTCTAAAATTAGTTGATTTAAATGATTTAATGTTTAAAAAATCTGATCAATTTAGAGTATAATTAACAAATTAATAATTTAAAAAAATGGAAAAAGAAATTGTAACTAAATGTGAAAGCGCAATAGAAGAATTAGGATTAGACATTCTTCCAGAAGAAGAAAAAGTAGAAATAATTCAAAGAATGACTGATCTTGTTTGTGACAGAGTAATGCTTAAATTAATTAGCAGAATTAGCGATGAAGAAATTGAAGAAGCAAATGATATTATGAGTGGCACTGATGAGAAAAAACAAGCAGAATTTTTAGCCATAAAAATGCCTGATTTCTTAAGTGTCGTAGAAGAAGAAGTAAATAATGCTAAGAAAGAAATTAATAATAATATTGAATAATGGAAAATAAAAGAGAAAGTGAAATAGGTGGTTTTGAAAATATTCCAGAAAGAGCAGAAAGAGAAATTTTTTCTCATGAAAAGTTGGAAAAATTAGAAGAGCCTGAATTAAAAATAAAGTCTATTGACGAAATTGCAGGAGGCAATATTGAAGCTATAAAAGAAAATAGTGGGACCATAAAAATTACAGAAGAAGAAAAGAAAGTTCTTCTTCGTGTGAAAGAGTCACAGGGAGCAAGTATTGGAAAGATAGCAAAAATTATTAATACAATTAAAAGAAAATTTACCCCCTTTGGAGTTGATAGTTATCACGACAAAATGACTAAGAAAAAAGATGGCCAATAGGCCATTTTCTTTTACCCTATTTTGATGTATAATTGTCTTAATGAAGGATGATTTACTTTCTGACTTGAATAAAGAACAAAAAGAAGCGGTTATTTTTAATAATGGACCGCTTTTGATTGTTGCAGGAGCAGGAACAGGAAAAACAACAGTTTTAACAAGAAGAATAGCATATTTAATTAATAATGGAGTCAAACCAGAAGAGATTTTAGCTGTAACTTTTACCGAAAAGGCGGCCAGAGAAATGGAAGAAAGAGTAGAGAGTCTTTTGCCGTTTGATTATTATGATTTTTGGATTTCAACTTTTCATTCTTTTTGTGATAGGGTTTTAAAAAGGCACGGTTTGTCAATTGGCATACCAACTAATTATAGGTTATTAGAGTCAGCTGGAAGTTGGATGTTGATTAAGAAGAATTTTGATAAATTTAGTTTCTTGAAAGAGTATAGGCCACTTGGAAATCCAACTAAGTTTATTCAAGCTCTCGTTTCCCATTTTTCTCAATGTAAGAACGAAGGAATATATCCCGAAAATTATATTGAATATGAAAAATCTCTTAAGAATGACGATAACGATTTAGAGAGAATAAAAGAAGTAGCTAAAGCATACGAAGTTTATCAGCAATTATTATTAGATAATAATGTTTTAGATTTTGGAGATTTAATAAACTATACACTAAAAATATTTGAAAAAAAGAAAGATGTTTTGGAGAGATACAGGAAGCAATTTAAGTATATTATGGTTGATGAATTTCAAGATACAAATTGGGTTCAATATGAATTAATTAAAAAACTTGCCCATCCGAATAATAATATCACAATAGTCGGAGACGATGACCAATGTCTAATTGGAGATTCTAAAATAGATATATTAAAAGATAAAGAGATTAAAAAGATAAAGATTAAGAATGTTAAAAAAGGTGACGATGTTTTAACAGCAATAGGAAAAGGCCATTTAGGATTATCTCAAGTTAAAAATATCTCAAAAAGTAAAAAAAAGACTGAACTAATTACCGTTAAGACAAAAAGTGGAAATTGCTTAACTATTACAGATAATCATAAGATGTTCTGCATGGTTCCTTCATCAGAAAGACGAATTAAGAATAATTATCATTATGTATATTTAATGTATAGAGATGATATTGGCTGGAGGATTGGGAAAACAGATAACTTATTCGGAAGATTAATGCTCGAAAGATCGGCAGACAGTATTATAGGGTTAAGAGATTTTGATAGTGATTCTGAAGCAAGGTATTATGAAACATTATGGTCTTTGAAGTACGGAATTCCTACGAGTTGTTTTTGTGAAAGGGAAGGAACCGTTATTAAAAAAGAATTACTTCGCAAGCTTTACGAGGAAATAGATGTTTCGAAGGGAGTCATAACTCTTGCTAGAGATTTAAATATTGATTTAAATACACATCATTGTTATTTGGGTGGAGTGAACAGGGGGAATAAAAAGAGAGTTAAAATTAATATTGTGATGTGTTCAAGAAATAGCAGGATTAAAAATGCAAAAGATATTATAGAGAATCCAAAAATTATACATACACTAAATATTGATACTTCAATTAAAGAGATAATTGATAAATTAGAGAAAGCAGGTTTTAAATTAGCAAAAGCCAAAAATGGAAAAAAATTAGTTATAAGTAGTACCGATATACGGGAGATAGGCAAAAAAGCTAAAGAGCTTCAGAATCTTTTGGGTGGTTTTATAGATTTTAAATTTTATGCAGGGCTTGGGCTTGATATTAAAAATAAGAAAAGAAAAAATAACCCAGCAAAAGTTATTCCTGCCAAAAACTTGTTAAGAGGACATTATTTGCCAATTAAGAGAGGAAACGATGTTGTTTATGATGAAATTATTGATATTAAAAGAGAAAGTAAAACAGTTGATGTTTATGACCTAGAAGTAAAGGGGACTCATAATTTTATTGCTGAAGAAATTGTTGTTCATAATTCAATCTTTTCCTTTCAAGGAAGTTCGTTTAATAATGTTTTAAGATTTAAAAAAGATTATCCTAAATCTAAAGAAATTGTTCTAATAGAAAATTATAGGTCGCCACAGAACATTCTTGATTTATCATATAGTTTTATCCAAAAGAATAATCCTAATAGATTAGAGTGTAAATTAAATGATTCCGAGATATTTTTAGATGCAGAAAAAAAAGGAATAGATTTGAAAAACTTTAAAGGTATAAGTAAAAAACTAAAAAGTAATCAAGACAAAGACGGTATTGTTGAGTTATTAAGTTTTGAAGGAGTTGATCAAGAGATAACAGGAGTTGTTAATAAGATTTGGGAAATTAAAGAAATAGATGATACATCATCTTTTTCGAGCTTTTCTATTTTAACAAGAACCAATAATGCTGCTGATATATTTTCTCGGGCGTTAGAAAGAGCAGGCATTCCTTATCAATTCATTTCTTCTAAAGGATTATACACGGATCCTTTAATAATAGACTTAATTTCCTACTTAAAAGTTGTTCTTAATTTTTATGACTCACTTAGTTTTTATAGAGTATTAAGATTAATGAATTTTTCTCCTGAAGAAGTTTCAATAATAATACAATATAGTGACAAGAAAGGAATTCCTATTTTTGAATCACTTAAGAATAGTCATTTGTTAAGTAAATTTACATCTGAAACAAAAGTAAAAATTAATAAACTAATTAAGAACCTTAATAATCATTACAATTTGTCAAAAGACAGAAATATTGGTGAAGTTTTTGTTAATGTTATTCAAGATCTTGAGTACGGTAAATATATTCCAGAAAATACAGAAGATGGTTTTAGAAAGTGGGAATTAATTGATCAATTTTATGAGAAAGCGAAAGAATTTGAAAATTCTCAAGCTGATGCAAAACTTCCTGCCTTTATTGAAAATATTCAGATGGAGTTAGATGCAGGAGAAGAAGGATCATTAAGGAAAAATATTGATTCTCATTTTGACGCAGTAAGAATAATGACAGTTCACTCAGCAAAAGGACTAGAATTTGATTATGTTTTTGTTCCTTATCTAGTTTCAAGGTCTTTTCCATCTGATCAAAAGAGGGATCCAATAGAATTGCCTGATGATTTAATTAAAGAAGTTCTACCTCAAGGTGATTTTCACATTCAAGAAGAAAGAAGACTTTTCTATGTCGCCCTAACAAGAGCAAAAAAGGGAATGTTTTTAACATGGAGTGCTGATCATGGCGGAAAACAACTTAAAAAACCATCAAGATTTTTAATAGAATCAGAACTTATTAGTGAGGATATAATTAAGAATCAAAAGTTTGAAAGAAGTCCAGGTTTTTGTATAAAGAGGGTATTAAATTTTAAGCAAGAGTCAGACGAGACAAATGGTTCGGGAAAAGATTTAAAACTTTTTATGCCAGATCATTTTTCTTACTCTCAGTTAGAATCATTTAGAAAATGTCCCCTTGAGTATAAGCTTAAAAATATATTGAAGATACCAATAAGAGGAAAGTCAGTTTTTAGTTTTGGTAAAACTATTCACGCAGTAACTCATAAATTTGTTAATGAAGCTTTTAAAAAAGAACAAACAGATATATTCAAGAATGATTTAAAAACTCTTTATAAAATATATGACGAAGAGTGGATTTCTGATTGGTATAAATCAGCAGAAGAACAAAAAGAGTTTTATAATAAAGGAAAAGAAATACTTAAAAATTTCTATAACGACCTTAAAGAAAATCATAACATTCTCTCAATAAATGATGAGCTAGCATTAGAAAAAGGATTTCAACTTAAATTAAATGTAGATGTTGTAATTGGAATGATTGACAGAATTGATGAAGTAAGGGGAGGAGTTGAAATTATTGACTACAAGACAGGTTCTCCTAAAAAGACGCTATCTAAAGAAGATAAGTTGCAATTATTAATATATGCCTTAGCAGCTAAGAATGTTTTAGGACTTAATCCAGTTAAATTAACATACTATTACCTAGAAGATTGTTCAAAAGCTTCCTTTGATGTTAAAGATGGAATTATTGAAAAGACAGAAGAAGAATTAAAAGAATTAATTAAAAAAGTCAAAAGAAGTAACTTTAAGCCTTCAGGAGGATGGCATTGTCAATTCTGTGACTTTAGAGATATTTGTGCACATAAAAAAAAATAATATGAAAAAAACAAAAATTACAATATTAGGAGATGGAGCGTGGGGAACAACTTTAGCAATACTATTATCTAAAAATGGACACGAAGTAACGGTTTGGAGTGTTTTTGGTGACCATCTTGATATACTTGATAAACAAAGAGAGAATAAGAAATATTTAAAAGGGATTAAGATTCCTGAAAATATTATATTTGAAAAAGACATTAAAAAGGCAATTGAATTTGGTGAATATATTGTTTTTAGTATTCCTTCAAAGTTTTTTAGAAGTGTTAGCCAATTAATTAAAAAAGAAAAGATTTCTTTAAGTAAAAAAACTTTTATTAGCGTTACCAAAGGATTAGAACAAGACTCATTAAAAAGAATGACAGAAGTTTTGAAAGAGGAACTTGGTAATGTTAAAACCTGTGTTTTATCTGGACCAACTATTGCCATTGAAGTGGCACGTGAACTTCCTGCACTTTTAGTTATTGCCGCAAAAGACAAAAAGAATGCCGAAAGAATACAAGAAATATTTAGTAATGATTATTTTAGAGTATATACTTCTACTGATGTTGTGGGAGTGGAATTAGGAGGGCCACTTAAAAATATTATTGCGGTAGTTGCAGGAATATCTGATGGGCTTGGTTTTGGTTCAAATGCTAAGGCGGCAATACTTTCCCGTGGAATAGTTGAGATTCAAAGACTAGGAGAAAAGATGGGAGCTAAACGAAAAACATTTTATGGTCTAGCAGGATTAGGTGATCTTTCTACTACATGTATTAGTCCAGAGAGTAGAAATAGAAAACTAGGAGAAAGGATTGCTAAGGGAGAAAAACTTAAAGATATAGTTGATTCAACAGATAGTATTATTGAAGGAGCGACAACAGCGGAGGCAGTTTACAAATTAAGCAAGAAGTATGATGTTGATATGCCAATAGTTCATTCAGTTTATAATATTTTATATAAGAAAATGAAACCTGAAAATGCTTTGAAAATAATGATGAAAAGAGATAGGAAGCCAGAGTAACTATTGAATAATTTCAAATTATAATATAAAGTTTAAAGAGATAATAAATAATAAAAAACATGAAGATAAATATATTTATAGAAAATCCAAAAGGAACATCAAACAAGTATGAATTAGATAAGGAGTCAGGAAAAATAATGCTTGATAGAGCACTTTATTCTTCTGTGTATTGGCCCTTTGAATATGGTTTTATAGAAAACACATTGGCTGATGATGGAGATCCACTTGATGCATTAGTTTTAGTTAATGAACCTACTTTCCCAGGATGTGTAATTCCTTCAAAAATTATAGGAATGCTGAATATGGAAGATGAAGGAGGAATGGATTACAAGATTATTGCCGTTCCAGATGATAAGATTGATCCAAGATTTGAACACATTAATGATATTAGTGATTTGACGGAACACCAAAGAAAAGAAATACAAGAATTTTTTGAAATATATAAAAGACTTGAACCAAATAAATGGGTAAAAGTTACGGGACTTGAACCAAAAGAAACAGCAGAAAAAATAATAGAACAATCTAAAAAATAAAAAATGGAAAAATTAAACAAGGAATACAAAGTAAATAAAGAAAAGTGTTTGGGGTGTGGAAGTTGTAGTTTATCTTGTCCAGAAGGGACTGAAATGGACACAGACGGAAAGGCAGTAGTAATTAGCTCTGCTAAGGTTGAAGAGTGCGGAGGAGTTGATTTATGCCCTTATGGAGCGATTGAAATAGAGAACGGAGCTGAGGATAACGAAGAAGAATAAGATAGTAACCCAAACTAAATGTTTGGGTTATTTTTATACATAATGAATAAAAAAGTATTAGTTGCTTTCTCAGGAGGAGTTGACTCAGCAGTAGCTTCTTTAATCCTTAAAGAAAAAGGATATGATGTGAAGGCTGCTTTTATGAGAATTACAAATTCTCCCTTAATAGAAAAAGGAGCAAGAGATTTATCTAAAAAGATAGGAATACCTTTCTCCGTTTTTGACTTTAGAAAAGAGTTTAATGATATTATTGTAAAATACTTTATTGATGAGTATAAGAAAGGATTAACTCCTAATCCTTGTGTTCTATGTAACAAGGAAGTAAAGTTTGGATTGTTTCTAAAAGAGGCAATGAAAATGGATTTTGATTTTATTGCTACAGGACACTATGTTTCTGTAAAAGATGGATTAATTAAACAAGCTCGTGATTCTCATAAAGACCAGTCATATTTTTTATGGAGACTTAACAAAAAGCAAATTAGTAAAACAATATTTCCTTTGGGAAATTACATAAAAGAAGAAGTTAGGGCTATTGCTAAAAAAAAGGGAATATATTCTTTCGTTGCCCCAGAGTCTCAAGAAGTTTGTTTTATAAAGTCTGCTAATGAAGAATTTTTAAGAAAAAAAATTAAAAATAAAAAAGGAAATATAGTTGATAGAGAGGGAAATATTATTGGAATTCATGACGGTATTTGGCTATATACTATCGGACAAAGAAAAGGGATTGGATTATCAGGTGGGCCATACTGGGTAATTGATAAAAATATTAAAAGAAATGAGATTATTGTTTCCAAGAACGAAAAAGAATTATTGTCAAAAGAGGTATTGTTTAAAAATGCGAATTGGATAAAGCCAGTAAGATTTCCATTGAGATTAAAGGCAAAAATAAGATATGGACACAAACAAGCTTTTGGGGTATTAATAAGTAATAATAGATTTGTCTTTGATAAACCACAAAAATCAATAACAAAAGGACAATCTATCGTTTTTTATGATAAAAAAGAAGTAATAGGTGGAGGAATAATAAAATGAAACAAAAAATATATTTTGACTATGCGGCAACGACTCCTATTGATCCAAGAGTTGTAAAAGCAATGGAGCCATTCTTTAATAAGAAATTTGGAAATGCATCTTCTTTGCATTGCTTTGGAAATGATACAAAAAAAGTATTAGAAAAAAACAGAAAGATAATTGCTGATGCAATAAATGCAAAAGAAGATGAGATAATTTTTACTAGCTCTGCTACAGAAAGTAATAATATTGCTTTGAAGGGTGTTGCCTTTGCAAACAAAGGAAAACATATTTTAATTTCCTCAGTTGAACACGATTGTGTTTTAAATAGTGCTAAATGGTTAAAAGGAAGGGGTTATGATGTTGAATTTTTGCCTGTTGATCAGTACGGAATGGTTGATCCAAAAGAAGTTGAAAAAAAGATAAGAAAAGATACTATTTTAGTTTCAGTAATGCATGTTAATAACGAAGTTGGAACAATTGAACCAATTAAAGAAATAGGAAGTATTTGCCGAAAGAATAATGTCTATTTTCACACAGATGCCGCTCAAAGTTTTGGTAAATTACAAATTGATGTTGTTAGTATGAATATAGATTTATTGACAGTATCATCTCAGAAAATATATGGACCAAAAGGAGCAGCAGCTTTGTTTATTAGGGATGGAGTAAAAATAGAACCTTTATTGCATGGAGGGGGACAAGAAATGAATATGCGTTCATCAACAGAAAATATTCCTGCTATTGTTGGTTTTGGCAAAGCAACAGAACTGTGTCTTAAAGAAATGAAAGAAGAAAATAAGAGATTAAGCAAATTAAGAGATAGGATTATAAAAACACTATTAAAAGAAGTAAAAGACTGTTATCTTAATGGTCATCCAAAAGAAAGAGTTTCAAATAATGTTAATGTTCGTTTTTCTTTCATTGAAGGGGAGTCAATATTATTTATGCTTGATTCTTTTGGTATAGCAATTTCAACAGCTTCAGCATGTTCTTCTCCTAAATTAGAACCGTCACATGTTTTAAGTGCTATGGGATTAAAACACGAAGAGGCGCATGGATCAATTAGGATAAGCTTAGGAAGAATGACAAAAGATAAAGACGTTGATTATTTATTAAGTGTCTTGCCAAATGTTGTAGAAAAGTTAAGATTAATTTCACCTCATAAAAAATAATGTATTCAAAAGAAGTATTAAAACATTTTAAGAAACCTCATAACTACGGGAAGATTGAAAATCCTGATGGATTAGGGATAGTTGGTAACATGGCTTGTGGCGATGAGATGTTTGTTTATTTAAAAATAAAAGATAATGTGATTAAGAATATTAAGTTTGAAACTTTTGGCTGTGTTGCGGCAATTGCTACAAGTAGCGTTGTGACCGATTTAGTAAAAGGAAAAACCATTAAGGAAGCTTTAAAAATAACAAAACAAAATGTTATAGATGCTTTAGGGGTTCTTCCTCCTATTAAAATACATTGTTCTGTTTTAGCGATAGATGCTTTAAATGAAGCAATATATAATTATTATTTAAAAAATGAGATTAGTGTTCCTGAAGAAATAGAAGAAAAACATAATCAAATAATTAAAAGAGAAAGTTGTCATTCATGAAAATTACTAATAAAACAAAATTATCAGAAATCATTAACGATTCAAACAAAAGGAAAATATTAGAAGAATTTGATTTTCCTTGTCTTTTCTGTCCACATATGGCCGAAGAAATTGAAAAACTAGAAATCGGATTTGTTTGTGAAACTTATGGAATTGACGAGAAAGAATTAATTAAAAAACTAAACGAGCAATGAAAAAGAAAATAATATTTGTACTTTTAGCATTAAATATTATTTCCTTCTCTTATCTTTTTTATTTATATTTGTCACCTGAACTTAGGGTGACTTTTTTTAATGTTGGTCAAGGGGATTCTATTTTTATAGAAACTCCTCAAGGACATCAGATTATAATTGATGGAGGACCATCGGAAATAACCTTAGCCCAAAAACTTTCAGAAAATATGCCTTTTTGGGACAAGACAATTGATTTAATTATTTTAACTCATACGGATAGGGATCATATTACAGGCCTCTTTGAAGTTTTAGATAATTATATTGTTGAAAATATTTTATGGTCGGGGATAGGAGAGGGCTCTAATAGTGAAATATGGAGAATAATGATTGAAAATGAAGGTGCTAATATATATTACTCATCTTCTGTTGAGAAAGTAACCATGGGAAATGCTTCGTTAGATATTATTAGCTTCCCAGAAGTTTTTGAAAACAACAATGATAATTCAGTTATTTCAAGATTGAGATATAAAGAAAGTACATTTCTTTTTCCTGGAGATATTACTTTTAATATAGAAAAAAAGTTATTAGATAAAGATATTTCGGCAGATGTTTTAAAGGTTGCTCATCATGGTTCAAAATATTCTACCTCAGAAGAATTCTTAAATAAGGTACATCTATCTTTAGCTGTAATTCAAGTTGGAAAGAATTCTTATGGACATCCAACTAACGAGGTTTTGACACGTCTTTCAAATTTTGATATTAAAGTACTAAGAAACGATATTGATGGAGATATTAAAATTGTTTCTGATGGACTAGTTTATAAAAAAATAATTAATAAATAAAAATAATATGGATTTTCCAATTTCAAAAATTAAAATGGGAGATGATAGAAAATTTAATTTATCAGACCCAAAAGAAAGAGAAGAATATTTTCAATTAAAGTGTGGACCAGAAATAGAAAAGCTAAGAGAGTATTTAAAAACAAATACTTTTATTGCTTATTTATTAGGTAAGAAGAATTCTGGAAAAGGAACTTACTCAAAAATGTTTTCCGAAGTTCTTGGAGGAGATATGATAGAGCATTTATCAGTCGGAGATATGGTAAGAAGTATTGATGAAGAATTTCAAGACCCAGAGAAGAAAAAAGAATTGATAGAATTTCTTGAAAAACATTACAGAGGATTTTATTCACTAGATGAAATTATTAAAAGCTTGGAAGATAGAGATACTAAAAGTTTATTGCCTGATGAAGTTATTTTAGTTTTAGTTAAAAGAGAAATATCTAAAAGACAAGGCAAGGTTATACTATTAGATGGCTTTCCTAGAAACTTAGATCAAGTAGGGTTCTCATTATTCTTCAGAGATTTAGTTGAGTATAGAGATGACCCAGATGTTTTTATTTTAATAGATGTTCCGATGAACATTATTAGTGAAAGAATTAAATGGAGAAGAATTTGTCCAAAATGTAATACTTCAAGAAGCTTAAAACTTCTTCCAACTTCAAAAGTTGAATATGATGAGGCAACAAAAGAATTCTATTTAATTTGTGATGAAGCAAATTGTGATGGCGGAAGAATGATTATGAAAGAAGGAGATGAAAAAGGAATCGAACCAATAAGGGAAAGATTATTAATGGATGAAGAAATATTAAAGAGAGCATATTCATTGTACGGAGTTCCAAAAGTATTATTAAGAAATGCTATTCCTGCAGATGTTGCTCAAGAATATGTTGATAATTATGAAATGACCCCAGGATATTCTTTCAAATATGTTGACGGTAAAGTTGAAACTATTGAAGAGCCTTGGATAGTTGCTGATGACGAAGGTGTTCAATGTGTTAGTTTACAAGCTGCTCCAGTAGTTGTTTCAATGATTAAACAACTCGTTGAAGTTTTGAAAATATAGTGATACAATATAGATGGTCCTATCCAATAAATTCCGAACAACTTTTTATTCGGGAGCTAGTATATTTAACTACCTTGGTATTTGAATGAGGCACCCACGTGGATTCTTCGGATTTCACAGATAGGACCAAAGAAAACACTACTTTATGTAGTGTTTTCATTTATAAATAAAAACTTCAATTAAGAAGTCTTTATTGTCGGGTTGCCGGGAGTTGAACCCGGGTCTTACGCACCCCATGCGCAAATAATACCATTATACTACAACCCGAAAGAGATAATAGGTATTATTTTTTATCCAAAGATTTGATGCATTTTGTGCAAGCTAAAATCTTTTTACCAGCAAAATCTTTAAACTTTTTGTTAGTTGGATTCTCAGGTACAGTAACTTTTTGTAGATTAGGGTATTTTCTTTTCTTAGGAGAAGGATTATATCTTGAAATCAATTTATAATAACTTCCGCCCATAGAAGAAGATTTACCGCAAATTTGACATTCTTTTTCCATATGCGAATAGATTATCAAAAAAGGAGAATAATTGCAAGTCTCTAATATTTTTGGTAAGATTGGTTTATGGAAATAACAATAGTATTCGCATTAATTATACTTCTTTTCTCTATAATCATTCATGAGATTGCTCATGGTAGTGTTGCTTATTCATTAGGTGATAGCACAGCTAAAAATTCAGGAAGATTGACATTGAATCCAATAAAACATTTAGACCCAGTTGGTTCAATCCTTTTGCCTGTATTTTTATCTATTCTAAGTCTTCCAATAATTGGTTGGGCTAAGCCAGTTCCAATTAATCCGTTTAATTTTAATGATCAAAAATGGGGAGAACTTAAAGTTTCAATAGCGGGGCCATTAGCTAACTTTGCAATTGCTTTAATATTTGGATTAGTAATTATGTTTTTTTCCTTACCAGAGAGTTTTTTGGAAATTGCTTCTTTGGTAATTATTTATAATATTGCTTTAGGAATTTTCAATCTAATACCAGTTCCACCATTAGATGGATCACATATTTTATTTGCTTTATTAGGAGAAAGGTTTAATAATGTAAAAAAGTTTTTGTATCAATATGGATTCTTTGTTTTAATATTCTTAGTTTTTTCTGGTGGAATAAATTGGGTATTTAATTTTTCTTATTGGGTCACTTCACTTTTCTTTAAATTTTCATTAGTATAATAATTAATAAAATAAAAATATGAAATTAGAAAATAAAATTGCAATTATAACAGGTGCAGCTTCAGGAATTGGAAGAGCAATTGCTGAGAAATTTATCTCGGAGGGTGCTTCTGTTGTTTTCTCTGATATAAATGAAATTGATATTAGTCAATTTGGAGATAAAGCTATTTTTGTAAAATGTAATGTTTCAAAATCAGAGGAAGTAGATAGCTTAATTCAGTCTTGTTTAGATAATTTTGGTAGAGTTGATATTATGGTTAATGATGCAGGTATAGGAACAATGGGAGATATTCTAAGTGCTAACGACGAGGATTGGAAAAAAACAATTGATATAAACTTATCAGGTGTATTCTACGGTGCAAGAGCTGCAGCAAGAGCAATGAAAGAAAAAGGAATTAAAGGTTCAATTATTAATATGAGTTCAATTCTAGGTTCAGTTGGTTTTAAATCAACAATTGCATATTGTGCAGCTAAGGGAGGAATAGACCAAATTACCAAAGCAGGTTCATTAGATTTAGCTTCACTAGGGATTAGAATAAATTCTATTGCCCCTGGATTTATTAAAACAAGTATGACCAAGGGACTACAGGAAGATGAAAATTATTGTGGTTTTATTAACTCTATGACACCGATGGGACACATGGGTGATGTCGAGGATATAGCGAACGCAGCAGTTTATCTTGCATCAGATGATTCAAAGTATGTAACAGGTTTAACTCTATATGTTGACGGAGGATATAGGGCACAATAATTATTTGACATTTAACATATTATTTGATAGTTTAATCACAAGCGTTTTTCGCTTGTAATTTATTTTAGAATTAAAATATGCCAACAATAAGACAATTAATAAGAAAAAACAGAAAGCCACTTAAAAGTAAAGATAAGACTCCTGCACTTGCTTTTGGTTTTAACCCTTTGAAGAATAGACCTAAGAAAAGTTTTTCATCTTTTAAGAAAGGAGTTTGTTTAAAAGTTTTTACAACTACACCTAAAAAACCTAACTCAGCTTTGAGAAAAGTCTGTAGAATTAAACTAAGTAATGGAAGTGAAGTTACCGCATACATACCAGGAGAAGGACACAATTTACAGGAGCATTCAATCGTGATGATTAGAGGTGGAAAAGTTAAGGATTTGCCAGGAGTAAGATATCATGTTGTTCGTGGAAGATTTGATTGTGGTGGAGTTGAAGGAAGAAAGAAAAAAAGAAGTTTATATGGTGTTAAAAAACCAGTAGCTAATTAATTAAAATATGTCAACAGGATTAAAGTTTAAGAAAAAAATAATAATGCCCGATGCTGTGTACGATGATATACTTGTAGCAAAGTTTATCAATCAGATTATGTTAGATGGGAAAAAAACTATAGCTCAAAAAATAGTTTATGGTTCTTTTGATATAATTAAAGAACAAAACAAAAAAGATCCTTTAGATGTTTTTAAACTTGCTATTCAAAACGTTTCACCTGTATTAGAAGTTAAACCAAGAAGAGTTGGAGGAGCAACATATCAAGTTCCTATGGAAGTAAAAGGAAACAGAAAATTAAGTTTAGCTATGAAATGGATTATTTCTTCTTCAAGAAATAAGAAAGGAAAAGCAATGAAATTTAAATTAGCAGAAGAACTACTTGAAGCTTCTGAGAATAAAGGTAATTCAGTTAAGAAGAAAGAAAATGTTCATAAAATGGCAGAAGCTAATAGAGCCTTTGCTCACTTTGCCTTTTAATTATAAATATATATGAGTCGCGAATACCCAATAGAAAAATATAGAAATATCGGAATTATTGCTCACATTGATGCAGGTAAAACTACAACTAGTGAAAGAGTTTTGTTCTACACAGGAATTTCTCATAAAATTGGAGAAGTTCATGAAGGTGGAGCAATTATGGATTGGATGGAACAAGAAAGAGAAAGAGGCATTACTATTACTTCAGCGGCTACTACTTGTTTTTGGTCTCCAAGAGAATACTTACAAAAAGAAAAAACAAACAGCCACAGGATCAACTTAATTGATACTCCTGGACACATTGACTTTACAGCTGAAGTTCAAAGAAGTTTAAGAGTATTAGATGGAGCGGTTGTTGTTTTTGATGGCGTTGCAGGCGTAGAAGCACAATCAGAAACTGTTTGGAGACAAGCTGACAGGTACAATGTTCCTAGAATTTGCTTTATAAATAAAATAGATAGAACAGGTGCATCTTTTGAAAAAAGCCTTCAATCAATTTGGGACAAATTAACTACTAATGCAGTAGCGATACAATATCCAATTGGAGAAGAAGCACAGTTCGCATCAATCATTGACTTAGTAGAAATGAAAGCAGTAAAGTTTGAAGGAGAAATGGGAAAAGATGTTATCTTTTTTGACATTCCTGAGGATATGATGGCTAAAGCAAAAGAATGGAGAGAAAAAATGGTTGAAAAAATTGTTGCTGAAGATGAATCATTAATGGAAAAATATTTAGGAGGTGAAGAAATTTCAGCAGAAGATTTAAAGAAAACTTTAAGAAAGGCTGTTATTAATTGTAAATTAGTTCCTGTTTTAGTAGGAACATCTTTAAAGAATAAAGGAGTACAATTAGTATTAGATGCTGTGGTAGATTATCTTCCAAGTCCAATGGATGTTCCAGCAGTTGTTGGAATTGATCCTAATAATGAAGAAATTAAAATAGAAAGGCATCCTAATGATGAGGAACCTTTTGCTGCGCTAGCTTTTAAGGTTGCTACTGATCCATTCGTTGGAACACTTACATATATTAGAGCTTATTCAGGAAAATTTACTAAAGGAAATTATTTAATAAACACTGTTACCGGAGAAAGAGAAAGAATCGGAAGAATATTAAGAATGCATTCTAACGAAAGAGAAGAAGTTGAAGAAGTTTTTGCAGGGGACATAGTTGCTTTTGTTGGAATGAAAAATACTTCAACAGGGCATACACTTTGCGATGAAAAACAAAAACTTATTTTAGAAAAAATAACTTTCCCAGAACCAGTTATTTCTATTCAGATTGAACCAAAAGCAAAAGCAGACCAAGAAAAGATGGGAGCTTCATTAAAGAAATTACAAGACGAAGACCCTACATTTAGAATGGAAACCGATCAAGAATCAGGAGAAACTATTTTATCTGGAATGGGAGAACTTCATTTAGATATTATCGTTGATAGATTAAAGAGAGAATTTAATGTTGAAACTAATGTAGGAAGACCTCAAGTTTCATACAGAGAAACAATTGATAGAAATGCTGAAGCGGAATGTAAATATATAAAGCAGACTGGTGGAAGAGGACAATATGGACATGTTAAAATTAGATTGGAACCAAAAGAAAGAGGGGAGGGTTTTGAATTTGTTAATGAAATTAAAGGAGGTGTTATTCCTCGAGAATATATTCCTGCCGTAGAAAAAGGTATTAAAGAAGCAATGGACAAAGGTGTTGTTGCAGGATTCCCGTTAATAGACGCAAAAGTTACACTATATGATGGTTCATTCCATGAAGTTGATTCATCTGAAATGGCCTTTAAGATAGCAGGTTCAATGGCACTACAAGATGGTGCTAAGAAGGCAGGAGCTTATTTATTAGAGCCAATAATGAAATTAGAAGTAGTTGTTCCGCCAGAATTTTTAGGAGATGTTATCGGAGATATTTCTTCAAGAAGAGGTCAGATTGATGAAACTGTTGATAGACCAGGAGTAAAAGCAATTTATGCAAAAGTTCCTTTATCAGAAATGTTTAGTTATGCTACAACTTTAAGATCATTAACTCAAGGAAGAGGAACATCATCAATGGAATTTGAAAGTTATCAAAAAACTCCAGGAAATATATCACAAGAAATAGTTGAGGGAAAAAGAAAATAATATGGACATTAAAGAAATTAAACAAATAATTGAAGAAGAAGGTGGAAAGATAATTATTCCTGAAGAAGACGGTAGTCCAACACTAATAATTATGAGCTTGGATAACTACAGAAAAGAAAAGGAAGTTAAGCATAGAAGCAAAATTGAATCACCATCAAGAGCAATAGAAGAAGAATCTCTAAAAATAGAAGACCTTCCATTTAATTAGTTATTGACTTTTTTCAAAATTTAGCTAAAATAGATAAGCGTAATAAATAATAAATATAAAAAATAATTAATAAAAAAATATGGCAGAGTTTACAAGAACAAAACCCCATTTAAACGTAGGAACTATTGGTCACGTTGACCACGGTAAAACTACTTTGAGTGCGGCAATATTACATTCTTTAGCATTAAGGAATGGAGGAGTATCTGAAAAATCAGTTGCTCAAATTGATTCAGCTCCTGAAGAAAAAGCAAGAGGTGTTACAATTAACATTTCTCATTTAGAGTATGAAACAGACAAAAGACACTATGCTCACATAGATTGTCCAGGTCACGCAGACTATATTAAAAACATGATTACTGGTGCTGCTCAGATGGATGGTGCAATATTAGTAGTTGCTGCCACTGACGGACCTATGCCTCAAACAAGAGAACATATTCTACTTGCTAAACAAGTTGGATTACCTTCAATCGTAGTTTTCTTAAATAAGTGTGATATGGTAGAAGATGCAGAGATGATTGATTTAGTTGAAGATGAAGTTAGAGAATTATTAAAGAAGTATGAATTTGATGGAGAAAATGCTCCTATAATTAGAGGTTCAGCACTTAAAGCTTTAGAAGGAACATCTGTAGATGATGAATGGGTTAAGAAAGTTTTAGAATTAATGGATCAATTAGATTCATACATTCCTGATCCAGTTAGAGATAAGGAAAAACCTTTCTTGATGGCTATTGAAGATATTTTCTCAATTGAAGGAAGAGGAACAGTTGCTACAGGAAGAGTTGAAAGAGGTGTTATTAATGCCAACGAAGAAGTTGAAATTGTTGGAATTAGACCAACTGCAAAATCAACAGCTGTATCAGTTGAAATGTTTAACAAATCATTAGGTTATGGAGAAGCTGGAGATAACGTAGGTATTTTATTAAGAGGATTAAAGAAAGAAGATATTGAAAGAGGTCAAGTTTTGTCAAAACCAGGAACTATTACTCCTCATACAGAATTTACAGCTCAAATCTATGTTTTAACAAAAGAAGAAGGAGGAAGACATACACCTTTCTTTACAGGATACAAACCTCAATTCTTTATCAGAACAGCTGATATTACAGGTGATGTATTTTTAGCTGAAGGAACAGAAATGGTTATGCCTGGAGATACAGTTGATGTTACAGTTAAATTAATTGTACCAGTAGCATTAGAAGAAAAACAAGGTTTTGCGATTAGAGAAGGTGGAAAGACAGTTGGAGCTGGAGTTATTACTAAAATTATAAAGTAAAATGACAGAAACCTCAAAAAAAACTGAACATGTATCAAAGCTTAGAATTAAGCTAAAGGCATATGATCACAAGGTGATTGACAAGAGCGCTCAGCAGATAATTGAAATGGCTGTTAGGTGTGGAGTTAAAACTGCTGGGCCAGTTCCCTTGCCAATAGAAATTAGCAAGTTTACTGTTAATCGATCAACTTTTGTTCATAAACCATCAAGAGAGCAGTTTGAAATGAGGGTTCACAAAAGAATAATTGATGTGTTATCTCCCAATCAAAAGGTAGTAGAATCATTAAAGTCTCTTACTTTGCCTGCAGGAGTAGATACTGAAATTAAGAGTATTTTATAATGACATTAAATAGATAGAATTAATTAAATATTGGTAACGCTAGTCTTTTCGCTAGGCTGGTTGCCTAGCTTTTATAGTTAACAACATGAAATTTATATTAGGAAAAAAAATTGAAATGAGTCAAATGTTTAAAGAAGATGGAACAGTAGTTCCAGTAACTTTGGTTGCAACAGGAGATTGTAGTGTTGTTCAAGTAAAAACTAAAGAAAGAGATGGTTATGAAGCGATAAAGATTGGTTATGAGAATTTACCTGAAAGAAAGATTAAAAAAACAGGAACACCATATAGATATTTAAAAGAATTTAAAGGAGAAGTGGAAGGATTTAAGATAGGAGATAAGATTTCATTAGAATCTTTTCAACTAGGAGATAGGATTAAGGTTTCCGGAGTATCTAAAGGAAAAGGATTCCAAGGAGGTGTAAAAAGATGGGGGTTTTCCGGAAAACTTACTGCAACTCATGGTAACAAACATGAACACAGAACATTAGGTTCTACTGGTTGTTGTACTCCATGTAGAGTTATTAAAGGAAAGAAAATGCCTGGAAGAATGGGAAGCGATAGAATATCAGTTAAGAACTTAGAAATAGTAAATATTGATTCTAAGAATAATATAATGATGATTAAGGGTGCTATTCCAGGAAGAAGAGGAACTCTTTTAGAGATAAGAGCATAATTTTATGGTAACAAAAAAAGAAACAAAAATTGAAAAAGAAATAGAACAAACTAGCTTGCCTAAAGATATTTTTGATGTTCCAATGAATGCCGATTTACTTCATCAAGTAGTTGTTTCTCAAATGGCGAATAGAAGAACTGTTATTGCCGATGCAAAAAGAAGAGGTGATGTTCGTGGTGGAGGAATAAAACCATGGAAACAAAAAGGAACAGGTAGAGCAAGACATGGTTCAAGAAGATCTCCTATATGGATTGGTGGAGGTGTTACCCATGGACCAACAAGTGAAAGAATCTTTAAAAAAATATTACCAAAGAATATTAAAAGAAAAGCATTATTTGTTGCTTTATCAGAAAAAGCTAGAAATGGATTTATTAAAGTTATAGATACTCTTGAATTAAAAGAAGCAAAAACTAAGAGTATGTTAGGAATTTTAAACAAATTAGGAATCAATGGAAGCTGTTTAATTGTTTTGCCTAAAATGGATAATAATTTAATTTTAGCAACAAGAAATATTTCCAAGGTAAGTACAATTCAAGCAAAAGACATTAATTGTTTAGATATAGTTACCGCAAAAACAATTTTAATTGATAAAAAGGGAGTAAATATAATTAAAGAAACATTTAAGAAATAGTATGGAAAAGATAACCCAAAAAACTGAAAAATGGAATGTTTTAATATCACCCTGTATTACTGAGAAGGCGGTAGATGCTTCTTCATTAGGTAACTTTTATGTTTTTAAAGTAAATGGAGACGCTAACAAGATAGAAATTAAGAAAGCAGTAGAAGATAAGTATAAGGTTAATGTTATTCAGGTAAGAACAGTTAATCTTCCTCGAAAAAAAGTTAAAAGAGGAAGAATAGAAGGTTTTAAACCAGGATACAAGAAAGCTATTATAAAATTGAAGGAAGGTCAAAAAATAGAAATGATTTCACAGTAATATGCAAAGAAAAAAAACAAAAATGAAAAATTTTCTTGTTCTAACTAAGAAAAAACCTGAAAAGAGTTTGACTGTTAGAATCAAGAGGACTGGTGGAAGAGGAAGTGATGGAAGAATAACCACTAGGCATATAGGAGGTGGAGCAAGAAAGCTTTATAGGGTTATTGAGTTTGCTCAAAAAAGAATAGATGCGCCTGCTGAAGTTATGGCAATTGAGTATGATCCAAACAGAAATGCTTTTATAGCTTTAATCCAATACGAAGATGAAATGAAAAAGTATATTATAGCCCCAGAAGAATTGAAGGCGGGAGATAAGATTGTTTTTTCTGAGAAAGCTGAACCTAATATTGGAAACAGAATGAAGTTGAAAAATATCCCAGAAGGTACTACAGTGTATAATATAGAGTTAGAACCAAACAGAGGAGGAGTATTGGTAAGAGCAGCAGGAACAGGAGCTGTCCTTCAAAACTATGAAGGAGGATATGCAAAAATAAAGATGCCATCATCTGAAATAAGAAGAATATCAGGAGAATGTTTTGCATCAATTGGTAAAGTTTCTAATTCAGAATACAGATTTATTAATTGGTCAAAAGCGGGAACAAGCAGATTGAAAGGAATAAGACCAACAGTGAGAGGTTCTGCTATGAATCCTTGTGATCATCCACATGGTGGAGGAGAGGGAAGAACAGGAATTGGTTTGAAGCATCCTAAGACTCCATGGGGAAAGCCAGCCTTAGGAGTAAAAACAAGAAAGACAAACAAGAAATCATCAAAGTTAATTATTAATAGAAGAGTTAAGAAAAAGAGAAAATAATATTATGTCAAGAAGTCTTAAAAAAGGTCCATATATTGACCCTAATGTTACAAAGAAAATAGAAGGAAAGAAACCAAGTGAAACTCCTCCTATTAAAACATGGTCACGTGCGTGTACTATCACTCCTGAGATGATTGGTTTTACATTTGGTGTTCATAATGGAAAAGATTTTCTTCAAGTAAAAGTAACAGAAGAAATGGTTGGACATAAGTTAGGTGAATTTTCTCCAACAACAAAGTTTATAAGACATGGAGGAAAGATGCAAAAAGAATTAGATAAGAACAAAGGAAAATCTGGTCAATCAAATGAGCCAGTTAAAATAAAATAATATGGCATTCGAAGTTAAACTAAAATATCTACATATAGCTCCAAGGAAAGCAAGATTAGTTGCAGATTTGGTAAGAGGAAAAAAAGCAGAAGAAGCTCAGACGATTTTAGGTTTTACAGTTAAAAAAGCCAGCGAGCCTGTTTTAAAACTTTTAAATTCAGCATTATCTAACGCGAAAACATTAACAAATACAGACGCTAAAGATCTTTTTATTTCTAAGATTACAGTTGACGAAGGACCATCTTTAAAAAGAATTTTACCTAAGTCCAGAGGAAGAGGAGAGACAATCAAAAAGAAGATGTCACACATAACTTTAGTTTTAGACAAGAAAAGAGAAGAAGAAATTAAAAACAAAAAAAATGAGTCATAAAGTTCACCCTAAAATTTTTAGAATAAAAGGAATCCAAGATTGGTTATCACAGGGATTTTATGGAAGCAAACCTTTAAAAGATATAAAGGAAGATTTTATAATCAGAAAATTTTTAACAAATAAATTAAAAGAATCAAGTGTTGAAAGAATTGAAATAGAAAAATATTCTAATAAGATTAACGTTGTTGTTTATTCTGCTAGACCAGGAATTATTATTGGAAGAGGAGGAGAAGGAATTGAGAAGATAAGATTAGAGCTTTTAAAAGAAGTATTCAAAAAGAATAAGCTTACCTTAGTAGAGCTTAATGATTTACAAAAGAAATTAAAGATGGAAGTTAGAGAGGTTTCAAATCCTTGGATATCATCTGTTTTAATTGGACAATGGATAGCTCAAAGAATTGAAAAGAGGTCACCATTCAGAAAGACAATAAAACAAGCTATTGAAAAAACAAGGGTAAATAAGGAAGTCCAAGGCGTTAAAATACAGGTTTCAGGAAGATTAGACGGTGCTCAAATTGCGAGAACAGAATGGTTAGAAAAAGGAAGGCTACCAAGACAAACAATAAGAGCAGATATTGACTACAGCTTGTCTGAGGCAAGATGTACTTATGGAACAATAGGTATTAAGGTTTGGATATATAAAGGAGATAAATTTGAATAATTATGTTAGCACCAAAGAAATTAAAACATAGAAAACATCAGAAAGGAAGAGGAACAAAAAGACTTTTTGAAAGCAGAGGAACAAATATTAATTTTGGTACTTTTGGACTAAAAGCAACTACAGAAAAATGGATTACAAGTAATCAAATAGAAGCTTGCAGAAGAGTTATTATTAGATATTTAAGAAAAGGAGGTAAGCTTTGGATAAGAATTTTTCCTGCTAAGGTTATTACAAAGAAAGGACAAGAAGTTCCTATGGGAGGAGGAAAAGGTTCTCTAGATCACTATGTTTTCCCTGTAAAACCAGGTAGAATATTATTTGAAATAGAAGGAATTAGCGAAACTGATGCTAAAGATGCATTAAGAAAAGCAGGAGATAAGTTGCCATTAAAGACAAAATTTGTTAAGAAACAATAGAAGTATGAAAAATAAAGATTTATTGATAAAAAAGAAAGAAGATTTAATTAAACTGCTTGATGAAAAAAGAGAGAGTGTTAAGGACTTTAATTTTAAATCTGTTTCTGGAGGAATAAAGGATACAAAGAGATTAAGAGAAGACAAAAAAGATATTGCAAGAATATTGACAATATTAAGTAAAAAATAATATGCCAAAAAAAGAATTAATCGGTTTAATAGTTTCAGACAAGATGCAGAAGACTGCCGTGGTTGAGGTTGAAAGAATTAAAGAACATCCAAAGTATAAGAGAAGATATAAGATTCACAAGAAGTATAAGGCTCATGTTGAATCTGGAGAATATAAAACAGGAGACAAAGTTTTAATTAGAGAATGTAGCCCAATTTCTAAAGATAAAAAATGGGAAATTATTTCAAAAATAGATAAATAAATAAAAGAAAATGATACAGACAGAAACAATGTTAAAAGTTGCTGATAACAGCGGAGGAAAGACAGTAAAATGTATCCGTGTTTTAGGTGGAACAAGAAAAAGATATGCTGCATTAGGAGATATTATTGTTGTTGCTGTTAAAGATGCTGAACCAAGAAAGAATGTTAAAAAGCATCAGGTATTAAAAGCGGTTGTTGTAAGAAAAAAGTCTTCTACAAGAAGAAAAAATGGTAGTTACATTAGATTTGATGATAATGCTGTTGTTATGTTAGAGGGAACTTCAAAGGAACCAAAGGGGACAAGAATCATCGGACCAGTTGCTCGTGAAGTGAGAGAAAAAGGATTTGAAAAAATCTCAACAATGACAAAAAATTTAATTTAAGAATATGAAAATAAAAAAGAACGATCAAGTTTTAATAATTGCAGGAAATGACAAAGGAAAGAAAGGAAAAGTTTTAAGGTCTTTGCCATCTAAGGAAAGAGTTGTTGTTGAGGGAATTGCATTAATTAAAAAACACATTAAACCTAAAAAATCTGGACAAAAAGGACAAATAGCTAGCGTTCCTAGAGCAATTAGTGTTACTAATGTTAAGATTGTTTGTTCTAAATGTGGAAAGGCGACTAGAGTTGGATATGAAATTATAGATAAGAAGAAGTACCGTGTTTGTAAGAAATGCGGAGCAAAAATTTAATTAAAGCAATATGGCAATAATGAGCACAAAAGAAAAATACAAAACAAAGGTAGTTCCAGGAATGAAAGAAAAATTTCAGTACAAGAATGTAATGTCTGTTCCTCGAATTCAAAAAGTAGTTGTTAATACTGGTTTTGGAAGAATTATTTCTAGTAAAACTAAAGATGAGACTAAAAAGTTTTCTGAATACGTTATTAATAACATCGGAGCTGTTTGTGGACAAAAGCCAGTTTTGACAGTTGCTAGAAAATCAATTTCAACTTTTAAATTAAGAGAAGGAAGTGTTATCGGTTCAAAAGTAACATTGAGAGGAAAGAAAATGTATGATTTCATTGATAAGTTAGTAAATATCGTTCTTCCTCGTTCAAGAGATTTCTTAGGTATTAAATTAAGTGCTGTTGATGCTAACGGTAACTTTAATCTAGGGATAAAAGAACATATTGTTTTTCCTGAAATTTCTCCAGAGAAATCACCAATTATTCTTGGATTAGAAATAACGATAGCTACAGATGCGAAAAACAGAGATGAAGGATTAGAATTATTTAAATTACTTGACTTTCCTTTCAAGAAAAGTTAAAGTCAATAGGTATTTATGGCAAAGACATCAAAAATAGCAAAATCAAATAAGAAACCAAAGTTTTCAACAAGAATAGAAAACAGATGTTTTAAGTGTGGAAGAAACAGAGGGTACATAAGAAAATTTGGATTATGTAGAATTTGTTTTAGAGAAATGGCTAATCGTGGCGAATTGCCAGGAGTTAAGAAAAGTAGTTGGTAATATAATACAAAAAAAATGGATCCAATAGCAAACATGATCAGTTCAATAAATAATGCACAAGCTGTAGGAAAAAAACAGATAGCTTTTTATCCTTACTCTAATTTTAAGTATTCAATCTTAGAGCTTTTGCAAAGAGAAGGTTTTATAGAAAACCTAGAAAAAAAAGGCAGACTTTCAAAAAGAAAGATTGTTGCAGATTTGAAATATGACGAAGAAGGAAATCCTAGAGTAACAAAAATTAAGATGGTCTCTAAACAGGGACAAAGGATTTATTCAACATACAAGGAAATGAAATCAGTTAAGTCAGGTTACGGTTTCTCAATAGTCACTACTTCAAAAGGATTAATGACTAATAAGGAAGCAAGAAAAGTAAAAGAAGGGGGAGAAATAATTTGTGAAATTTGGTAAAAATATGTCAAGAATAGGAAAACAAGAAATTTTAATACCAGCAGGAGTAGAGGTCTTAATTAATGGTTTGAAGATTGAAGTTAAGGGTCCAAAAGGAACTCTTAAAATGAAAGCTCTTCCAGAGATTCTAATTGAGATTAAAGATAATGCTATCTATTTTTCTCCTAAAAAAGAAGATTTAAAATCTAAAGCATATTGGGGACTAACAAGAACACTTGTTAGTAATATGGTGGATGGTGTTTCTAAGGGATTTGAAAAGAAGTTAGAAATTAATGGAGTTGGTTTTAAAGTAAGGGTTGAAGGAAAAAAACTAATATTAGACGTTGGTTTTAGTCACTCGGTTGAAATAGAAGCTCCAGAAGGTATAGAATTTACTGCGGAGAAAAATGTGATTACTGTTTCAGGAATAGATAAAGAGCTTGTTGGACAAATTTCTGCAAAAATAAGAAGAGTCAGACCACCAGAACCATACAAAGGAAAAGGTATTAAATATTTTGATGAGATTATTAAAAGAAAAGTAGGTAAGAAAACTGCTGCATAACAATATGTTAGAAAAAAAAGAAAAAAGAATAAAAAGGCATAAAAAAGTTACTGCTAGAATAGGAGTTGAAAAACCAAGACTTTGCGTTTTTCGAAGTAACCAATATATTTATGCTCAGATAATAGATTCAGGAAAAACTGTTCTATCTCTTAACGATTCAAAATCTAAAGATAAGGTTAGCAAAGTAGAATCATCTAAGAATATCGGTAAATTAATTGCAGAGAAAGCCATAGAGCAAAAAATTACTGAAGTTGTTTTTGATCGAGGAGGATATAAATATCATGGAAGAGTTAAAGCCTTAGCCGAAGGCGCAAGAGAAGCAGGATTAAAGTTCTAATATTATGAATAATACAAAGTTTGAAAGAAGAAGACCAAAAGAAGTAGTAAAAGACGAATTTGATTCAAAGCTTTTAGATTTGGCAAGGGTTACAAAAGTAACAGGAGGAGGAAAGACAATGAGATTTAGAGCTGTTATGATTGTAGGAAATAAAACTGGTAAAGTTGGCGTAGGTGTTTCTAAAGGACTTGATGTTTCTCAAGCAATTGAAAAAGCAACCAAGGTTGCTAAAAAGAACTTAAAGGATATTCCTATTGCAAACGGAACGATTCCTTTTGAAGTAGAAGCTAAACTAGGACCATCAAACGTAATTTTAAAACCACAAAAAAAAGGAAAAGGGCTTGTTGCTGGAGGAACAATAAGAGTAATATGCTCTTTAGCAGGAATTGAAGATATTTCTTCAAAATCAATTAGTAGAACAAAGAATAAGTTAAATAATGCAAGAGCAACAATGAAAGCCTTGTCTAAATTGAATAAGAAATAAAATGCAATTACACGAGATAAAAAAGAATAGCACTTTCAAGGATAAAAAAAGAGTTGGAAGAGGAGGAAAGAAAGGAACTTATTGTGGCACAGGTGGAAAAGGTCAAAAGGGAAGAGCAGGTGCAAATTTCCAACCAATTATTAGAACTTGGATTAAAAAGTATCCTAAGCTTAGAGGTTATAATTTTAATGTACTTAACAAATATGCTATTGTTGATGTTAGTACACTAGAAAAGAAATTTGACGATAATGCTGTTATTAATCCTAAAGTTTTAACTGATGATAAGATAGTAAGAAAAATAGACGGAAAAATTCCATTAATTAAAGTATTAGGAAAGGGAGACATTAAAAAATCTTTAACTATTGAAAACTGTTTAGTTTCAAAAACTGCAAAGCAAAAAATTGAAAAAGCAGGGGGAACAGTTAAAGAAAAATAATCATGTTTAAAAAAATCATTGAAATTTTCAAAGCAAAAGAATTAAGATATAAAATACTTTTTGTCTTATTTGTTTTTGCTATTTTCAGATTAATGGCAAATATCGCTATTCCAGGAATAGATGTTGAAAAAATACAAAATTATTTTTCTGGCAATCAATTCTTTGGCTTGATGAACTTATTTACAGGAGGAGCATTAGACAATGTTTCTATTGTGATGCTTGGGCTTGGACCATACATTACAGCAGTTATTATATTCCAACTATTAACAATGGTTTTTCCTCAGATGGAAAAATTATATAAAGAAGAAGGAGAAGCAGGAAGACAAAAATTTAATCAATACTGTAGAATAGCAGCAGTTCCTTTTGCTCTTATTCAAGGATATAGTATGATTTTCTTTTTAAAGTCTCAAGGAGCTATTACCACCCTAGATCCAATTACAATGGTAACAGCAGTTTTATCTATCGTAGCTGGTTCTACTATTTTAATGTGGCTAGGAGAATTGATTTCTGAAAAAGGAATTGGAAATGGTGTTTCACTTTTAATTTTTGCTGGTATCGTTGCAGATTTTCCAAACAACATTCAAAAAATGTTTATAACATTTGATCAAACTCAAATATTTTCATATTTATTATTTATAGCACTTTCTGTATTGGTAATTGTTGGAGTTGTTTTGATTAACGAAGGTAGAAGAAATATTCCTGTTTCTTATGCTAAAAGAGTAAGAGGAAATAAGATGTATGGAGGAGCTTCAACATATTTACCTTTGAATATTAATCCAGCGGGAGTTATTCCAATTATATTCGCTATTTCATTCTTAATGCTTCCTTCAATGCTTGCTTCGTTCTTAGGATGGGAATCAGTAGCAAACTTTTTGAACAATCCTTGGATATATGGAGCAATATACTTTATTCTCGTGTTTATGTTTACATTTTTCTATACAGCTGTTACTTTTGACCCTAAGAGCATATCAACTAACCTGCAAAAGATGGGTGGATTTGTTCCAGGAATTAGACCAGGAGAAAATACAGCACAATTCTTACAAAATATATTAAATAAGGTTTTAGTTATCGGTGCAACCTCATTAGGATTAATTGCAGTGATGCCTTCAATTATTCAAGGAATTACAGGAATTCAAGAATTTAGTTTTATGATTGGTGGAACTGCATTAATAATTATTGTTTCTGTTGCTCTGGAAACAATGAGACAAATTAATGCACAGCTAGAAATGAGAGAGTACGATGCATAATTTTTAATATCGATTAAAAGTAGAAGATTCTTTCTTCTATTTTTTTGTTTTTTGTAATATAATTAACTTAATAAAAAAAAGATGAACAAAAATCCATTAGTTTTAATTTTGCTTGGTAAATCAGGCGCAGGAAAAGGCACTCAATTGAACTTATTAAAAGATAGGCTTAATTTGGAGTTTATTGGAACGGGAGAGCTTTTAAGGCAAAGAAAAAAGACAGATGATTTTACAGGTAAAAAAATTTCTACTGTAATTGATAATGGTGGTATTATTGCTACACCAATACCATTTAAATTATGGATGGATTCATTTGAAGAAATTAAGAATAATGGAGATATTGATAATGGTATTATAATTGATGGTTCTCCAAGAAAGATAAAAGAAGCATGGTTATTAGACGATGCTTTAGGCTGGTTTGAATGGGACAAAAAAGTAAAAATAATTCTTATTGATATTTCTGACGAGGAGGCAATTTCTAGAATTACAAGAAGAAAAACCTGTCCTCAATGTGGTAAAATAATGATGTTCTCAAAAGATATGGAGGATATACAAATTTGTCCTGAATGTGGAAGCGAGCTTGTTAAGAGACCAGATGATACTATCGAAGGAACTAAAAAAAGACTACAATGGTTTGAAGACGAAGTAGGGCAAGTTATTAAATATTACGAAGACGATAATAGACTTATAAGAGTAAATGGAGAACAATCAGTCGAAGATGTTTATAACGACATAATAAAGGTGATTGAAAATGATAACAATTAAAACAAAAGAAGAGGTTGAATTAATGGCCAAGGGAGGAAAAATCTTAAATTCATTAATCAATAAATTAGGAGAAAGCGTTGCTATTGGTGTAAGCGGTAAAGATATAGAAAAAATAGCAGATAAGTTAATTGAAGAAACAGGAGGAAGAGCTAACTTTAAAGGTCAAGACGGGTTTCCGTCTTGTCTTTGTTTTTCAATTAATGAAGAAATTGTTCACGGCACACCTGGCGAAAGAGTTTTAAAAAACGGAGATATAGTGACTCTTGATATTGGAATATTTTTCCCTCTTAATGTTTTTTTAAAAGGAGATATAGATTATAAAAAATATCCTAATTTAAAAAATGGTTTTCATACAGATATGGCTAGAACTTATATTGCAGGAGAGGCTGACTTTGAGATACAAAGACTTGTTAAGGCTAATAAAAAGGCTCTTAAGAGAGGAATTAGCCAAGTTAAGGCCGGAAATAGGTTTGGGCAAATAGGGGAGGAGATGGAGAAGTTTTCAACAAGAGAGGGATATAATGTTATTAAAGATTTATGTGGGCATGGAATAGGTTCTAATCTTCACGAAGATCCAGATGTCCTAAACTACGGAGATAAAAAATATGGAGAAATTATGAAAGAGGGGATGGTTTTTTGCATTGAACCAATGCTTTCAATGGGAAACGATGAAATTCAAAAAAGGGGAACAGCTTACATTACCGAAGATAAATCACTTAATGCCCATTTTGAAGATATGGTAGCAGTAACAAAAAAAGGAGCTATAATTTTGACAGCCTAAAAAAAATAAGGTAAGATATTGGTGGTAAAAAAATGAGTGACAAAAAAGTAGTTGATCAGGTTAAAAAAATTGTTCTTTACGGTATCGAATTAAATGCGAAGAGAACAGAGTTTCTAAACATGCCGGAATATAAAAAGCACGAAATTGATAGGCAAGATTCTGCTCAAAAAGCAGATGATATGCTAAACAGCTTTTTTGAGAAAGACAGTGGCAGGAATTTAATTCCTTCAGATCAAAGTATGGACAAGCGATTACAAAAGTAATCGCATTTTTTTATTTAAAGAAATATGATAGAATAACAATATGTTTTATGAACTACAAACATTCTTAATAGCAATGACTCCTATTTTTGAATTAAGGGGTTCTATTCCAATTGCTATATTTCAGTACAATCTATCAGTCCCTTCTGCATTTATCTTTTCTGTCCTAGGAAATATATTTTCTTCAATAATTATACTTCTTTTCTTAGAGAAGGTCTCAACTTTTCTCTCTCAAAAAAGTAAGTTTTTCAATAATTTTTTTGAATGGCTCTTTTCAAGAACAAGGAAAAAATATCAAGGTAATTACGATAAATTAAAAGAGCTATTCTTGGTTGCTTTTGTTGCAATTCCATTGCCAGTAACGGGAGCTTGGACAGGTTCATTGTGTGCTTTTCTCTTTGGTATACCTTTTAAAAAGTCTTTACCTTTGATATCATTAGGAATAGTAATAGCAGGTATAATAGTCACGATAATTAGTCTAGGAATAAAAATAATATGAATAAATTAATTATAGCTAACTGGAAGTGTAACCCAGTAACATTAAAAGAAGCAAAAGAATTACTTGAGAAAATCAAAGACAATGCCTTAGGAAAAAATGTTGTTATTTGTCCTCCTTCAATATTTCTTTCATCTTTAATTTGCGAAGGAGTAAAGTTTGGAGCTCAGAATTGTTTTTGGAAAGAGAAAGGTGCTTTTACGGGAGAAACATCTCCTCAGATGATTAAAAGTATTGGGGCAGATTATGTTATTATTGGACACTCAGAAAGAAGGAATATATTAAAAGAAACTAATGAAGAAATTGTTCAAAAGGTAATTGAAGCTATCAAAGCAAATTTAATTCCGATTGTTTGTGTTGGAGAATCTAAAGGAGAAGATGCTTTTAAAGTATTGGGAGAACAAATTAAAGGAATAGATGAAGATATTATTTTAGCCTATGAACCGCTATGGGCAATTGGAACAGGGGAGTATGCGTCAATTGAAAAGGTAAAAGAGGTTAAGGAATTCCTTAAAGAAAGAAAAGTCTTATACGGTGGCAGTGTTAATGCAGAAAATATTCAACAGTACTTAACGGTCACGGACGGAGTTTTAATTGGTGGAGCCTCTCTTGATTTTGAAGAATTTAATAAAATATTGTGCGACATTTAATTCTTTAAATCCTTACCACTGTGAAATTGGCGATGGACGTCTCTAAGATGCTTATTTGTAACATGAGTATATATTTGAGTAGTCGCTATATTTTTGTGTCCGAGGAATTCTTGAATGGTTCTTAAGTCAACTCCTTGTCCAAGTAAATCTGTAGCATAACTATGTCTTAATGTGTGTGGAGTTGTAAAGAAAGGAATATTAGCTAATGTGGCATACTTCTTTACAATTCTTTCTATCGAACGAGGCGTTAAACGGGCCTCTGGGGCTAGTTTAGACCTGTAATTGATAAACAGAGCCTTATCTTCATCACCACGCGTTTTAAGGTATTTTTTAATCCAATCTAATGCGCGTTCAGAGAAGTAAACTGTTCTAGTATATTTTCCTTTACCAATAATACTTAGCTCTAAATCTTTCTTATTTTCAAGACTTTTAAATTGCTCTCTATTTAAGGCTACGAGCTCGGCTATTCTTAATCCTGTGGAAAAGAATGATTCAAGTATCGCACGATCTCTTAAACCGCTCATATTTTCTGTGTTAGGTGCGAGTAATAGTTTTTCTATTTGGTCTAAATTTAAGAACTTTATAGTTTTTTCTTTTTGAGCATCTTTAGATAGTTTTATCTTATCAGCTGGCAAAGAGATGATGTCTTTATCAGTGAAAAAGCTTAAAAGTGATCGTAGGGCGATTAAATAGTAATTTTGAGTAAGCTTAGACAATGGCTTATTTTTATCATCTTTATGACGAGCTAAGTATAATCTATAATTCCAAACTTCTTCAGGAGTTAATTGATGAGGAAGTAAGTCTTTTTTTTCTGTAACCAAAAGCCAGTCAGTAAATTTTTTTAAATATCTACTATAATTTTTTTGAGTATTATCTGATAGTCCTTTCTCAATTTCACAATAATCGAGAAAGTCAGGAATATGCTTGATTATGGGCTTATTTGAATTATCCATATATTAATTGTCGCTTAACCTACATTGTCCGACATTTATGATTATATATCCTATCCTCTCTCTTGTCAATAAAAAAAGAGGAACAACATATGTTGTCCCAATCAATTTCTTTGCTGTAGTTTATTACAGCATTTGAGTAAATGTTCATTATGGCTTTTCTTTCTCTCGCATCAAGCTTTTGATTGATTTGAGTGATTTTAGAAATTGCTTCTTGAATCTTTCCTTTTTCGGCAAGTCCTTTAATCTCCGAAAAAAATATTAGGTTTTCCATTTCTCTCTTTCCCATAATCATTCTCCAAAAATATTATAATAACATATTTAATTATTGTCAAGCCCCTTTTCTTCTTTCTCTTTCTGAGTAGTCATTGATAGCTTTTTCAAATTCTTTTCCATTGAAGTCTGGGAAAAGTTCGTTTGTAAAATATAGTTGAGAATATGATGTTTTCCACATCATAAATCCAGTTGAATTATGGGGATCATCTTTACATCCAGTTCTAATAACAAAATCTACTTCGGGCAAGTTTTTTGTCCAAAGGTTATTTTTAATATTTTCTTCTGTAACTTCCCCTTCAATATTTTTAATACAGTCGATCATCTCGTCAGTTCCATTGTATGCCATTAAAAAGGTAACTAAAAAGTTATCATAATCTTTTGTGCATTCAATTGCATTTTCCATAGCTTTTTTAGTTGATTCAGGAAAATATTCCCTCCACTTCCCTATTATCTGTATTTTAACCTTATTCTTATGTATATCTTGGTTATTAACTACCCTATTAAACTGGTTCTCAAAGACCATAAAAAGGTTTCTAACCTCCTCTTCTGTTCTTTTAGTAATGTTGTCTAGAGAACTTCCCCAAAAGGTAAAATAAGGTATTTTAAGGCTTAGAACGGTATTTAATATATCTTCTAGTGTTTCTGCTCCTTTTTGATGCCCTATCAGGGTAAGAAATCCTTTTTTCTGTGCCCAACGCCTATTTCCGTCAGGAATTAATGCAACATGGTTCGGAATGTTCATATGTTATTCTTATTGGTTCTTTTTCTTGACTTTTAATGTATATACAACCCAAAGAAAAGAAAAAAGAACATATTAAAACTAATAGAATGATATTAATAATGTCATCCTTTTTTTCTTTGACAAAATTGATTATTTTTGATAGCATCTACTTATTAATAATAAGCATTAATTTAGTCTGATGTATATATATTAGATTAAAATTAATAAAGAGTCAAAAAAATGTCAACAACCAAATCCGCCGGTACAAGTCGTTTGGGAAGAGATTCAAACCCTAAGTATCTAGGCGTTAAATTATTCGAAGGACAAAAAACTAAAATAGGTTCTATTATTATCCGTCAAAGAGGGACCAAGTTTCTTGCAGGTAAAAATGTAAGAATGGGAAAAGATAATACTCTTTATTCAATTAAAGAAGGTAAAGTTTATTTTACTACTAAAAGAAAAACACTTTTTGATGGCTCTCAAAGGATAGCTAAAACAGTAAACGTAGAATAAAGAAAAACGAGGATTACTCCTCGTTTTTTTATTTCCCTGCTACCCTGATAAATTCTTTAAATAAAGGATGTGGATTTAGTGGACGAGATTTTAACTCGGGATGGAATTGAACAGCAACAAAGAAAGGATGATTTTTTAGTTCAATTATTTCTACAAGATTCTTTTTCGGGTTAATTCCTCCGATAATTAGACCTTTTGAAGTTAATAAATCTAAATATTTATTATTAAATTCATATCTATGTCTATGTCTTTCTGAAATTGATTCTTTCTTATAAGCCTTACTACTAATAGTTCCTTTATTAATCTTACAATCCCATGCTCCTAATCTCATTGTTGCTCCATATTTATGATTTTTCATCACTTCCTTCTGTTCTTCCATTAAATCAATTAAAGGACTTTTAGCTTTAGGATCAAATTCGGTTGAAGTAGCATCTTCAATTTTACAAACATTTCTAGCAAACTCAATAACTGCTAATTGCATTCCTAAGCATAGTCCTAAAAAAGGTATTTTATTCTTTCGGCAATATTCTATTGCTTTAATTTTTCCTTCGGTTCCTCGAGATCCAAAACCTCCAGGAATAATTATTCCATCGTATTCTTTTAGTCTAGTTACAGTGTTTTTATCGTTTTCTAGTCTTTCAGCAGATATCCATTCAATAATAGGATTCTTATTGTTTGTCCATGCACTATGTTTTATTGCTTCAATTACGGATATGTAAGAATCTGTTAAAGAAAATCCTCCACTTTCAAAATATTTTCCAACGATACCAATTTTAACGTCTTTCTTATTATTATTGTCGATTCTTTTAATAAGTTTTTTCCATTCTTCTCCTTTATTTTTTTTAGTTCTTAGTTTTAACTTCTTTAATATTCTTTCTCCTAAACCTTCTTTTTCAAAATTAAGAGGTATCTTATATATTGAGTCAGTGTCAGGAGCAGAAATAACGTCTTTTATATCAACACTGCAGAATGTCGATATTTTTCTTTTTCTGGGTTCGTCTAAAGGAACGCTTGCCCTACCAAGTATGAAGTCTGCTTGAATACCAGACTCATTCAATAATCTTGAGGATGTCTGGGTTGGTTTTGTTTTCATCTCTCCTATTGTCTTTATAGTTGGAAGATAAGTTACTAAAGCGAATAAAACCTTTTTAGGATATTTAAGTCTCATCATTCTAGCAGCTTCTAAGAACAGAAGATTTTGATATTCTCCTACGGTTCCACCTATTTCAATAACAACAAAATCTAGTTTATCTTTTTTAGCCACCCTTTCAATTCTGCGAATTACTTCATTTGGAATATCTGGAACAACTTCAACACATCTACCATTATACTCAAGGTTTCTTTCTTTCTGAATTACTGATTGATAAACTCCTCCTGTAGTAATAGAATTTTCGGTAGATAAATTTATATCTAAGAATCTTTCATAATTTCCTAAATCTTGGTCACATTCAGTTCCATCATCGGTAACGAATGTTTCCCCGTGCTCAATTGGGTTCATTGTTCCGGCATCAACATTAATATATGGATCAATTTTTACAGCTGAAACACTAAAACCTTTATCTTGAAGGATTCTTGCAATTGAAGCGGTAGCAGCTCCTTTTCCTACGCTGGACATTACCCCTCCTGCAACAAAAATATAGTTTGCCATATATTTATTAAATTATTATTTTAATCTCCCCTTCTAAATCTCCTAATTTTACTTTAACTAAAAATTCTCCTGTATGTTTTATAGGGTTATCAATCTTAATCTGACTTTTTTCAATATTGTAGCCTAACTCTTTTAATCTATCAGATATTTTTTGCTCACTTATTGACTCAAAAAGCTGTCCTTCGTCCCCTATCTTTGTTTCAATTTTTATCTCCTTAGAGTTTATTTCCTTAATAATTCTTTCATTTTCTATTTTGTTTTCTTCAATTTGTTTTTCTTCTATCTTCTTTTTGTCTTCTAGTCTTTTTAATGATTCATTGTCTGCAGCAGTAGCTAATTTGTTAGGTAAAAGAAAGTTTCTAGCGTAACCAGAAGAAACTTCCTTAATATCAAATTTTCTACCAACTCCTTTTATATCTTTTAATAATATTATTTTCATATTTAAATTAATTTATTAATTTCTTCTAAAGCTTTTTCTAATTGAGAGTCATTCTCATTATATTCAATTTCAATATCTGGCGTTATTCCCTCTCCATCAATAACATTTCTATTTGGCGTCAACCATTCTGCAATAGTTAATTTCAAAGTTAATTTATTAGACAAGCTAATTACTTTTTGAACCGTTCCTTTTCCAAATGATTTTTCTCCAACGGTTAGAATATTCCTATTATCTTTAATTGCTCCAGCAAGTATTTCAGCGGCAGAAGCACTTCCTTCATCAATTAATATAACTAGTGGGTAATGGCTAAGATTAGACGGCCCATTTGATTTAGTCTCAACTTCGTTTCCATCCTTATCTCTTTCAACTATTACAATTTGTCCTTTATTTAAAAACCATCCAGCTATATCAACTGCTTGACTAACTAATCCTCCAGGATTACCCCTTAAATCTAAAATTATTCCTTTTGCTTCCGAGTTTAGTATCTCAGAAGCAACTTTTTTAAAGTCTTGATAGGTTGTATTAGAAAAATGATATATTCCTAAGTGAGCAATATTGTCGGATCCTATTAAATCCCAGTCTACAGTTGGAACATTAATAACTGCTCTTGTAATGTCTACATCAAAAGAACTACCATCTCTTTCTATGGTTAAAGTAACTTCAGTTCCCTTCTCACCTCTAATTTTATTTACCGCCTCATTAATAGATAAGTTGCTAGTTGATTCTCCGTTTATTGCAAGTATTATATCCTTTGGTTTTAATTCTGCTTTTTCTGCGGGGGTTCCTTTAATGGGAGAAATAGCTGTTAGTTTTTTATCTCTTATCGCTATTTGCAATCCTATTCCTTCAAAACTGCCAGTTATAGTTTCCTGAAGATCTTCTGTTCCCTTAGGATCAAAAAATTCAGTATATGGATCGTCTAGAGCATCAACCATTCCAGAAATAGCTCCATAAGTCATCTTTTCTAAATCAATTTTGTCTTGATTAACATAGTTAACGAATATCTGGTCTAGTGTCTTTTTAATAAGAGAAAAATCTATATTTTCATTAGAATATGCTCTTTCGTAATAATCTTGGAGTAAATATTGGTGGAAATAAAAACCACCGATAAAAGAAATTAAAACAAAAAACAATCCGATTATCTTTGAGTCAATTTTCATATGATTAAAGAATAGCATGTTTTTGTTTTTAAGACAATTAATTAGCTATGAGATAGTTCCATCTACAATCAGCGATTGTAATCTTGCTATATTCCCCTATTTTTCCTTTATTTAGTATAACCGCTCTTCCAGAATCAGTTCTTGCTAAATAATTGTCTTTTCTTTTTTCAACAACCAAAACATTAAATTGTTTGCCAATGTATTTACTATTTTTCTCTAAATTCATTTCTTGGAATAGTTTAGACAACTTTCTTGATCTTTCTTTTTTAATTCTATCGGGTAAGTCTTTAAGATTAAAGTCTTCAGTTCCTTTTCTTCTTGAAAACTTAAAAATATGAATAACTTCTGGCTTTATTTCTTCAATTAATTTGAATGTCTTATTAAACGATTCTTCTGTTTCTAACGGGTGGCCGACAATGATATCGGTTGCAATTATGCTCTCCTTAAAAAGTTTTCTAAATTTATTAACTATACTTACAAAGTCAGCAGATGAATATCCCCTGCGCATCTTTTTTAATAATTCATTATCACCTGATTGAATTGGTAGGTGTATAAATTTATAAATTTTATCTGATTTATATACACCAAGTAGTCTATTGTTAACATACTTAGGATTCATCATTCCTAACTTTATCTTAAAATCACCTTTAATATTCACGATCTTTTCTAGTAAATTAGACAAACAATCACCATTGTCCATTCCATAGACCGATAAATCTTGAGAGGTTAATTGAACTTCTTTTATTCCACTATCAACTAATTGTTCAATTTCTTTAATTATATTTTCACTGGCAAAAGAAAATAATTCTTTTCGGGCTAATTTTGTAGCACAATATGAACAATTTCCTAAGCATCCTTCAGCGATAGGAACTATCCCTGTTTTTTTTGAAACAATAGAAGCTTTATCAAGTTTTGTTTTTTTAGTATTGATAATATCTTCTTCAACTGCTAAATCAATTGATAATATGTTTGTTGGTCCAATAATTGCATCGGCAACCTTTTTACATTCTTCTGGTGATATCAAAGGAAGACAACCAGATATAATAATTCTTTTTCCTTTGCTTTTTAATTCTTTCGCTTCTTTTATTATTTTCCTTTCGGTTTTTTCTACCACTCCGCAGGTATTAATAACGACAAAATCAGCATCTTTTAATGATGTTTCCTTGTGTTTCTTCAATAAGATTTCTCTCATAATTTCTGAGTCAGATTGATTCAACTTGCATCCGTAGGTTTTAATGTAAAAATTCATCTAATTAATAGTATTTTATTTCCCATCTTTTTTCAACTGATGTAACAAAAACGATTTTAGTGTATTATATATAGTGATGGAGGAAAGTGAAATAAAAGAATTGGTCTTGAGAATACAAAATAAAGACAAAGATGCTTTTCAAAAGTTATTTGATTTTTATTATAATAAGATTATTAAGTATGTATTCAGAAGAACTCTTGATGTTGAATATAGTAAAGATATAACTTCCAATGTTTTTCTGAAAGTATTGGATAATATAGATAACTTTAGATGGAAAAGTTTTAATGCTTGGATATTTAAAATTGCTACCAATGAAACTAATCAATATTTTAGAAAACAAAATAGGTATAAATTAATTATTGATGACTCAGACATTTATTTTAATTTAAGCGATAATAATAAGGCTTCTATAGAAATAGAAAAAAAGATAGATGATGATAAGTATTTATTAATTTTACACAAGGCAATAAAACAATTAAAACCGATATACCAAGACATTCTTCATTTAAGATATTTTGAAGAATTACCATATAACGAGATATCAGCCATTATGAAAAAGAATGAATCAACAATAAGAGTTTATTCTAAAAGAGCGATTGAAGAATTGGAAAAGATTTTAAAAGAAGATGCCAATAATTTTATTAATTATGAAGCTTGAAGAATTATTCCAAAAAATTAATAAAGAGAATATGTCTTTTGGAAGACATAAAGAAGAATTAAGAGCTTTATTATTAAGTAGGGATTATTTTCGAAAAGAAAAAGAGCAATGGGATTGGAAATTATCAATGTCGTCTCTTGCATTTTCTGCTTTTCTTTTAATCTTTACGTCAGTATTCCCTGTTTATTCAGATAATAGTATGTTAAGTAGTTTAGAAAAAAATATAAATGTTAATAGCCTTGGTTCGGATGAATGGGCTGGTCAAGGTGTTAAAGTATACGAAATGGTCGAACAAGAAACAAAAACATTATTTTATTTTGATTCAAGAAATGATGTTCTTGTCCATTCAGAAGTATATAATAAATAATAATAAATAAAAAAAATATATGGAAATGTTTAAAAACAAATTTTTTCAATTTCTTTCTTTAGTTCTAATGATCGTAGTAATTGTATTTTTGATTGCTTCAATCAGTGAAAAGACACAATTCCAAGAGGATAATCTTGTTTCTGTTTCAGGAACAGGTGAAGTATATGTTACTCCAGATATCGGCTCAGTTAGCTTTTCAGTCGTAACTGAAAATAGAGATGTTTCAGTGGCATCAGATGAGAATGCAACAAAAATGAATGATGTTATAGAATATATCAAAAGCGAAAGCGTTGAAAGTAAAGATAATAAAACATCAGGAAACAATATCTCTCCTAGATATGAATGGAATAACGATACAGGTAAAAGATCTTTAGTTGGTTACGAAGTTACTCAAACAATTAGTGTTAAGATCAGAGATTTATCAAAAGTTGGTACAATTATATCTAATGCAACCTCTAAAGGTGCTAATGATGTAAGTAGCCTTTCTTTTGTTATTGATGATGATGAAGAAGCTAAAGCTCAGGCAAAAGAATTAGCTATTGAAAACGCTAAAAAGAAAGCAGAAGACTTAGAAAAAATGCTTGGCATTAAAATGGTGAGAATTGTAAGCTATTCCGAATATTCAAGTGATATGTTAAGGGCTACAAGTTATGATTATGCTGTTAACGAATCAATGAAAGTGGCAAGTTCTATAGCTCCAACAATTGAAGTGGGAGAGAATAAGGTAACTTCTACGGTTACAATAACTTACTCAATTAAGTAGGATAAATGTAAGAAAGAAGCCACCCCTGAAAGGGTGGTTTTTTGCTTGACAAACAATAGTTATGGGTATATAATCAATATATAAAAGGTTGATTAGAAAAAATAATTTAAAAATATATGCCAAAATTTGATGGAACAGGTCCTATGGGTCAAGGCCCAATGACAGGAAGAGGCTTAGGAAATTGTGGAATGAGACGTTTCTGTAGAGGAGGAAGATTCATATCTCCTAAGAATGAGCTTGCAGCACTAGAGGAAGAGCAAAAAATTCTTGAAGAAGAATTAAATGCTATTCGTGAAGAAATAAATGCCCTAAAGGACGAAAAGTAAAAAAAGACTCCTTTTAAAAGGAGTCTTTCCCTGTAAAAATAAGCTACCATAATATTAAAAATATGCCAAGACCAAAACTTTGTAGAAGAGTAAGATTTAACCCTAATGTAACATTTTTTAAACCTCAAGGAGTTCCTATGAGGTTGCTTGATATAGTTGAAGTAAGTATCGAAGAAATGGAAGCATACAGATTACGTTATCTTGAAGAGATGGATCAGAAAGAAGCCGCCATTCAGATGGAAACATCGGCAAGTACTTACCAAAGAATACTTTATTCTGCTAATAAAAAAATCGCTGATGCATTGATTAATGGAAAAGCGATTAAAGTGATGTGCCCCAAACAGGACTCGAACCTGTGACCTTCAACTTAAAAGGTTGTTGCTCTACCAACTGAGCTATTGGGGCAAGAGAGGGTTATAATCCCTCTTTTTTTAATTTTTCTAAAGCTTCTTTCTGGCTTTTTGTAAGTTTATCAGGAATTTGAATGTTTAACTGTAAATAAAGATTTCCTCTTCCTATTGAAGAAAAATGAGGTATTCCTCTTCTAGATATTTTTAATACCTTTCCTGATTCTGTTTTTTCTGGAACCTTTACAACTATTTTTTCTCCCTCTAATGTCGGGATTTTTATCTTATCTCCTAATACAGCTTGAGAAAAAGTAATGTTTTCTTTGATATAAATATCATCTCCTGATCTTTGGAAAATCTTATGAGGTTTAACATCTACTCTTAGGTATAAGTCTCCTGGCTCTCCACCTCTTTTTCCTGCCTCACCTTTTCCTTTTACCTTAATTATCTGGTTATTGTCAACACCAGCAGGGATACTTATCTTAATCTTCTCTTCTTTTTTAACTCTTCCTTCTCCATGACAAACATTACATGGTTTTTCTGGTTTCATTCCCTCTCCACCACAATCAGGACATATTGTTTGTTGAGTAAAAGTACCTAAAAATGTTTTTCTTATCTCTTGAACAACTCCAGTTCCTCTACAAGTAAAACACTCCTTACTTTTTGTGCCTGGTTCAGCTCCGCTTCCATTACATCTTGAACAAGTAGACTGCTTATTAATTGTAATTTCCTTTTCTTGATTAGTTAAAATTGATTCTAGTTCAAGACTAAGCAAAACCTCTATATCTTTTCCTCTTCTTAAATCTTCAGGTTTTTTCCTTGAGCCAGAAAATCCACCACTAAACATATCAAATATATCTTCGATGCCACCGAAACCACCCATAACATCTTCCCAATTTACATTCTGTCCATTAAATCCACCTCCTTGGGCATTATTAAAAGCAGTTCCAAATCTATCATAGTTTGAACGTTTTTCTTTATCAGATAATATTTGATAAGCTTCGTTAATTTCCTTAAACTTGGTCTCGTTTCCCTCTTTTTTATCAGGATGAAACTGATGGGCTAATTTGTAATAAGCTTTTTTAATGTCTTCAGAGGTTGCATTTTTTTCAACCCCTAATATTTTGTAATAATCTTTTTGCATAATAATAGAAAGAAAGGCAAAACATTGTTTTGCCATTCTCGTTATTCTTTCTCAGTTTCTGCTTCAGGAGCATCTGGCTTTTCTTCTTCTTTAGGCGGTTCATTCGCTTGATACATCTGTGCTCCAACTTTTTGAATGGCTTCTGAAAGCTGTTCTGTTTGTTTTTTAATTTCCTCTATATTATCACTATCTTTGATTTTTTTCAATTCTTCAATCTTACTTTCAACATCTTTTTTAGATTCCTCAGTAATCTTTCCTTCTCCGTCCTTTATTGTTTTTTCAGATTGATAAATTAAGTTTTCAGCAATATTCTTAGCTTCAATTGAGTCTTTCTTCTTTTGGTCGTCAGCAGCATTAACTTCAGCATCTTTTTTCATCTTTTCAATCTCTTCGTCTGATATTCCAATAGAACCTTCAACTTTAATAGATTGAGACTTGTTTGTTGCTTTATCGGTTGCGACTACGGTAAGAATACCATTTGCATCAATATCAAATTTTACCTCAATTTGAGGAATGCCCCTTGGTGCAGGTGGAATATCATTTAGAATAAATCTACCTAAAGATCTATTGTCTGTTGCCATAGCTCTTTCTCCTTGTAATACATTAATTTCAACTGATGGTTGATTGTCTACCGCAGTTGAGAATACTTGAGAGCCTGATGTTGGGATAGTAGTATTTTTAGCAATCATTGGAGTTGAAACTCCTCCCAATGTTTCAATTCCTAAAGACAATGGTAAAACATCTAAAAGTAAAACACTTTTAATATCACCCTCAGGTGTTCTTCCTTCTTCTTTTGCGGTTAATATTTCCGCTTCAATTGAAGCCCCAATAGCGACTACTTCTTCAGGGTTAATAGAGGTGTTCAAGTCTTTACCAAAGTATTCTTTAACAGCTTCTCTAACAGCAGGAATAAGAGTTGTTCCACCAACAAGAACGATTTCATTAATCTCGCTATTGTTTAATTTAATTTCCGCAATAGTTTCTTTTACTTTCTTTAGAGATTTTTCAACTAAATCGCTAGTCATTGAATTAAACTGAGATCTAGATATTTTACATTCTAAATGCTTTGGACCTTCTGCATCAGAGGTAATAAATGGAAGGTTAATATTAGTTTCCATTGTAGTTGAAAGCTCAGTTTTAGCCTTCTCAGCGGCTTCCTTAAGTCTTTGTAAAGCTAGTGCGTCTTTAGATAGGTCAATTCCTTGGTCTTTCTTAAATTCATCTAATAACCAGTTAATTATTCTTTGGTCAAAATCATTTCCCCCTAAGTGAGGCTCTCCTCCTGTAGCTAAAACCTCAACAACATCAGGAGATATGTTTAAAACAGTCACATCAAAAGTTCCTCCACCAAAATCATAAATTAATATTTTTTGTTCATCTTTTTTCCCAAAGCCATAAGCAAGTGCAGCGGCAGTTGGTTCGTTAATTACTCTTAAAACATTAAAACCAGCAATTTCTCCAGCAGCTTTTGTAGCTTTTCTTTGCGAGTCATCAAAATTAGCAGGACAAGTAATAACAACATTTTTAATGTCTTCGCCTAGTTTTTCCTTTGCATCAGCTTTTATCTTTTGTAAAACCATTGAAGATATTTCAATAGGATTGTGCCACTTGTCTCCTAATTTAACTTCTACTCCGGCATCTTTTCCTTCTCTTGTTTCGTAAGATAATAGTTTTAGTTCTTTTTGAACTTCAGGGTCGGAAAATCTTCTTCCTATAAATCTTTTTACACCAAATATAGTATTTTTGGGATTTGTTATAGCTTGTCTTTGAGCAAGGACACCAACAACTCTTTCTCCCCCCTTTGTTTGAGCAATCATAGAAGGTGTCAAAATAGAACCTTCTCTATTCTCTAAGGCCTTTGGTTCCCCGTTTACTATTGAGGCATATTTTGTTATGGCTGTTCCTAAATCTATTCCTAAAATTTTTGTCATATTTTTTTAATTTTATTAATATTATGTTTGAATTATATCTGATTATCACTCGGCTGTCAAGAGTGATAACAACCAACCTTCACCTTAGCAGTCCTTATAACTTTTCCTTGAAAAGTATATCCCTTTTGAACTTCTTCTGTAATCATCCCTGATTCCCCATTTTCAACTTCTTCTATTGCTTCGTGTAAGGCTGGATCAAACTTTTGTCCAACCGATAGTATTTCCTCTAATCCCAAACCTTTCAGAGCATCTTCTAGTTGTTTCTTTATTAGTAACAGTCCTTTTATATTGTTTTGATTTTTTTCTACTTCAGGAATTGATTTTTCAGCTAAAAGAAAATTATCTAAAACTGGAATTAATTCTTCAAATAAACTTTCCTTTGCTATGCTAAGCGTCCCCTTAAGTCTTTCAAATTCTTGATTTTTATAATTTAAAAAATCAGCTTTTTCTCTTTGCCATCCTGAGAAATATTCTTCTTTATCTTTTAATAACTTTTCTATTTCACTTTTTTTCATATAAACTCTTTTAATGCTTTATTTAATGAATTAATTAATCTTATATTTCTTTCATAGTCCATTCTTTTCGGTCCTAGAATAGAAATAAAAGCTTTTTGTTTTGGTAAATTACATTCAGAACAAATTAAAGTAATATTTTTAGCTTTTTTGGCATGATTCTCTCCTCCGATATATAGTCCAGGGGTGTTATTTTCAAAGTTTTTCATGTAATCAATAAATCCCTTAATAAAAGAAAAGTCTTTGGCTTCAGGATTTTTATAAATTTCTTCAAGTCCTTCTTTAATAGTAATATCTTCATCTGAGAAACTAAAAATAGCAAGTCCAGATGAGTGAACTGATAGGTATTTAGTTATCTCTGTCGCTATTCTATAGTGGTCTTTTATTCCCCCAAGAATCTTTTCTAGTTCTTCTTCAATTTTTTCTTCACTTTCTTCTTCTAGATTATCAACAAAAAATCTGTATGCTTTATCAGTTGGAACCCTTCCCGCTGAAGTGTGAGGTTGTTCTAAATATCCTTCCCTTATTAATAATTGGAATTCAATTCTTAGTGCTGATGGACAAATACCAAAATCATATTTTTCAGACAAAAATTTAGAACTGATTGGTTCCGCATTTTTTATATACTCTTTTACAAGTAGCTTAATTATTTCTTCTTGTCTTTTACTTATCATACAAGATTAATATAGCATACATTAATTATCAGTCAAGAGCGTTGTTTGACAAAAAGTATTTTTTAAGTGGATTTAGTTTTTCATCAAATTCGTAAACTAAAGGGATTCCAACAGGAATTTCAATCTTAGTTACGTCTTCGTTTGATATAATCCTTATTAAAGCTCTAATGCTGTTACCATGAGCAGAAATAATAATATTATTAGTTTTAATTTTTGGTTTTATTTCTTCTTCCCAATAAGGTAAAACCCTTTCTTCGGTATCTTTTAGGCTTTCTGACATTCCCTTTTCGTCTTCTGGTGGCTTGTTCTCATACCCCCTTCTCCATTCTTGAACTTTGTCGTCACCATACATCTTTCTCATTTCATCTTTATTTTTTCCCTGAAGTGCTCCATAGTGTCTTTCATTCAAACGCCAAGATCTTTTAATTAGAATATTTAAACCCATTTCTTTAAGGATTAAATCAAGAGTGTCAGTTGCTCTCTTTAAAACAGAAGTAAAAGCTAAATCAAAAGAATATCCCCTGTCTTTTAATATTTCCCCTGCTTTAATTGCTTGTTCTACGCCTAAATCTGACAAAGCAACATCAGTCCATCCTGTAAAAATATTCTCTTTATTCCAAACACTTTCTCCGTGTCTTATAATTACAATTTTATACATATTATTCCCTTATAGTTTCTTCTTTAAGTGATATTATCTTCGATGGTTTTGATTTCATTATTCCTTTATCAACATATATATCAACTTTTTCTCCAAAATATTCTTTAGCTTTTTCTATCGTTTCAGCTGGAATTCCTCCTTCCATGTTAGCACTGGGCGCAACAATTGGTCCAGATATTTTTAATATCTTTATTAGGTCTTTATCATCAGGAAGTCTAAAGGCAAGAGTTTTTTTGCCGCGGTGGAGGTATTCAAAATTATTACATTCAACTATAATACTTACTCTACCAGGCCAATATTTATTAAATATTTCGCTTTTTTTGATATTAAAGATACTTAAATCATCAAGAGAACCAATAAGTATAATCATTGGCTTCCTTGCATCTCGCTTCCTTATCTTATATAGTTTCTCAACACTTTCTTTATTTAATGCAGAACAAACAATTCCATATATTGTGTCAGTAGGAATAACCGCTATCTTTCCCCTCTTAAGACTGTCTCCAATATATTTATTTAGATCCATTTGTTATGCAATTTTCGAAAGTTCTTTGATCATTTTCATCAATGAAGGCAGTATCTCCTTTATTCCAGAAAACAAAAGTTTCGGCACTATTTGCATAGCGGGCTCCAGAAGCAGATATTGCGTGAGGTAAAGATATAACTCTTCTATCGCTCAAACTTAAGTCAACTCTTCCGTTATAAAAATCAGCAATTATAAACTTATCATCATCACAATTAAAAATAGCAGAAGCATTAGGAACTTCATCATTATTAATTGAAGCAGTAAAGACTGATTCATATTGCTTTCCTATTATAAATCCTGCAAAGAAAGAGAAACAATATATGAACACTAATAGCATGATTGTTGTTGTTTTCATCTTTTTATTTTTTTATTATTATCAAATTAATAATACATTATTAAATTATAAATATCAACCAATTAAATAATAGAAAGAAAGGTACAGTAAGAATAAGGCTCCAATAAGGGTTGCCCAAGTAACTGTTTTTGAATCATTTAGCCATATTTTCTTACTAAGGACTGCAATTGTGAATATAATTATCTCTATTAACATAAAGAAGAAAAGGTAAACTAATATATAGAATATATATGTTAGTAGGGGTAAATTGCTTTCGGCCAATATCCCAACGAAAACAAGTGGAATGCCAATAGAACAAGGAAGTTCAACTATCGTAATTATTGCCGCAAAGGTAGCGATGCTTCCGGCTAAAAATAAAAATCCTTTATCTTTGCTAAAAGACTCTTTAAATTTACCAACAGCATTATTCACTATCTTAGAATTGCCTGATTCACAAGCAGGGCCTTTCTTAAGAAACTTAAAGAATTGGGTTAAGAAATATATTCCACCTATTAGAGAAAGTAATCCAACAATAATTCTTAGTATTCCAAGTTGTCCTAATAATAATTCAAATAGTTTTCCCCATGTAAAAACAATAACACCGTAAACAACTGCTGCGGTTAGAATAAATATGCCTCCATATAGAAAAGTCTTTCTTCTTGAATTAGAAACAAGAACAATTGAAAGGATTAAAATAAGAGCACCAATTGAACAAACATTAAAACCATCAACTGAACTTAGAATGATAGTAGTTAGAAGAAGAGGAGTTTTGTCTAAATCAAATTCTTTATTTAAGAAGTTTATTATATTATCTTCTTTTTCGACATAATTTCCTTCAATTGCATCAATAACCATTGCTTTTTGTTCGTCTGCAAAGTCATTAAATTGGAAAAAATATCCATTTATAAATGAGGTGGGAGCCATTATCTTATAATCGTAAACACCGTAGCTATTAGCAACTTGTTTCAATTTTTCAGTATCAGAAATATCATAAATATTAATATTCAGCTGAGGATAGTCTGTTTTTATTGTTTCCATAAACTCCTTCTGTAATTTACAAGTAGAGCAAAGTTTGTCTTCAAAGAAGTCTACGGTTATCTCGTTATCTGCTAAAGCAGGAACAGCTATAATAAAAAAACTGACAACAAAGAATAACAATGTGATTAGCTTGTTTCGCATATTATTCAGTACAAGTTATATAATTTACTTTCCCATTTTCAACTAACGCATTACAACCAAAAACACTTGTCCATAATGAGCATTGTCCTTTCTTTTCGATTGATTCGCCTTCATTAATAGTGCTTTCCTCGTCTTCTGTTAATGTAGCAACGCAATATCCTTCACAGTCATCTTTGTCGTTGCAGGTTTTGTAAGCGTCTGATGTGGGCAAAACACAGAACCCTTCATCCATTTCTCCGATTGCTCCCCATTCTCCGCCATTACTTAAACAATCCTCTGCAGTTAAAATATTATCTTCTTCTGCTGCTGGAGTATCAACTAATCCACATCCTTCTTCCCAGATTCTTAAACATTTCTGTTTTGTCTCGCACCAAGTATTTCCAGCGCCAATTAAGCAACC
>JBBABL010000002.1:0-33945 GCA_041657645.1 Minisyncoccota bacterium
AGGACACACAATATGGACTAGAATCGGCAAAATCGGCAGGTGTTAATTGTTTTGCTGTTCCTAATGAATATTCAAAAGAACAAGATTTTTCTCGTGCCGATAAAATAATTTCTTCCTTAAAGGAAGCTATTGATTATTTTGCTTAAAAAGGGGGTAAATATATATCTAAAAGGCGCCTTTTTTCCTGAAAAGGTTGTCTTTTTTTGAATAATAGAATTCTTAAATTCTTCTAACGTTTCTGCATTTGCTTCAGTGTAAGCATATCCAACACCTTTATAATAATGGCTATCACTTCCAGCGGTCATAGCAATATTATGTTTTTCAGCAAACTTTAGTGCTTTTTCATCAGGCTCTTTAAAAGGTTTTCTTGCATTAAAAACTTCAATAGCATCAATTATATCTAAATAATTTTCTAAATTATCTTTAAATCCTTCTCCATAATGAAAAGGATGGGGAATAACAACTAATCCATTCTGTTTTTTAATTTCCTCCATAATCCATCGTGGGTCTTTTTTATACCCATCAATTTTTTTATTTAAAAATAGTCCCAAGATATCTCCTTTATTACTTTTGATTTCCTCACCTAAAACAATTAAGAAATTATGCTTAATTCCTGATTGAATAGCTTCTTCAAATCCATTAATATTATCATGATCAGTTATAGCAATTCCATTAAGTCCTTTTCTCTTAGCTTGAATTATTAATTTTTCTATTTCTGAACTTGAGTCATATGAATATTTTGTATGGCAATGTAAATCTATCTTCATAAATTAATTATACATAATAAAGTAATTTTGACAAAATTAAACGATTGGATTAGTATTTATTCGGAGGGACTTCATGAAAGATAATGTTATAAAACGTACTTTGGTTTACCAAAGGATAATTTATGGGGAATTTTTAAAAGATTTAGATCTTTTAGGTCAAATTGGAAAAAACAATATTAAAGGGGAGAAAGATAAATTGAATATTGTTTGCAAGAATCAATTCAATGTCGACCTATTGATTGAAAAATTTGGAGAGCCTATAGAAAAGAGAATAGAATAATATTCTCTTCTTTTTTTTATAATAATCTGATATTATCTACATATGAAGAAAAAGATATTTATCGCAATTAATTTACCAGAAAGAATTAAAAATAAACTAGAAAAATATCAGGAAGAAATATCTTCTTCTTTTAATGATTTTTGTCCGATAAAGTGGACAAGGAAGGAAAATCTTCACATTACATTGTTTTTTATTGGTTTTGTAGAATTCGATGAATTAATGGACGTTTTCAATAGGGTTGAACAGGCGGTTGAGAATATTGATCCATTTAATGTAGACTTAGAAAATATTTCTTATGCTCCTAAAGCAGATAATCCTAAGATGGTTTGGGCTAATGGAAAAGAATCTTCTGAAATGATTGAGATAAATGATCAATTAGAAAAGGCTCTTGATTTTACCACTGTTAATAAGTTTAAACCACACATTACTTTGGGTAGAATTATTCAATGGCAATTTAAAAGAATAGAACTAGATGAAAGACCTGATATATTTAAAGAATTTGATATCTTTTTTCCAGTTGAATCAATTGAAATTATGGAAAGTGTCAAGGAAGGATATATAACATTAAAATCTATTAATTTATGAAAATACACTTTATAGGAATAGGAGGAATAGGTGTTTCAGCTTTAGCTCAATATCATCTTTTGAGTGGAGATGCTGTTTCTGGTTCTGACCCAAGTGATTCAGAGCTTATTCAAAAAATGAAAGAAATGGGTGCTACTATATTTAACTCTAATAGCAAAGACAATATTAAAGATTACGATTTAGTAGTTTATAGTCCTGCAGTTAAAGATACTAATCCTGAGCTTGTTTGTGCTCGTGAGAAAGGAATAAAAACACTAAGCTATCCACAAGCCCTAGGAGAATTGTCAAAAAAGCACTTTACAATTGCTATATCTGGAACTCATGGAAAAAGTACTACAACAGCAATGACTTCTTTAATTTTAATTGAAGCAGGATTTGATCCAACTGTTATTATTGGGACTAAATTAAAAGAATTTGGTAACTCTAATTTTAGAATGGGAAGTTCTAAATACTTAATTATTGAGGCTTGTGAGTATGAGGCATCATTTTTGAACTATCATCCAGAGATTGGAGTTATTTTAAATATCGAAGCAGATCATTTGGATTATTATAAGAATATAGAAAATATTAAAGAAGCCTTTAATAAATTTGCATCTCAATCGAATTTAGTTATAAAGGAAAAAGATTTGAATCTTAATACTGATAAAAAAACAATAGAAGTTTCTAAAATAGAAGGGTTAGAAGTTAATGTTCCTGGGGAACATAATAAAATAGATGCTTCTTTTGCATTAACAATTGCTCGTGAGCTAGGAATAGATGACGATTTCTCTTTTAAAGCTATATCTAAATTTTCGGGAACATGGAGAAGATTTGATGAACATGTATTGAACAACATAGTTATAATTGATGACTATGCTCATCATCCAACTGAAATATTAACTACTTTAAAAGGTATTAGAGAGAAGTATTCTGATAAGAAAATATATTGTTTTTTTCAGCCTCATCAATATCAAAGAACATCTTTACTATTGGAAGACTTTATTAAGTCCTTTAAAGAGGTAGTGAAAATAGTAGATAGTTTTTTTATAATTGACATATATGATGTTTTAGGAAGGGAAGACAGTAGCTTAAAGATAAGCTCAGAGGAAATCGCTAAAATGGTTGATGGATTGAACTATATTAAAAAAGAAGATGTTGCTGAAAAAATTAAGGGTGGAGAAGTCATTATTTTTATGGGCGCTGGAGATATATATGATTTAAGTTGTGATATTAGGAAATCTATATTATAATATTAATAATATGTTTGAAATTCCTTTTTCAATTTATTTAATTATACCAAGCAGTATTTTTATATTGCTTGTTGGTTTTTTTGTTTGTGTTAAAAGTAGAAAGAAAGATAGTCTTCTCTTTTTATTTCTTGCCCTTGCTCAATTTTTATGGTCTATAGCTGCTTTTATAATTTGGCAAGATGTTATTTTTCAGAATATAGAAGGGGGCTATATTTTAGATAAGCTACTAGTTTTATCTGTATTCTTAATGCCCGTTTTTCTTTATCATTTCACAGTTGAGTTTTGTAAGATAAAAACAAGTAAATTGCAATTTTTATTAATCTATGTGATTTCTTTTTGTTTGTTCTTTATTATTGAAAAAGAAACAGTCGTTCAGGGATTGTTTTTTTATAAATGGGGCTTAGGAGGATTAGTAGGGGGAATTCATTATTTATTCTCTTTCTTTATATTAGTTCTATTAACGCTTCCTTTTTATAATATTTTTAAAATTTGGAAAAAAAATAGTAGAGCTGGAATTTTAAAAGAAATATTGTTTTGGCTGTTTGTTCTATTGTTAGCTCTAGGTATATTTTTAGTAGATTTATTGCCTATTTATGGTATAAATATTTATCCTTTATTCTATTTGACTATTCCAATATATGCTCTTATAATGGCCTATGTTCTTATCAATCGTAAACCATTATCATCAATAGCTAATAATGATATATTTATTATTGCAATTTTAACGTTCCTTTCTTCATTTATCGTTCTTCCTAATATTACTTTTTCTATCCTAGAGAGAGCTATAGTTTTTCTTTTAATCGCAACACTATCTTTCTTGGTGCTAAAATGTACTAACGATCTAAGTGAACAAAAGATTATGTTTGATAAAAAAATAATAGCAGGAACAAAGGAATTAGACTTTAAAAATAATGAATTAATGCAAACAAAAAAACATCTAGAAGATGCTAATTCATTATTAGAGAATAAGGTTATGGAAAGGACAAAAGAATTGCAGGGTTTAAATGATACTTTAGAAAAAATAATAAGAGATAGAACGAGGGAGTTAGAGAAAAAAACAAAAGAGCTTGAAGAGAAGATAAAAGAATTAGAAGACTTTGGGCAGGTTTTTGTTGACAGAGAAAATAAGATGATTGAATTAAAAGATAGGATAAGAAAACTTGAAGAACAAAAATAATATGGAAAGATTACTTATAAAAGAAATATCAAATCACGAAAATGAAAATGTTGTTATCAAAGGAAGGATTTTTAATATAAGAAAATTAGGCAATATAGTTTTTTTAATTATTAGAGATTATACGGGAGTTATTCAAGTTGTAGCCAGTAAGGACATAGAGGCAAACAGTGGAGACATTGTTTCAGTTGAAGGACTAATTAAAAAAGATGAAAGGGCAAAGGGGGGATATGAAATGAAAGGAAATAAAATAGAGATTATTACTAAAAATATAGAAACACTGCCTTTTGATTTAGAAAAAGATGATATTAATTTAAATCTTAATACTTTACTTGATTACAGGACAATATCTTTAAGACATCCAAGAGTTCAGGCTATTTTTAGACTTTATGATATTTTATTAAAAAGTTATGAAAATGTAATGAGAGATGAGGGATTTATTGAAATAAAAACTCCTAAAATATTAGGTTCTGCAAGCGAGGGAGGTGCCAACTTTTTTAAAGTTGACTATTTTGAAAAGAAAGCAGTTCTAGCTCAAAGTCCCCAGTTTTATAAGCAAATTATGGTTGGTGTTTTTGAAAATGTTTTTGAAATTGGATCTGTATTTAGGGCCGAACCTCATTATACAACAAGGCATGTGAACGAATACATTAGTTTAGATGCAGAGATGGGATATATTGATGATTTTTACGACATTACTAAGAAACTTAATAGAATTGTCAAAAAAATTATGGAGGATATTAAAAGAGAGGGAGGTGAATATCTAAAATTATATAATATTGAAATTGATGATGTTCTAGAAGAAATTCCATGTATTAAATTATCAGAAATGAGAAAAATCATTAAAGAAAAGTATGACTATGAAATTCCCAAAGAGACAGATATTGATCCAAAGGGAGAGGAATTAGCAGGAAAATACGCTAAAGAAGTTATTAACTCTGATTTTATATTTCTAACTCATTATCCTTTTGAATATAGGCCTTTCTATACTATGCCAGACGGTGAAGAAACTTGCGGTTTTGATTTATTGTATAAAGGGCTTGAAATAGCTACTGGTGGACAAAGAATAAATGAATACGATGATTTAATAAATAATATGAAGAAGAAAGGAGTTCCAGTCGAGGGAATGGAATTCTATGTTAATTCTTTTAAGCATGCAATTCCACCTCATGGAGGATGGGGAATGGGCTCTGAAAGGATAATCAAACAGCTATTAAATTTAGATAGTATCAAAGAAGCAGTCCTATTTCCAAGAGATGTTAAAAGGATTATCCCATGAAGAAGTTTTTACCAATATTTGCAATAATTATATTGTGTACAATATTTTTTTTAACTGATTGTAAATCATTTAATATTGGTTTTGAAAGCAACTCTATGGAATCTGTTGATCTTTTCAGGCCATTGAGTAAGGATAAAATAAACGAACTTAATCTTAATTCGAATAATTTTCTTTCCGTTTTTGTTAAAGACGAAAAAGAAGTAGTTCTTTCAGAGAAGGAAATAGATGAACAAATCGCTATTGCTTCATTAACAAAATTAATGACAGCGGTAATTGTTTTAGATAGCTATAATCTTGATGATCTAATTAGTATTAGTGATTCTGCAATTAATACATATGGTACGGCCGGAGAACTTCAAAGGGGTGAATTAATTTCAGTTAAAGACCTTCTATTTATTACTTTAATAGAATCTAGTAATGATGGCGCTGAAGCATTTGCAGAAAAAATGGGTAGAAGTACTTTTATTTATAAGATGAATGAAAAGGTAAGAGGATTAAACATGAAAAGCACTAGATTTGTTAATCCAACAGGACTAGATGAAGAAAGTTTAACGAATGTTTCAACTGCTAGCGACTTGGAAAAACTAGTTGTTCTAATACTAAAAGATTATCCATTAATTTCAGAAATACTTTCTCTCTCTAGTAAAGAAATAACTAGTTATAGTGGAGTTTATAGGAAATTAACTAATACGAATATCCTTTTAAGTGAAAGCAGTGTTTATTTATGGGGAAAAACAGGTTATACTTTAAAAGCGAATGGATGCCTTATCTTAATATTAAACAACTTTTCATTAGATAGTGATGAAGGTTATGTAATTAATATTATTGCAGGAGCTGATGATAGATTTAACGAGGCAAGAAAATTAGAAAATTGGTTAGAAGAATCATTTATTTGGTAAAACATTATGGATATATTAATTTTTAGTGCAATAAAAATACTTTTCCTAGCTTTTCTAGCATCGGTTATTTCTTTTATTATTGCTAATTACTTAATAAAATATCTTTACAAAATAGAGTTTTGGAAGAAAAAACCAAGAAGTACAACGATTGACGGAAAAGAAGCTTCTGTCTTTTTATCATTTCACAAAGAAAAAGAAGTTAGCACTCCAAGAGGAGGAGGTATATTGATATGGCTTAGTGTATTAATTTTATTAGGCTTAATTATATTACTAGGGAAAATAACTGATATATGGTGGATAGATAAACTTAATTTTCTTTCAAGGGAAGAGACATGGATTCCAATTTTTGCATTGATTATTGCTTCAATTATTGGACTAATTGATGACATTTTTGTTGTCTATGGAAAAGGTAAGTATATAGGTGGAGGATTAAAATTTAAGACCAGATTAATACTAGTTACCCTAATGGGTCTTGTCGGTGGTTCTTGGCTTTATTATAAACTTGGATGGAGTTCAATTTATGTCCCAATATTATTTGATTTTCCATATGGATTTTATTTAGAATTAGGAGCTTCTTTTATACTCTTATATGTAATTGTTAGTTTAGCTTCTTGGGCAAGTGGAGTTGTTGACGGCTTAGATGGGTTGGCAGGAGGAGTTTATGGAGCAATTTTTGGAGCATTAGGTTTTATAGCTCTTAGCCAAGGATTAGTTGATTTAGCATCTTTCTGTCTAATCATCTGTGGAACGTTATTTAGTTTTCTTTGGTGGAATATTCCACCTGCAAGGTTTTATATGGGGGAAACAGGCATTTTAGGGCTTTCAATGGCAATGACAGCCGTGGCATTCATTACAAATTCAGTAGTAGTTTTGCCTATTATTGCTGGGGTATTAGTTATAGAAACAGGTTCAGTGATAATACAACTTTTATCTAAAAAGTTTAGAGGTAAAAAAATATGGCTTTCTACGCCAATTCATCATCATTTAGAAGCTAAAGGGTGGAAACCCTACCAAATTACAATGAGATTTTGGATTGTTGGTGTTCTACTTGCTGTATTAGGAGTTTCAATTCAATTATTAAGATGAAGATATTTTATTACGAAAATTATTCTTATACCGAAAAAGGAAAAGACATTCAAATCTCTTTTAATTTTTCCGTTGGTGAAATTAAATTTAAACCTAAGTTAATTATTAAAAACACTTCTTTAAAGGGAAAGAAGAAAGAAGTTTTAGATAATTTAGTTTTTAATTTAGGAATGATTGAAATGTTTTCTTACTGGAAAGCAACTTGCTCTCCTAAGATAATTGTCAGGGCAGGGGATTTAGATAAAAAACAAATTAATTGGTGGAAGAACTTATTAATAAATGGAATGGGACAATATTTTTATGAGAATAAGATAGACTTTACAAAACTTAATATAGAAATAATATCGGAAGGAAGGGGCGAATTTAAAAAGGGAAAAGTTACGGGAAAGAAAATATTAATTCCTGTTGGCGGAGGAAAGGATTCAGCAGTAACTATCCAAATGTTAAAAAAAATGAAGCCTTCACTATTTTCTTTAAACCCTGATAAAACTACTAAGGCAATGTTTAAATTGTCTGGTTCAGATGAGATGATTATTGTTAATAGAAAAATAGAAAAAAATCTTTTAGAAATGAACAGACAAGGGTGCTTAAATGGTCACACTCCCTTTGTTGCTTACTTATCATTCTTAACTGTTTTAGTTTCATATTTATTTAATAAAAAATATATAATATTTTCTAACGAAGATTCTGCTAACGAGGAAAATGTAATTTGGCACGATAAAAAGATAAACCATCAGTATTCAAAAACCTATCAGTTTGAAAAAGATTTTAGTAGTTATTGTTCAAATTATTTAATGGAAAATGTAGAATGCTTTAGTGCGTTAAGACTTTTATATGAATTACAAATAGCTTTTATCTTTTCTAATATGAAAGAATATTTTCCTGTATTTTTAAGTTGTAATGAGGCAAACAAAACTTACTCAGGATCAAAGAAAATAACTGGCAAATGGTGCAATCATTGTTCAAAATGCCTTTTTGTTTATTTAATTCTTTATCCATTTTTAGAACAAAAAGAATTAGAATTAATATTTAAAGAAGATTTATTTAATAAAAAAGAACTTCTTCCTATTCTTAAAGAGCTAACAGGAGAAAAGAAAGTCAAACCTTTTGAATGTGTTGGAACAAGAAAGGAGGTTCTAGCTGCGCTTTATTTGGGATATAAAAACAAGAAAGAAAGGCCATTTATAATTAAATATTTTGAGAAAAATATTTTACCTAAAAGAAATGATTGGGAAAAAATACTTTTAGAAGTCATGGATCACTGGAATACGAAGAATCTTATACCTAAATACTTTAAAATATGATTAAAAGAAAAATAATACTTGAAGCAACCGAGAATGAATTTGAAGCTAATGGAGTCTTAAATCCAGGTTGCTTTAGAGAGGGAGATTTTATTCATATGTTTTATAGAGCTTTTAATTCCAGTATGAACTCTTCTATCGGATATGCTAAATTAAATAATAAAAACGAAGTAATAGAGAGATACGAAAATTCAATAATTGAAAGAGAATTTGATTATGAAAGGCAGGGAGTCGAAGATCCAAGAATTATAAAAGTAGATGATACTTTTTATATTTTTTATGTTGTTTATGATGGAAAAAATGCTCTTACTGCTTATGCAACTAGTCCTGATTTGAAAAAAATAACTAAAAGAGGGCTAATTGGTCCCAAAATGAAATACAGTGAAGTAAAAAAAATTATCAATGCACCAGAAAAGTATATTGAACAAGCTGATTTATATATTAAAAATATTGGTGAAGATGTTTTATTTTGGTCAAAAGATGTGCTTCTTTTTCCAGAAAAGATTAATGGTAAGTTTTATATGATGATTCGAGTTTTACCTGAAATACAGATTATTTCCTTTAATGATTTTAGTGATTTGACCGATGAGTTTTGGGAGAGCACTTTTAAAAATTTAAAAGATAACATTGTTATTAAAAATGAAGCTCCATTTGGAGAAAGACACGTTGGTGGAGGTTGTCCTCCTATTAAAACTTCTAAGGGTTGGCTAATTATTTTTCATTCAGTTGATAATAAAAGGGTTTATCACACCTCAGTTGCGCTATTAGATTTAAACAATCCGCTTAAAGTTATTGCAAGATTGGAAGAACCATTATTTTCTCCAACTGAAGAATGGGAGAAAGAAGGAGTAGTTTCAAATGTTGTTTTTGCAACAGGAGCTTCATTGTTTGGTGATAAACTTTATATATATTATGGTGCAGCTGATAAAAGAATTGGTGTGGCAGAAATAGAAATCAATAATCTTCTAAGTAAATTATGTTAATCTATCTTTCAACATTTCCACCACGAGAATGTGGTATAGCAACATTTACGAGAGACCTGATTGATTCTATGGGATTAGAAACAAAAGTTATTGCGATGAACGATCGTAAATATAGATATGACAACAGAGTTTTAGACGTTATTAATACTGAGAATGTTAATGACTATATAAAAGTTGCTAAAAAGATTAATGATAATGAAAAAATTAAATTAGTCCATATTGAGCACGAGTTTGGTATTTTTGGTGGCGAATACGGAAACTATTTACTGTATTTTTTAAATGAAATAAATAAGCCATTAATTGTTACTTTTCATACTGTTTTACCGTCTCCAGAATTAAAAATGAAAGAATTAGTTTTTAATATTTCTAAAAAAGCAAGCGCAATAACAGTAATGAATACAGAATCAAAAAGGATATTAGAAGAAGAATACAATATTCCATCTAAAAAAGTTTTTTTTATTCCCCATGGAATACCGAGCGTTCCATTATCTCTTGGAGATAAAGAAAAAAAGAAATTAAAAATGGAGAAGAATACGATTCTTTCCACTTATGGATTAATTAGCGAAGGTAAGGGAATAGAGTATTTTTTACAAGCCTTGCCTGAGGTTGTTAAAAAATTTCCTAATATTAAATATCTCATACTAGGAGAGACTCATCCCGTAGTTAAAAAAAGAGAAGGGGAAAAATATAGAAACTTTTTAAAAAAAGAAATTGAAAGATTAGGCATAAAGTCTAATGTAGTATTTTTTAATCAATACCTAAATTCACGTGACATAGAGTTCTTTTTAAATGCGACTGATATATATTTATCTCCAATGCTTGATCCAAAACAATCAGCAAGTGGAACTATCTCTTTTGCCTTAGGATGTGGAAAGCCGGTTATTAGTACGGCCACTTCTTATGCTAAAAATATGATAACCGATAATAAAGGTATTCTGGTAGGGTTTAGAAATCCTCAAGAAGTATCAGAGGCAATCATTAAAATGCTAGAGAACCCAAAAGAAACTAAGCAGATGGGACTTAATTCATATATAGAATCAAGGTTTATGACATGGAATAATGTTGCTCTATCGTATTATGAGTTATACCGAAAATATGCAGATGTTTCTAGTGATTTTAAAATACCTAAGATTAAATTTGACCACTTAAAAAGACTTACCGATAATTTTGGCATAGTTCAGTTTGCAAAGAATATTGTTCCTAATTTAGACTATGGCTATTCTACAGATGATAATGCAAGAGCATTAATTGTTGCAGTAAACAGTGGAGATAATAAGCTAATTAAAAAATACCTAAACTTTATTGAATCAGTCCAAGAAGATAATGGTATGTTCTATAACTATGTTAATAAAAATAAAATAATTGAAAATAAAGAAATATCAGAAGATGTCCAGGGAAGAGTTATTTGGTCTTTAGGTAAGATAAATAATAAAAAATCAATTAAATTATTTAATAAGTCTTTATCATATATTAAAGATATAAATTCTCCACGAGCAAAAGCTTTTGCGATATTAGGACTCTCTAGAAATAAAGAACTATTGCGCGTTTTTGCCGATGACTTAATTAATTTGTTTAATAAAAATAAAAATAAAAAATGGAATTGGTTTGAAGATTGCTTAACCTATTCGAGCAGTAGAATACCAGAAGCACTTTTTTATGCTTATTCCACATTAAAAGATAAAAAGTATTTAGATGTTGCGGAAAAAAGCTTAACATTTTTAATTGGTAAAACTTTTAGTAGGGAAGAGTATCTGCCGATTGGACAGGAAAGGTGGTATTTAAAAGACAGCAAAAGGTCACTATTTGATCAGCAACCAGAGGATCCAGCATCTATGGTTGAATCCCTAATTAAGGCATATGAAATCACTAAAAAAGAAGATTATAAAGATAAAGCCTTAATTGCTTTTGAATGGTTTTTAGGAAAAAACCATTTAAGACAAATGGTTTATGATGATTCAACGGGGGGTTGTTATGATGGATTAGGAGAAAAATCCTTGAATATTAATCAAGGGGCAGAGTCAACAGTTTGTTATTTGCTGGCAAGACAAGCTATCGAGAGAGTTCTTTCTTAAAGTTCTCTATTGCTTCAATTTCTTGAGGGTCAACTTTGTTCTCTAGTGCTAGATAATAAGAACTCCAAAGAGAAAGGAGTATTAAATACAAAACATTTCCTTTTAATGGAATTACTTGATGCATCTTCTTAAATATTTTAATTCTTTTTTTTATTCTTGGATGGTCTCTTTCATCTTCAATTAATAAAAAAGAAAAATTGTTATCTTTAAGGGCTACCATTTCATTATGATTTAATTCAGGAAAGCAATTAATGAATGCAGGATTTTTAGAATTTTCATTGAAATTTATTTTCCAAATATATGAAATAGCTTTATTGTTAGAGGAAGAATAAATTAAAGGAATAGTTCCTTTTACTTTTTTGGCAATATCAAAGCCTTTTTTTTGTAATTGAGAGTTGCTAACTTTAAAATCAAAATCTTTATTTAATATTTTCAACAAAGCTTTAATACTATAACCTAGAGCCATTCGAGGAGGAATGGTATTATCTGGAAGCTGAATATATGCAAAATCATTTTGTTGGGCAATTTCTATCATTTTTCCTCCTGATGAAATAATAATTACTGGTATTTTAGCCTTAATTGCACAATCAAGAGCATCTAGTGTTTCTTCAGTGTTTCCCGAGAAAGAACTAACAATTAGAAGGGAATCTTTGTTGATTTTCTTAGGAAGTCCGTAATTAGAATGAACCTTTATATTAATTTCTGGATAAATATCATTAATCAGATCGGCTGCTAAATGAGAGCCTCCCATACCAACAAGAAAAATATCTTTTGATTTTTTAAAATTCTTAATATTCTTGATTACTGGCTCATATTCAAATTGTTTTTGAAAATTTTGAATTATTTTTTGAGTTTCCATAAACAGAGTATACCATAATTTTAAACTTTATGGTAGATTATAGTTATGAAAATCAAAGAATTAAAAAATAAGAAGGTTTTAATTTTGGGAATTGGAAGAGAGGGAATGGACACATTATCTTTTCTTAAAAAAGTTTTTCCTAAGAAAATATTTGCCATTGCTGACAAAAAACAATTCAATGATTTAGATTCTAAAACAAAAAAAGCCATAAAAGGAATGGAACTTTTACTTGGAGATGATTACTTAAAGAAAGTTAATGATTTCGATGTAATTATTAAATCACCAGGGATTCCTTTCTCAAGGTATAAGAATAAAATAACTAGTCAGACAGAATTATTTTTTGATAATTGCCCAGGAAAAATAATTGGCGTGACAGGAACAAAGGGAAAAAGCACTGTTTCTTCTTTAATTAATGCAATAGTTAAAAATTCATATCTAATCGGAAATATCGAAACTCCTTCACTATCTTTTCTATTAAAAGCAAAGAAAGAAGATGTTTTTGTTTATGAGCTTTCTTGCCATCAATTACAAAATCTTAAAAAAAGTCCACATATCGCAGTTTTTTTAAATATCTATCCAGAGCATCTTGATTATTACAAAGATTTTGATGAATATTATTCAGCTAAGAAGAATATATTTAAATATCAAAATAAAGATGATTATCTTGTATATAATCCTAAGGTAGAGGTTAAAACTAAGGCACATAAAATTGAAATAAATATTAAAGATTTTGCTATTTTTATTAAAAATAATCAGCAATTCTTAGAAATAACTCATATTGATAATCTAATAGCGGTTCTAAATGTGGCCAATATCCTTAATATCTCTGAAGATAAAGTAATTAAAGCCCTTTCTAATTACAAGAGGCTTCCTCATAGGTTAGAGTTTATCGGTGAATTTAGAGGAATTAGATTCTATGATGATTCAATTGCAACAATCCCCGAAGCAGTTATTTTCGCTCTTGGTGCACTTGGAAATGATGTCGAAACTTTAATTGCTGGAGGATATGACAGGGGAATAAAATATAATAAATTGGCAAAAAGAATAAACAAAAGCAATATTAAAAATGTTATTCTTTTTCCTAACTCAGGAGAAAGAATAATGAAAGAAATTGAAAAACAGGACAGAAAAATTAAGATTGTAATGGTTGAAAAGATGGAAGATGCAGTTGAAAAAGCATATAGATTAACCTCAAAAGGAAAGATATGTTTGCTTTCTCCGTCTTCACCAAGCTTTGGTAGCTTTAAGGACTACAAAGAAAAAGGTAATTTATTTAAAAAATATATAAATGAAAAAGCCTAAGGTAGATACTTTTCTTTTATTTACAATTATAGCTCTTTTAGGGGTAGGATTTTTAGCGTTAGCAACGGCTTCAATTCCGCTTTCATTAAGCTTAACTGGTGGAGCAAGTTATTATTTATTCCACCAAGTTTTATTTGGATTATTACCAGGACTAATATTAGGTTTTGTTGCTTTTAAGGTTCCTTTAGTGAGAGTTAAAAAACTAAGTGTATGGGTTTTTGCGTTTTCCATAATCACAATGCTTTTAGTTTTTGTTCCTGGGCTTTCTAAGACTGAATTAGGAGCAACAAGATGGATTGATTTAGGATTTACCAGTGTTCAACCTTCGGAATTCTTAAAACTTGCCGTTATCTTTTATTTAGCAACAATTCTAGATGATGAAAAAAATAGAAAGAAATTCTTTGCTTTTATCACCATTCTTGCTTTAATTTGTTCTATTCTAGTATTCCAAAAAGATACAGGCACAATGTTTGTTATCTTCTCAATAATGATAGCAATGTTCTTCTGCTCTAAGACGCCAATAAAACAAACTTTAATTACTATATCTGGAGCGGTTGTTGGTTTTGTAACATTAATTATTTTTTCTCCCTACAGAATGGAAAGAATATTTTCTTTCCTTAATCCAGAAAAAGATATTTTAGGTTCAACATATCATATCAATCAAGCATTAATTACTATTGGCTCCGGAGGATTGTTTGGTTCTGGACTAGGTATGGGTATGCAAAAATTAGGATTTATCCCTCAATCAATATCAGATTCAATATTTGCAATTCTTGCTGAAGAAGTTGGTTTTATAGGAATATCTCTTTTAATTGTTCTTTTTATATTATTTTTCTTTAGAATTATTCATATAGCAAAAGAACAGAATAATACATATCTTAAGTTAATGGCCCTAGGAATTGGCTGTTGGATTATTGTTCAAGCTTTTGTTAATATTGGCTCTATGACAGGATTAATGCCTTTAACGGGCATTCCTTTGCCGTTTGTAAGCTATGGAGGAACTCACCTAATAGCTGAATTAATTGCCTGTGGTTTTTTACTAAACATATCGAGGAAATAATTACTTGTTAAAAAGATTAAAAAAAGATATATTATAGGTATGAAAAAGATATTATTTACAGGAGGTGGTTCGGGTGGTCATATTTTTCCAATTATTGCAGTTGCAGAGGAAATAAAGAAAAAAGACCCTGATGTGGTTTTCTCATACATCGGACCAAAAGATTTTACTGCTAAAGTTTTTTTGCCAAAAGCAGACATTAAAACAAAATTTATTCTGACAGGAAAAATTAGGAGATATTTTTCTTTTAAAAATATAGTAGATATATTCTTTAATATTCCTATTGGTTTTATTCAAGCTTTTACAATAATGTTTTTTAGTGCGCCTGACTTAATTTTTAGTAAAGGTGGATTTGGTTCTGTTCCTGTAATTATTAGTGGAGCAATTTTAAGAATACCGATTTTTATTCATGAGTCAGATGTGGCGCCTGGGTTAGCTAATAGGATAGGAGCTAATTTTGCTAAAAATATATTTTCTTCTTTTGGAATAGATGATGTCGAATTTAAGAATAAGAATAAAGTAATAGAGACGGGTGGGCCAGTTAGAAATGCTATATCTAACGGAAATAAAGAAGAGGCAATTAAGGATTTTGACATTAAAGGAGGGAAGCAAGTTGTTTTAATACTAGGTGGTTCTCAAGGAAGCGAAAGAATAAACGAAGTTATTTTTGAATCTTTACCCGAAATGCTTAAAGAATTTGAAGTAATTCATCAGACAGGAATGAAAGATATTAGGAGAGCGGAAAAAGAGCCTGTAGCAATGATCGATAAGGAATTATTAGCTTACTATCACCCATATTTCTTTTTAGACGAGAGGGAATTAGGTAATGCTTACAGTATTTCTGATTGTGTTGTTGGAAGATCAGGCGGAGGAATGATATCAGAAGTGTCTTTAAACAAGAAACCTTCCATACTAGTTCCATTGCCAGAGTCAGCACAAAATCATCAAGTTAAAAATGCCTATATCTATGCAAAAAATGGGGCATGTTTAGTCTTAGAGGAGCCCAATTTTACAGAGCATTTCTTTTTACAGAAAATTAAAAATATTGATAAGGAAAAAATGATTAAAGGATCTGAAGAATTTTCAAGGCCGAATGCGGCACAAGACATATCAAAAAATATTTTAGAGTATTTAATATGAAAAAAACAATAACAAGATTTGCACCATCACCAACAGGACCATTACACATAGGAACAATCAGGACAGCACTATTTCCGTATCTTTTTTCTATGAAGAATAAAGGAACTTTTATATTAAGAATTGAAGATACTGATAAAGAAAGATCAAAAAAGGAATGGGAAGACGAACTAATTAAAGGATTAAGCTGGCTTGGAATTAATTGGGACGAAGGTCCTTTTAGGCAGAGTGAAAGAGGGGACTTATATGAAGAAAAACTTAAGAAACTGATAGAAGATGGTCACGCTTATTATTGTTTTTGTACCAAAGAAGAAGTTGAAGCACAAAAACAATATCTAATGTCTATTGGAGAGTCACCAGTATATAATGGACACTGTAGAGATTTGCCTAAAGAAACTGTTGATAAATATCTAAAAGAAGGGAAGCCCTATGTTATTAGATTTAGGACACCTTTAAATAAAGTAATATCTTTTAATGATATTATCAGGGGAAAGATTGAAACAAATACTAGCACAATGGGTGATTTTGTCATTGCAAAAGACTTTAAAAATTGTTTGTTCAATTTGACTTGTGCGATAGATGATATGGAAATGAAAGTCACTCATGTTATACGAGGAGAAGATCATATCCCAAATACACCTAAACAGATATTGATTATTAACGCCCTAGGAGAAAAGGAGCCAGAGTATGCACATTTATCATTAATACTTGGAACAGACAAAAAGAAGCTTTCGAAAAGAACTGGGAAAACTTCATTGTCTGACTATATTAGAGACGGATATCTTCCTGAAGCAATTCTTAACTTTATTGCATTTTTAGGCTGGAACCCTGGAACAGAAAAAGAAATATATACTATGGAAGGATTAATTAATGATTTCTCTTTGGAGAAAATTCAGAAATCTCCAGCAATTTTTAACATTGATAAATTAGATTGGCTAAATGGTCTATATATCCGTAAAATGCCAATTGAAGAACTTACAAAGGCTTGTATTCCATATATTAATGGAATAAAAGACGAGCCATTAGAATACTTAGTAAAAATAGTTTCCTTGTATCAGGAAAGACTTAAAAAACTTTCGGAAATAAATGAACTTACTGATTACTTTTTTAAGGATAAATTAACTTATGAAAAAGAATTATTACTATGGAAAGAAATGAGCTTTGAAGATGTTAAAAAATCCTTAGAAAGAATATATGATGTAATCTCAAATGATGGGGATATTTTAGAAGAAGCAAATAAAGAGACAAACAGAGGAAATATTTTGTGGCCTTTAAGAGCTGCTTTAACAGGAAAAAAGAATTCAGCTGGACCAATTGATATTGTAAATGTCTTAGGAAAAGAAAAATCCCTAAAAAGGATAAAAGAGGCTATTGAATTGATAAAATAATAATATTAGTATAATATACTTATATGATATCTGAAGAAGAAATTAGAAATATTGCTAAGTTATCTAATATAGAAATTAAAGATGACGAAATTGAAGAAATGAGAGAAAAGTTTTCATCAATTTTAGAATACATAAAAAAACTTCAAGAGCTTGATGTTTCAAATATTGAAGAAACAGCCAGCGTTATTAAACTAGAAAGTGTGATGAGAGATGATGTTCCTCACGAAGGAATAATTGCCTCATTTTCAAGAGAAAAAGATGGATGTCTTGAAGTTAATAAAATACTTTATAATGAAGATTGAAAAATTAACAATTAAAGAAGCTCATGAGGGATTAAAAAATGGAGATTTTACTTCTGTTGAGTTGACTCAGGCTTATTTAGATAAAATAGAAGAAAAAGACAAAGAAATAAAAGCCTTTCTAACCATAAGTAAAGATTTAGCGCTTAAGCAAGCACAAAAGGCTGATGAGATGATTAAGAATGGCAAAATGACCCTATTAACAGGTATTCCATGTGCCTTAAAAGATAATATTTTAGTAAAAGGAGTAAAATGTACAGCAGGTTCTAAGTTTTTAGAAAACTATATTGCTACATATAATGCAAGTGTAGTTAAAAAATTAGAAGAGCAAGGAGCTGTATTTTTAGGCAAGACAAATTTAGATGAATTTGCAATGGGTTCTTCTTGTGAAAAGTCAGCATTTTTTCCTACTAAAAATCCTAATGACTTAGAGAGAGTGCCAGGTGGTTCATCTGGTGGTTCAGCTACGAGTGTTTCTGCAGATATGTGTGTTTATGCTCTTGGAACTGATACAGGTGGTTCAATAAGGCAACCAGCTTCATTTTGTGGTGTTGTTGGTTTGAAACCAACCTATGGTGCAGTTTCTAGAAATGGAATTATTGCCTTTGCATCTTCATTAGATCAAGTAGGACCATTAACTAAAAATACAGAAGATGCACAAATTGTTTTTGATGCGATAAAAGGCATAGATAAAATGGATTCAACTACAATTGATTATGATGAAGAAGATATAGATTTGAAAAATATCAAGATTGGAGTTCCTAAAGAATATTTTACTGCGGGGCTAGATAAAGAAATTGAAGATTCAGTTAAGGATGCAATTGAAAGGTACAAGAAATTAGGAGCAGAAATAGTTGATATTAGTTTGCCTCACTCGGAGTATGCCTTAGCTTGTTATTATATTATTGCTCCTGCTGAAGCTAGTTCAAATTTGGCTCGTTTTGATGGTCTAAGATATGGAGAAAATATCGATGGTTCTGTCAGTAATCGAACTGAATTTTTTGGAAAGGAGGTAAAGAAGAGAATAATGCTTGGAACATATACATTATCGTCAGGATATTACGATGCTTTTTATAAAAAAGCCCTTAAAGTAAGAACATTAATTAAAAATGATTTTGACGAAGCATTTAAAAAGGTTGATGTTGTTTTAGGTCCAACCTCTCCTTGCTTGCCATTCAAGATAGGAGAAAAAATGGACGACCCAATGTCAATGTATTTAGCTGATATTTATACTGTTTCTGTTAATTTAGCAGGTTTACCAGCAGTTTCGTTGCCAATAACTAAAAATATTGGCTTGCATCTAATAGGTTCACCTTTTAAAGAAAAGAAACTTCTTAAAATAGCATCCTTAATTGAAAACAAAATATGACAGTATATGATGTTTTATCTTTTTTAGAATCACAAGAATTGTATGATTTTCTTTTTCCTTGGAAGGTAGTTTTCTTATTTATAACAGCTGCTTTTATATTTGCCATTATTTATTATTTCAATAAAAAAGGTTTTTTACCTGCGGAAGAAAAAAGAAGGATACAAGACTTTTTAAGTTTTCAGAGATTTGATCCAAATAGGATTTTCCAAATGAGAAGTAAAAAAATAGCAAGTTTTTTAAATAAGAAGGATTATAAGAGGGCAATACTCATGATGGAAGAATTGCTTATAGATGTTTTAAAGAGTGAAGATGTTAAAGGAGATAACCTTTTAGAACTAATTGAAAGTTCTCCTGTGTCAGATATATCAGGATTAAAAAACATATATACTATTTCTGAGGAGATAAAAGAAGGGCAAGGATATATTTTAAACCTTGAGGAATTAGAGAAACTTTTTGCTTCTTGCGAAGAAGCTTTAAAGAGATTTAAGATTATTACTTGATTTTATTTCATTTTTTGCTAAGATAGCTTATATAGCGGTTTAGAGGAGTAGTACCTCGCCAGTCTCATAAGCTGGAGACCCTAGTGCAATTCTAGGAACCGCAACATTTTTTCATAATGTGGCGCCAGAGTAGCTCAGTGGTAGAGCGCTCGTTTCATAAGCGAGTTGTCATGGGTTCAATTCCCATCTTTGGCACATTATGGATCCGTAGCGAAATTGGTTATCGCGCCTCCCTGTCACGGAGGAGACTGCCGGTTCGAGTCCGGTCGGGTCCGCAAAGAAGCAAGCTCAAAGCTTGTTTTTGTGTTGACAAAAATAAATTATTATTATATAGCTTAGATAAGAGGGAGATGATTGAGTGTTAGTAGTATTGTTACTTCCTGGTTGGTCCGGGAATAGTTCTCGACAAAACTTTAGTTTGTTGAGAAAACATCTGGAAATGATTCCAGACTTAAGAGTTGAGACTATCGATTACCTCGATAAGGAAGGTAAATTTACAAAACTAAGAACAAGGAAATCAGTTTTGGAATATGCTGACAGGGCTGAATGGGACCTCAAAAGGATAATAAACAGTTATCCTGAAGGAACAAAGATGATGGCTATGGGCCATTCATTAGGAGCGATTATTCTTCGTATTTTCGTTCTCAAGGGGTATGAATTTGAAGAATTAATTTTCGCAGGAGGACCCTTCAAAGGTATTTCGCGGAAATTTATACCTTTATTGCCTTTAGCGGCGATATTAAGGATAAAGCTGTTCTTTGAACTTTCCCCAGGAAGTAATTTCTTAAAAATAAGTACGCTTCCTATTTCTGGATACTATATAGGTTCCAGAATTGATGAGGTGGTTCCCCTGGAAAGTGCAATTCCAAAAACAGCGGGAAAAAAATTTGTTCTCGATTATTGCGGACACAATATGTTTCCGCAACAAGACGAAGAATTTAAAAATTCTGCCATTCCAATAGTGGTAGATATCGTAAGAGAAGTATGTGAAAAAACACAATAAATCTTCTCTTTTTTTATTTGCTTTTTTATGATTTTTGGATTAAAATAGTTTTATGGATATAGAAAGCATTAAAAAAGAAGCCCTAGAAAAAATAGAAGAAATCACTGAAAAAGTTGACTTGGATTTGTTCAAAAAAGAATACCTAGGAAAGAAGGGGAAAATAAGAGAGCTTTTTTCCTTAGTTGTAGATTTACCGATTGAAGAGAAAAAAACACTAGGACAAAAAATTAATCAACTTTCTTTAGAAATTGAGGAGATTTTCTTAAAGAAAGAAAATGATTTTAAAAAAGAAGTAAAAGAAGAAATAGATTTTTCTCTTCCAACTAAAGCAACAGAATTAGGAAGTTTACATCCAATAACTCAAGTAAAACGTGAAATGGAAAGAATATTTCAATTAATGGGATTTAGTGTTGTTGAAGGTCCAGAGATTGAAACTGAATGGTATAATTTTGATGCACTTAATATACCCGAAGGACATCCTGCTAGAGATGCTTTATCTCTTGGAAAAACATTCTACTTAAAGGAAGGCGGTGTCTTGAGAAGTCAAACATCTTCATCTCAAGTAAGGTATATGCAGAAGATGAAGCCACCAATTAAAATTATTATTCCTGGAAAAGTTTACAGATATGAAACAACCGATGCTTCTCATGAAACTAACTTTTTTCACTTAGAAGGTCTATATATTGATGAAAATGTTTCCGTTTCTCATTTAAAAGCTGTACTTAAAAAATTCCTAGAAGAATTCTTTAAGAGAGATGTGGAGATAAGATTTAGACCAAGTTATTTTCCTTTTACTGAGCCAAGTTTTGAGGTTGATATGCTTTGCACCGTATGTAATGGAAAAGGATGTGCGGCCTGTAAGAGAACTGGTTGGGTAGAGATATTAGGATCGGGAATGGTTCATCCAGATGTAATTAAAAATGGAGGAATTGATCCTAAAAAATACAAAGGATTTGCTTTTGGCTTGTCTATTGATAGACCAACAATGATGAAATACAAGATAAATGATGTTAGGCTTTTCCACAGTGCTAATCTTAACTTTTTAAAACAATTTTAATAAAATGATATTTTCATATAATTGGTTACAATCATTCTTTAAAGAAAAATTACCTAAACCTGAGAAAATCGCAGAGCTTTTAACTATGCATTCTTTTGAGAATGAATATATTCAAAAGAAAGGAAATGACTTTCTATTAAGTATTGATGTTCTTCCAGATAGAGCAGGTGATTGTCTATCTCATATTGGAGTTGCAAGAGAATTGTCGGTTCTATTAAATCAAAAAACAATCTTTCCTAAAACAAAGATTAAAAAGATATCATCAGTTTTCCCTGTAAAGATTGAAGATAATAATGATTGCCTAAGATACACAACGGCCGTGTTGAAGAATGTAAAAATAGAACCATCTCCAAAATGGCTTAAAGAAAAATTAGATGCTTGTGGGATTAATTCAATTAATAATATTGTTGATATAACAAATTATGTAATGCTTGAAACAGGTCAACCCCTTCATGCTTTTGATTACGATAAAGTCTCAAAAGGTATTAATGTGAGAAGAGCAAAGAAGAATGAGAAAATAAGCTTATTGGGTGGAAAAGATTATATTCTTAATGAAGATATATTAGTAATTGCTGACGAGAACGACGCATTAGCTTTAGCAGGAATTAAAGGAGGAAGAAAAGCAGAAATAACAAAAGAAACAAAGAATATTATACTAGAATCAGCTAATTTTAATCATAAACTAATTTCTCAAACTGCTAGAAAATTAAACATAAGAACAGATGCCTCTATAAGATATGAACAAAACATTGATCCTAATCTTACTGAATACGCTCTTAATAGGGCAATTGATTTGATTGGCGTGCCTGTGGATTCTTTCAACGATATATATAGTAAAAAATTAAAACCATGGAATATAAAGATAGATTTAAATAATATTAATAATGTTATTGGGCTTGATATTCCTAAAAAAGATGTAGTTAATATATTATCTAAGCTTGGTTTTATTGTAAAAAAAGATATGTCAGTTGATGTTCCTACCTATAGACAAGATGTTCTAATCCCTGAAAATATTACTGAAGAAGTTGGCAGAATATATGGTTATGATAAAGTTCCATTTACTTTACCGTCTTTTTCAGTGCCAGCCGAATTAAATAATGATATTTATTGGCAGAACAAAGCAAAAGACATAATGAAAGAACTTGGTTATTCAGAAGTTTTTAATTATTCTTTTATTGGAGATAAAGAAAAAGAAGAATTTAATTTAAACCCTAAAGAAATTAAAAATCCTGTTAGTAATTATCTTAAATATTTGAGACCAACAATTGTTCCTCAGTTGATTGACAATGTAAAAGAAAATCTTAAGTATTTTGATAAGGTTAAAATATTTGAAATAGGAAAAGTTTTTGAGAAGAAGGAACATATATGTTTATCAGGTGCAGTAAGTGAAGGGAATAACCTTAAGAGTGATATACTTGCATTATTGTCATCTCTTGGTATTGATAAAGCTGTTTTTGGAAAAGAAGAAATTAAAATTGGAAAAGATGTTATTGGTAAGATAGGAATTAAAGCGGGAGTGATATTTTTTGAATTTAATTTTGAAAAAATGCAAAAAAATGCTAATGATATTAGAGAGTATAAAGTTGTTTCATATCATCCAGTTGCAGTAAGAGATATTTCTGGTTTAATTGATGAGGCGATAGAAATCGAAGACATTGTTCAAAAAATAAATCAATTTGACTTAATTAAGTCAGTTGAAGTGTTTGATATTTATAAAGGAAAAGGTGTTCCTGAAGGAAAAAAGAGTATATCTCTACATTTGAGCCTTCAGTCAAAAGAGAAAACTCTTGACCCTGAAACAATTGATAAAATAATAATAAAAATTAAAGAAACCATAAATTGGGAAGAAAGAAAATAATATGGCAAAACAAAATTCATATAGTGCAAAAGACATATTTGTTTTAGAGGGTCTTGATCCTGTTAGAAAAAGACCAGGTATGTATATTGGTTCAACTGGACCGCAAGGACTTCATCATTTAGTTTATGAGGTTGTTGATAACGCCTTAGATGAAGCTCTAGGAGGTTATTGTGATAAGATTGAAGTCTTTTTACAACCAGGAAATAAGGTTAAAGTTACTGATAATGGAAGAGGTATTCCTGTGGACGTTCATGCAAAAACAAAAAAATCTGCCCTAGAAACAATTATGACAACTTTGCATGCTGGTGGAAAGTTTGGTGGTGATGCATATAAAATATCTGGAGGTTTGCATGGAGTAGGAGTCTCTGTTGTTTGTGCACTTTCCAAAGAAATGAAAGCTGAAGTTTGCAGAGATGGTGGTCAATATGTTCAAGAATATACACAAGGTAAACCAAAAGCAGGAGTTAAAAAAGTAGGAACTTGTAAAGAAAGGGGAACAACCATAACTTTTGAAGCTGACCCTGAAATATTTAAAGAAATTGAATATGATAGAAAAAAATTACTATCTCATTTTAGACAACAAGCCTATTTAACAAAAGGGATAAGAATTGATTTTTATGATGAAAGAAACCCTGAAGATTTATTTGAATATCATTTCTTCTTTGAAGGAGGGATTGTTTCTTATCTAAAATATTTGAATAAAGCTGCAAAAACAATACATCTTAATCCATTCTATTGTTCGGGAGAAAAAGAAGAAATTGCTGTTGAAGCATCATTCCAATATTCTGATGATTATGAAATAAAAGAAGATAGCTTTACCAATAATATTTTTACCGTTGAAGGGGGAACTCATTTGACTGGTTTTAGAACAGCACTAACAAGATTAATAAATGACTTTGCTAGAAAAGGAGGATTTCTTAAAGAATCAGAGCCTAATTTAACCGGTGACGACATAAGAGAAGGACTAACAGCAGTTGTATCAGTTAAAATAAGAGAGCCTCAGTTTGAAGGACAAACAAAAGGTAAGCTTGGTAATACTGAGGCAAAAACTGCTGTTGAAGCAGTTGTTACAGAGGGATTACAAGATTATTTAGAAAGATATCCTCAAGATACTAAAGCAATTATTGAAAAATCTGTTTTATCATACAAGGCAAGAAAAGCAGCTAAAGCAGCTAAAGAAACTATATTAAGAAAGGGTGTTTTAGATGGATTGTCATTGCCAGGAAAATTATCAGACTGTACGTCAAGAAGACCTGAGGAATCAGAAATATATATAGTAGAGGGAGAATCTGCTGGAGGTTCATCAAGACAGGCTAGAAACAGAAGATATCAAGCAATTTTACCTTTAAGAGGTAAGATATTGAATGTCGAAAGAGTTAGATTAGATAAAATGCTTGCTAATGAAGAAGTAAAAAATCTAATTATTGCCCTAGGAACTGCTATTTCTGATGATTTTGATTTAGAGAAATTAAGATATCATCGAATTATTATTATGTGTGATGCGGATTCAGATGGAAACCACATAAAAACTCTTTTGATGACGTTGTTCTTTAGACACTTTAAACCAATTATTGATAAAGGATGTCTATATCTTGCACAACCACCTTTATATAAAATTCAGTATGGAAAAGAATTCAAATATGTATATAGTGATGAACAGAAGGAGGAGCTTTTGAAGAGCTTTAAAGATGGTGCTAAGTTTAGCATTCAAAGATATAAAGGTTTGGGAGAAATGAACCCTGAGCAATTATGGGAAACAACTATGGATCCTGCAGCAAGAGTTCTTATTCAAGTAAACATAGAGGATGCTATAGAAGCTGATAGAACATTTGATATGTTGATGGGAAAAGAGGTCGCTCCCAGAAAGAAATTTATTCAAACTTCAGCTAAAAATGTTAAGAACTTAGATGTTTGACATTTAGTTGTCTTTTTGTTAATCTATTAACGTATGAAAAATGAAAAATTTTTAAGCGGTCCAATATCAGAAATGAAGAAAATTTCTTGGCCAACTCGCAAAGAAACTATCAATTATACAATTACAGTTATTGTTATTTGTATTGTTATAGCATTAATCTTAGGATTATTTGATTTGCTATATATGTATTTGATAGAAAACTATTTAATCTAAAATATGTCAAAACAACAAATTACAAATGAGAAGAGATGGTATGTATTACATACTTATTCTGGATATGAAGATGCAGTTGCTAAAAGTTTAGCTCAAAGAATAGAATCTCTTGGAATGGAAGACAAAATTTTTAATGTTATGGTTCCTAAAGAAAAGAAGATAAAGATTAGGAATGGTAAAAAAAGAACTGTTGAAGAAAAAATATACCCAGGTTATGTTTTAGTTGAAATGGTTGTTACTGATGATTCTTGGTATGTTGTAAGAAACACTCCGAACGTAACTGGTTTTGTTGGTTCTGGAACTATTCCATTACCAGTTTCTTTAGAAGAAATGACTTCTTTAAAAAAGAGAGTTGAAGTAGAAGAACCAAAATACAAAATAGACTTTATTGTTGGTGATGCAATTAAAATTGTAGACGGTCCCTTTAAAGAATCTGATGGTAAAGTTTCAGGAATCGATAAAGAAAAAGGAAAAGTTAAAGTGTTAATTAATATGTTCGGTAGAGATACTCCGCTTGAACTAGACTCATTACAAATAAAGAAGATATAAAATTATGGCAAAAAAAGTAAAATCTATTATAAAATTACATATACAGGCAGGTAAAGCAACTCCCGCTCCTCCAGTTGGTCCAGCTCTTGCACCACACGGTTTAAATATCGCTGAGGTTTGTCAAAAGTTTAACGACCTAACTAGAGATAAAGGAAACTTTAAAATTCCAGTTGAAATAAGTGTTTACGATGACAGAACTTTCAGCATGATCACAAAGCAACCACCTGCAGCTCAATTAATTAAAGCAGCAATTGGAATTGAGAAAGGCTCAGGAACACCTAACACTAAAAAAGTTGGAAAGATAACAAGAGACCAGTTAAAGGAAGTTCTTAAGCAAAAAATGCCTGATTTAAACACTAAAAACGAAGGGCAAGCTTTAAGAACCCTTGAAGGAACATCAAGATCTTTAGGAATAGAGGTAATTGATTAACCATGATTTTATCAGATAGAGAGATTAAGAAATTTATCGAAGAAGGGAAGATTGGTATTACTCCTAATCCAAACTTTGATGATCAACTTGGCTCTGCTTCACTTGATTTAAGACTCGGCGATGAATTCGCCATTTTTGAGCACACAAAGAAACCCTTTATTGATACTAGGGACCCTGAAAGTTTTAATGGTATGACAAGAACCGTTAAAATTACCGACGCAGAACCTTTTGTTTTTCATCCTGGAGAATTTGTTTTAGGAGTTACAATGGAAGAAGTATTTTTACCTGACGATATTGCTGCAAGAATTGATGGAAGATCATCATTAGGCAGACTTGGGATAGTAATACATTCAACTGCTGGACATATTGACCCAGGATTTAAAGGAAAGATTGTTCTAGAAATGGAAAATATTGGTATGATTCCTGTTTTACTTTATTCTAAGACAAGAATATGTCAATTAGTTTTTGAAACTCTTACATCTCCTACAACAAATCCTTATTACAAGAAAAAGAATGCAAAATATGTTGGTGCTCAGCATCCTCAAGAAAGTAAACTAGAAAAAGAATGAACAATAAAATAGGAAAATTTATCGTCCTAGAAGGAATTGACGGTTGCGGAAAAGGAACTCAGACAAAAATTTTATCTGAGTTTTTCTCTAATAAGGGATATAGCGTTATTTGTAAAAAATATCCTGAGTATGGAAAACCAATCGGGGATTTAATTGATAAATGGCTTCATAGTAAGGAATATGATTTTAACGCATCTGCACAAACATTATTATACTTTGCTGATTTTGTGAAAGACAATGAGGAATTGGAAAATCATTTAGAAAATGGTAGAATGGTGTTGTCAGACAGATATTTTACAGGAACTACTATTTATCAAAAAGTAAAAGGGGTTCCATTGGAAAAAATACTTGAATTAGAAAAACTATTTGAAATAAAAAAGCCTGATTTAGCAATATATATAAGGATAAGTCCGGAAACATCCTTTAAAAGGAAATCGAAACAAAAGGAACTGGACAGACACGAGAAAGATAAGATATTTTTAAACAATGTTTTTGAAAATTACGAAGAAAGAGCAAAAGATAATATTTTTTGTAAATGGGAAATAGTTAACGGAGAACAACCAATTGAAAAAGTTACAGAAGATATATTAAATATAATTGATAAAATAATATGATGAAAATAAATCAATATATTGACCATACAAATATCCGAAAAGAATCTAAAAAAGAGGATATAATCAAAACTTGCAACGAGGCAAAACAATACAATTTTAGGGGTGTTTGCATAAGACCTCAGTGGGTTAAGTTAGTAAGTAAAGAATTAAAAGGAACGGAAATAAAAACAGTTGTTTTACTTGATGATCCAATAGGGGATAGTCCTTCTGAAATTAGGCTTAAAATGGCCAAAAAGGCTGTTTTAGACGGTGCAAATGAGTTAGATATTGTAATTAACATACCTGATGTTATTCATGAGAAATGGGCTAAAATCGAGAAAGATTTAAAGAAAATTTGTAAACTACAAAATACAAAGGTGATTATAGGGAGTGGATTTTTAACTGATGACGGTATCGCTAAAGCTTCCCAAATTGTTAAAAAGGCAGGAGCAATTTGCGTTAAAACAGCAACAGAAAAAGACCCTTTAGAACACAGGGAGTTAAAGGAAAAAGGACACCACTTAGAGATAATGAGAAAAAATGCACCAGGATTACTAATAAAAGCCTCTGGAAATATTAAGACTTTAAAAGATTTAAAATTAATGATAAAATTTAAAGCAGATATAGTCGGATCTTCTTCTGGGGTATCAATAATGAAAAATAAATAATATGTTAAAACCAACAATTGGACTAGAAATACATTTCGAAGGAAAAACAAAATCTAAAATGTTTTGTTCTTGTTTAAATAATCCTGAAGAAAAAGAACCTAATAAGAATGTTTGTCCAATATGTTTAGCACACCCAGGTGCTTTGCCAACGATAAATAAAGAAGCTATTGAAAAGATTATTTTAGCTGGACTTGCTTTAAATTGTGAAATTCAAAATTACTCAAGATTTGATAGAAAAAGTTATTTCTATCCCGATTTACCTAAAGGATATCAAATATCTCAATTTGATTTTCCAATTTGTAAAAAAGGACATTTAGACATTCATTTAGATAATGGAGAAACTAAAAGAATTAGAATTAATAGAATCCACATGGAAGAAGATACTGCTAGATTAAGCCATGAAGGAGGTTCAACCCTTGTTGATTTTAATCGTTCAGGAGTTCCATTAATGGAATTAGTTACGGAGGCCGATATTCATTCGGCAGAGGAAGCTAAAAAGTTCGCTCAAGAACTACAACTTATTTTAAAATACAGCGATATTTCTGGTGCCAATATGGAGAAGGGACAGATGAGATGTGAAGTTAATATTTCCCTAAGTGAAACAGAGGAATTAGGAACAAAAGTTGAAGTAAAAAATCTTAATTCTTTTAAAGCGGTAGAAAAATCTATTGAGTATGAAATAAAAAGACAAAAAGAATTAATTGAAAACGGAGAATCAGTAAAACAAGAAACAAGAGGGTGGCACGATACTAAGCAAATAACGATGGAACAGAGAAGCAAAGAAGATTCTTTTGAATATAGATATTTCCCCGAACCAGATTTACCTCCTTTAAATATATCTAACGAAGAGATAGAGAGTCTTAGAGTTAAATTAGTTGAGTTACCTAACCAAAAAAGAAAGAGGTTTAAGGAAGAGTTTGACTTAGATGATAAAAGCATTGAATTCTATATTAATGAGCCCGATTTGGCTAATTATTTTGAAAAGAGTGTTTCTGAATTAGATTGCTGGAAAAGAGATAAAGATTGTATGAAAGATGGCTCTATTAAATTATGCTCAAACTATATTATAACAGATTTGCAATCACTAATTAAAAATGATTCCGACTTTGATAAAATAGATAAAAAAATTACTCCTGAAAATTTTGCTGAATTAATTTCTATGATTGAGAAAGAAGAAGTATCAAGCAATATTGCTAAGGTAATTTTAACAGAAATGTATAATACTCAGGGTGATCCGTCTAATATATTAAAGGAAAAAGGATTATCAGCAATAACTGACGATTCTGAAATTGAAAAAATAATTAATGAGGTTATTTCAGAAAACGCAAAAGCAGTTGAGGATTATAAGGGAGGAAAGGATAATAGTTTTATGTTCCTTCTAGGCCAGGTTATGGCTAAATCAAAAGGCAAGATTAATCCACAAAAAGCAGAAGAATTATTAAAGAAAATAATATGATTAATTTAAGTTATATTTTTCTTAATAACGAATTATTGGCATATATAAGGTCTTTCTTAATTTTTGCATCTCTTTTTATTATATTTAAAATATTCAATGACTTCCTTCTTAGAAGATTTTCCCTTTTAGCTAAGAAAACTAAACATAATATAGATGATATACTAATTGATGTTATAAAATCAATAAAGCCATTATTTTATATTTTTATTTCTCTTTATATTTCTTTAAAATTTTTAAATATTGGAGATTTTTTACAAAGAATATTAGACATTGTTTTAATTGTTTGGTTGGTTGTAGAAGCAATGAGAGCAATGAGTATTATTATTAATTACTTTATTAAGAAAGCTATTAAAGAGGACTCTTCTAATAGTTCTTCGGTTGACTTGCTAGCGACAACAATCAAAGCTATTCTATGGTTAATAGCAATTCTATTCGCATTATCTAATTTAGGAATTAACATTACATCTTTTGTTGCTGGCTTAGGTATTGGAGGAATAGCAATTGCATTTGCTATTCAAAACATCCTATCAGATTTATTTAGCTCATTTGCAATACATTTTGACAAACCATTCGTTGTTGGTGACTTTATAGATTTCGGAACTCAAAAGGGAACAGTTAAAAAGATAGGGATAAAAACAACCAGATTAAAATCTTTGTTTGGTGAAGAAATTATTGTTTCAAATAAAGATTTAACCGCCTCGGTTATTCAAAACTTCAAGAAAATGAAGGAAAGAAGAGTTGTTTTTTCATTTGGCATAACATACAATACTCCGACTAAAAAAATAAGGAAGATTCCTAAAATGATTGAAGATATTATTAATGATATTGAATCAGCTAAAATAGAAAGAATACACTTTAAAAGCTTCGGAGAATCTGCTCTTAGTTTTGAAGTGTCCTTTTATTTAGATACTCCTAACTATAGTGATTATATGAACATACAGCAGGAGATTAATATAAGGATAATGGAGAAATTTGAAAAAGAAAAAATAGAGTTCGCTTATCCAACTCAAACTATTTATACTAAATAAGAAATTTAGAAATTTTATCTTTTGCCTCAGAATAATTTGATATCCATTTTATTCTCTTATCTTTCTTAAACCAAGTCATCTGTCTTTTAGAAAACTTAATTGTATTTAAAATAATACTTTCTTTTGGATTAGGTGAATTCCATTCCTGATAACCAATAGTATTAGTTTCTCCATATTTCTTATTAATCTTTTTAGCTTCTGCTTCTAAGCCATCCTTGATCATTGATTTTACTCTTTTCTCGATTTTTTCATTAATATCTTTCGACTTAATTCCAATTTGTAAAACATCATACATCGGCTCATCTTTTCTTTCTTTGAAAAAACCATCTTTTAAATTAAGAGAAACTTCAATTGCCCTTATTAGTCTTCTTTTGTTCTTTTTGTCTATTCTTTTTGAGCCTTCCTTATCAAGTTTTTGATACATTAGAAAAAGTTGTTCGATTGTTTTCTTTTCTAGTTTATCTCTTAGTCCCTTATCGCTTTCTAATTTAGGAAATGCATAGTTATCAACAATAGATTTAATATATAATCCTGTTCCACCCACTAAAAAAGGAACTTTTCCTTTTTTGATTATATTTTCAATTTCTTTAACTGCCATTTCTTTATATATGGCAACGTTAAAATCTTCTTTAGGGTTTACTATATCAATCATTTTATGAGGAAAATCTTTTGGTTTTGCCGTCCCAATGTCCATTCCTTTATATATTTGTCTTGAATCAGCAGAAACTATCTCTCCATTGAATTTCTTTACCAATTTAATTGCTAAATTAGTCTTTCCTGATGCAGTTGGACCCAGTATCACAACTAATTTAGGCTTTACAGTTTCTCCTTCTAAACTCCAGGGACTTATTTTTTTTACTTTAACTTTAATAAACTCACCGACTTTATCAGAATTAAATCTTATAGCTTTGTTATCTTTGGTTCTTCCATTGTCTTTTTCTAAAACTAAAACATCAACTACTTTTCCTAATAGTTTTTTATTATTTTTAAGAGCACTTTTTTTAAGTATTTCATTTAATTCAAACTCTCTTTCTCTTTTATCTTTCTTTAAAATATTGTCCTTCATCTCCTTATAGCAATAAGATTGAGGACGGGGAGAAAATTGAGAGATATATGCCATATCAAAACCAACACTTTTAAATACTTTTTTAGTATTATTAAATTGATTTTTTGTTTCGGTAGGGAAACCAACAATTATATCAGTAGAAATACTAATATTTCCCTTAAAGGCTTTTCTTATCTTCTTTATCAACTCTAAATAGTGCTTTACCGTGTAAGACCTATTCATTTTTCTAAGGATATCATCGTCGCCCGATTGCAAGGGTAAATTAAGATACGGAGAAAATTTATTGCTCTTGCTAAAAGTATTGATCATTTTTTGAGAAAAATCTTTTGGATTAGGACTGGTGAATTTAACCCAAAAGTCTCCTTCAATTTCATTAACTTTTTTCATTAAGTCAGAAAAATCTATTCCTTTATACTCATATTGATTAACATTTTCTCCCAAAAGCCAGATTTCCTTGTACCCTTTTTTAACTAATGATTTAATCTCCTTAAGGATGTCATTATAATTTCTTGAAATTAATCGTCCACGAGTGTAGGGAACAGCACAATATGTACAAAAGTTATTACAACCGTTAGAAATAGGAACGAAAGCTTGAATTTTATTAGAATATTTAGGAACAATCTTTAAGAAATTCTTTTTCGTTAAATCTTTCTTTTTGACTACCGTAAATGATTCTTCAAGTTTTCTTCTGTCAGACTCTAAAAAGCATCCTGTTAATATTGTTTTAACTTTCGCTCTTCTTAACTGAGGGATTAATCCATAAACTCTGTCTACAGCCGATTGTCTAACGGAACACATATTAATTACTACTAAATTAGCCTCTTTTATATTAGAAGTTTCAATATATCCCATTTCTTCAATGATAGTAGAAATCCTTTCAGAATCAGATTTATTCATCTGGCATCCAAAAGTTATAATATGATACTTTTTCATTTTTCAATCTTTGAAAAATCTTCTATAGTCATTTCTCCTAAGTCAATTTTTCCTCTTTGTCTAACGCTAATAGTCTTGTTTTCTATTTCTTTATCTCCAACAACAATTAAGTAGGGTATCTTTTCCATCTCGCCAGCCCTTATTTTCTTTCCAATAGTTTCATTGTCTTCATCTATCTTGACACGATACTCCTTTAACTTTTCAGCGATTTCTTTTGCATATTTACGATGACTTTCTCCAACTGGAATAATTTCAATTTGGACAGGGGATAGCCAGAAAGGAAATGCACCGGCATAATGTTCTATTAAAATACCGGTCATTCTTTCAAAACTTCCAAAAACAGCGGCATGAATCATAACAGGAGTTTTTCTTTCACCATTTTCTGATACATATTCACAATTAAATCTTTGCGGTAATTGAAAATCAAGTTGTATAGTAGCTACTTGCCATGACCTACCTAGTGCATCAGCTATATTTATATCTATTTTAGGGCCGTAAAATGCTCCATCTCCTTCTTTAAGTCCATAATTAATATTATGCTTACTTAGCACACTCTTTAAGTCTGATTCGGCTCTATCCCATACTTTAATTTCTCCCATAAAATCTTCTGGTCTAGTTGATAGAAAAAATTTAGGTTCAACCCCTAGAGCATCATAATATTCTTGAACTATTTTAATTAGATTAGATATTTCTTCTTCAATTTGGTCTTCCCTTAGGAAAACATGAGAATCATCTTGAGTTATTTCTCTTACCCTAAATAATCCGTTTAATTCTCCAGATTTTTCATTTCTCATAACACGACCAATTTCAGTATATCTAATTGGTAAATCACGATAAGATCTTTGTTTTGTTTGATATATTTGGATATTGAAAGGGCAGTCCATTGGTTTTAAACAATATGTGTCATTTTCTATATCAAAGACAAACATATCATCTTTATAGTGATCCCAATGTCCAGAAGTAATCCATAGGTCATTCTTAGCTAATTGTGGAGTTTTTATTTTAATATAACCATATTTTTTTCTAATATTTTGACCAAAA
>JBBABL010000003.1:0-26269 GCA_041657645.1 Minisyncoccota bacterium
AAATATCCTTAAAGATTATAATACTATTATAATTAATAAAAAAAATAATATGGCTACTAAAAAAACAACAAGTAAAAAAAGTTCTCTTGGTACAGTAGTAGGATTAGGAGTTGGTATCGCTGCAGCCTCTGTTGCTGCATATCTTCTTTTTGGTCCTGAAGGAAAAAAGAATCGTAAAGAAATAGTCGGATGGACAGTTAAAATGAAAGGGGAAATTATAGAAAAGTTTGAAAAAGTAAAAGAAGTAACTGAGCCAATATATCAAGAAATAGTAGACGAGGTTTCTAAAAAATATTCTAAGTTAAAAAATATTGATAGAGAAGAACTTGAAGCGGTCGTTGAAGATTTAAAAAAGAACTGGAAAAAAATAGCTAAAGAATCAAAGAAAAAATAGATATTATGGTAAAAACAACAAAAACTGTAAGAACATTTTATTTGTATACCGTATCCCTTATCAGTTTAATATTTCTAGCTGTAGGAATAGGTAATTTAATTAACACAAGCCTTAAATCAACCTTTTTCAAAGAAGCAGAGAAAAGAGAATATACTGCCTGTAATAATTATCCCTACTACTTCTCTTCGGTAGATGCATTAAAAAGTTCTGATTCTATTCCTGAAGATAATCAGGATATAATAAATCAGATGATTAAAAGTTATGAAGACTGGGAAAAAAATAATATAGGTGAAGCTTGTTATAATGCTGAAAGAGAGAAGAGGATGGTTGATTCTTTAACAATGATTTTTATATCTCTTCCATTATATGCTTCTCATTGGATGATTATAAGAAGAGAAAGAAAGAAGAAGGACGAAGAATAAAATAATGATAGTAGGAGCAATTTTTATTGCTCCTACTATTATGCAAGTATTGACAAATCGCTAAAAAAAGGTAGAATCAATACATAATTAATATTCCACAGAAAGTAGGCATCAATATAAGACCTACCGAGGATAAATGATAAGATTGTTTATTTTTTCTGTGGATGCACAGATTTTTTAATATATAAATATGCCTTTAACAAAAAAACAAAAACAAAATATTGTTTCTGATTTGAAACAAAGCATTGAAAAGAAAAAATCTATTGTCTTTCTTGGATTTACAGGAGTAAATGTTAAGGAAATGACTGAATTCAGAGAAGAATTAAAGGACAATGGAAACGAAGTGAAAGTAGCAAAAAAGAGTTTAATGAAAATAGCTCTTGAAGAAAATAAGATTGATTTTGATCCAAGAAAATTAGAAGGAGAAGTAGCAATGGTGTTCGGTTATGAAGATGAGATTGCTCCAAGTAAACTTTCCTATAATTTTTCTAAGAAAAACAGTAATGTTAAAATCTTAGGAGGATTCTTAGAAGATAAGTTTTACGAAATGGGTGATATCATTAAACTAGCTGAATTACCAAACAAGGAACAACTATTAAGCATGTTTGTTAGAACAATTTCTGCTCCAGCAACAAACTTAGTAGGCGTGCTTTCTGGAAATACAAGAAAGTTAGTCTTAGCACTTTCCCAGATAAGAGATCAAAAAGCATAATAAATAAATAATAAAAAATACGTTAAAATATATTGAATTAATAAAAACAGTGTTTTCATTAATTAATATAGTTAATGTTAAAAAAAACAAATGGCAGAAGAAAAAGAAATCGTAGAAGTTCCTGAAAAGTTCAAAAAACTTGTTGAGGAAATAGAAAAAATGTCTGTTTTAGACTTATCTGAATTAGTAAAAGTTCTTGAAGATAAGTTTGGTGTATCAGCAGCTCCTCAAATGATGGCAGCAGCTCCAGTAGCAGGCGGAGAAGCATCATCTGCTGAAGAAAAATCTTCATATGATGTTGTATTAACTAGTGCAGGAGAAAAGAAAATTGATGTTATAAAAGTTGTAAGAGACTTAACTCAAAAAGGATTAAAAGAAGCTAAAGATTTAGTTGATGAAATAGCTTCAGCTCCTCAAGTTATAAGAGAAGGTGTTGAAAAGAAAGAAGCAGAAGAATTAAAGAAGAAATTTACTGAAGCTGGTGCAACAGTAGAACTAAAATAGTTTTCTAAGGCAAACAAAAACTCCGCTTTTAAGCGGAGTTTTTTATTACTTTGATTATTCACAAATAGATGCTGGAATCCCTCCTGTAGCCCTGCAAATTACGTCTTTAACAGCCTGTGTATCAGCTTCTACTGTAGATGCTTCACCTGAACCTATTCTGTAATATTTACATCCAATAATTAATGCTGGAACTGCACCATTTCCGTATTTTAATAAAACATCTGCTTCTGTTGTTCCATCAAAATTTTCATGATAATTAATGTAATCTCCGAATAGAGTAGATACTTCATCCATGATTGGCTTTTGCCACTCACAATGAGGACAACTTTCAGAACCAAAGAAATAAACTAATGGCTTACCGTTCTCATCATTACAAACATCAACTTCAGATATCTCTTTAAAGCCTCCTTCAACATTAACTGATTCCTTTGATGACATTTCAGGAGAATCAACTTCTTGTTGTTGGGAAACTTCTGTGGACATGTCAATTGGACTATCAACAAAAAGATACCTACCATCAGAAGAAACAAATGAATCATATGTGTTTCCTTCAATACTAATTTTTATTCGGTACAAGCTTTTAATATCATTATCTACAACACTATCTAAGGTAGCTGTTGCAACGCCTCCCAATAAAGTATTATTAATATAGTCCATTGCTTTATCAACAACCTTGTCGGAAGACTGAAGCATTGGTAGAAAAATTATTGCTAAAGTTACTAGTAAAATGATTGCTAAGACTATTGCAATAGCTCTCCATTTATTAGAGAAAAATTTCATATTTTTTTTAAATTATTTATTATAATAAATATAATATATCAGTAAAGATATAAAAAATCAAACAAAAAAGCCCCGATAAACGGGGCACGAAAATTAAAAAATTATTCTTCGTCTTCTGATTCTTCTTCTGAATCATCATCTTCTTCGTCTTCTTCGTCTTCTGAATCATCTTCTGATTCTTCTTCTGAATCATCTTCTTCTAATTCACTTGTAACTTCTTCTTCAGAAGTTTCTTCTTCGTCCATTAACAATGAAGTTTCTTCTGTTGTTTCTTCTTCTGGTGTTGTTGTTTCTTCTTCGTCCATTAACAATGAAGTTTCTTCTGTTGTTTCTTCTTCTGGTGTTGTTGTTTCTTCTTCTTCAAAAATCATAATATTGTATTTTAAAATTAATCTTATTAACGATAACTGCCGACCTTTTTCTAAGATGTTATTATTATAGTTATAGAAAAATTATTGTCAAGCTCAAATTGTGGACATTTTGCAAAAATAGATTATAATAAAAACATGAATATTATTTTAAGCTATTTTTATTGGCAAATAATACTAACGCCTAAAAAGTTAATTTTGATTATTAAAGACTTCATTATCTTTGGAATTGATTTTTTTTCAATAAAAGAAACTCTCCGAACACTATTTTCTCCTTGGAGAAGATCTACTTGTGACTACGGAAGAGGTTTTGATTTCCAAAGATACTTTGAGGCATTCTCTTCTAATCTAATAGCAAGGATTTTGGGTTTTATAATGAGATTATTCTTATTATTCTTTTTCGCCCTATACGAAACAATTGTTTTAATAGTAGGTCCGATAGTTTTGTTAGTATTTTTACTTTATCCATTTTTAGCAATATTTATTTTATTTAAGCTTTTATGATTAACTTTAAGAAAACTTCTATATGCAAGGCGGTAAAAATGGAAAAGTTCTTTTTCCTAATTAAGATGCTTAAAGTTATTGCTATAGCTATAATTATACTATCAATATTCTTTATTATTAATGGAGAAAAAGACTATATTCAAATAGCTATTCTATCTCTATCATTTATACTGATAGCTATTAACCTTAATTCTTTCTTTGAAAACTTTGTTAAGTGTCCTAAGAATAAAATCACATTAAAAGAGGCTGTTGAGGGCGATAAGAGTCTTTTACCTTATCTTAACTTCTATTCTGCTAAATGCCTTTCTTCATTAAGATCATTTAGCTCAACTTCAATACTTAAATCTTTTTTGAAAAGAAAAAATAAAAAGATTGATTTTATATTTTATAGACTTCTTATCGATCTTAAAGAATTAAGAAAGGAGGTTATGGAAGCTGATATTAAAATTAGAGATGATATTGATGAAGTTATCAAAGAAGCAGGAGAGATAGCGCTAAGAAGAAATGGAGAAAATATCAAAGAGGGAGATATTATTGCTTCATTAGTTAAAATCGAACCTCATTTAAAAGATATTCTTATTAATTATCAAATAAAGGAAGAAGACTTTGAAAAAGTAAATGAATGGCAGGAAAGGGTTTCGCTTAAAATTAGACATAATAAGGAATGGTGGAACTATAACAATCTTTTAAAGATGGGGTCTTTAGGAAAAGACTGGACAGCAGGGTATACTCCAACATTAGATTTGTTCTCCATTGATTGGACAGAAATAGTTAAAAGAAGAGGATTTGAAGATATAATTGGACACAAGAATAAGGTAGATCAGTTGGAAAGAGCTTTATCAAAGAAAAATTCTGGCAATGCTTTAATTATTGGAGAAAAAGGAGTGGGGAAAAAAAATATTATCCACTCGCTAATAAGAAAGAGCTTACTTAACCAATCAGAAAAAGAAATTAACAATAATCGTTTTGTTGAACTTGATATAGTTTCTCTTGCTTCAAATGTTACTTCTTTTGAACAGATGGAAAATATACTTAATCAGTGCTTCAATGAAGTAATACATGCTAGAAACGTTATCCTTATTATTAACGACTTCCATGACTTCCTAGGAGGGAAGCAAAAAGTAGGAGTAGTAGATATATCAGGAATAATAGGTAGCTTCCTTTCTGTAAATCATTTTAAAACAATATGTTTGACTTCATATAATGGACTTCATAAATATATTGAAAAGAAGCCATCTATTTTGGCTCAATTCCAAAAAATAGAAGTAGAAGAAATGACTAAAGACCAATCCTTACAAGTTCTTGAAAGTAAGGTTTTTGGAGTTGAAATGGAAAACAAAAAATTTATTCCTTTTAATTCTTTAGAAGAAATTGTAAATATTTGCGACAAATATATATATGATTTTCCTTTTCCTCAAAAAGCAATAAATATACTTGAAGAAGTAGCTCTAACAAAAGAGAATCAGATTATTATGCCTGAGGATGTTCATTCTCTTGTTTCTGAAAAAACTCAAATTCCCGTAGGAAAGATAAGAAGCCAGGAAAAAGAAGTTCTGCTAAATATGGAAGACATTCTTCATAAGAGGGTAATTGGTCAAGACGAAGCAATAAAAGAAATATCTTCTTCATTAAGAAGGGCTAGAACCGGTATACAAACAAGGAAGGGACCGATGGGAAGCTTCCTTTTCTTAGGACCAACTGGTGTAGGTAAAACTGAAACAGCAAAAGCCTTGGCAGAAACATATTTTGGATCAGAAGATAAAATAGTAAGACTTGATATGTCTGAATTCCAAAGAATTGACGACATTCCAAGACTATTGGGATCTGAAGAACAAGAAGGGATACTAACTACCCAGGTAAAAGAAAATCCTTTCTCTTTGGTTTTATTAGATGAAATAGAAAAATCTCATCCAAACATATTAAACTTATTCCTTCAGGTATTAGATGAGGGTTATTTAAATGATTACACAGGGAGGAAGATAAGTTTTACCAACACAATCATTATCGCTACTTCAAACGCAGGATACAAGACAATATTAAAGGCGATTGATAGTAAAAAAGAAATGCCGGAGATTAAAGAAGAGCTTTTATCTGATGTATTTGAAAAAGGATTATTTAGACCAGAATTTATAAATAGATTTGATGGAGTCGTTGTCTTTAAGTCACTTAGTAGGGAAGAGCTAAAACTAATTGCTAATATTCAACTTCAAAAGATAAATAAGAATCTGTCATCCAAGAGAGTTAAGTTAAATATCACAGAAGAGCTAAAAGAAAAAATTGTTGAGTTAAGTTACAATCCTACTTTTGGTGCGAGAGAAATGAAAAGAATAATCCAAGATAAAATAGAAAATGGTCTGGCAAGAGAAGTTTTAAAAGATTCTATCCCGAACGGAAGCACCTTAACAATTAACCCTAAAACCTTTAAAATACTGATAAACTAATAAAACCCCCTGTGGAAAACTATAGAACCCTTGCAGTTGCAAGGGTTTTTAAGTGGTTGACAAGTTTTTTTGAGTGGTGTAAAATGGTCGTACAGTGTAAATAAGTGGGGAAAAGTGTGGATAACTAAGATTATTTGTGGACAAATAAAAAAATGATAATTGGTCAATACAATTACAATTTAGATCCAAAAAAGAGATTAACTATCCCTACTAAATTTAGAAGTGTTTTATCTAAAGGCGCCGTTCTTACAAGAGGAATAGATGGGTGTCTTTTTTTATACCCACAAAAACAATGGGATGAATTAGCAAGCAAATTAAGTAAGCTTCCTTTATCTCAAGCAAACGCTAGAAGCTTCGCAAGGGTAATGATTGCAGGAGCGATGGACGTAAAAGTGGATAGCTTAGGAAGAATACTTATACCAGAATACTTAAAGGAATACGCCAAACTAGACAAAAAGGTTGTTATTGCTGGTCTATACGACAGGATTGAAATTTGGAATGAAGAAAATTGGCAAAAATATGGAGAAACTACTGGAACTCAAGTTGAAAGTATAGCAGAAGGATTAAAAGAATTAGGAATATAAAATGCACATACCAGTTTTATTAAAAGAAGTAATAGATGGACTTAACCCTCAGCCGAACGGAAACTATATAGATTGCACGTTAAGCAGTGGTGGGCACACAAAAGAAATATTAAAAAGAAATGGACCGAACGGGAAAGTGCTAGGAATTGAAATAGATAGAGAGATATTTGAAAAAACAATTAAAGACGAAAGGTTAATCGCTGTAAATGATTCATACATTAATCTCGAAAGGATAATTGCAGAAAATAATTTTAATGATGTGTCGGGAATATTACTTGATGTCGGAATGTCTTCATATCATGTTGACTCAAGCGAAAGAGGATTCAGCTTTAATAAAGATGAACCGTTAGTAATGACCTATGGAGACGGAGTAACCGCCGAGGAGATTATAAACGAATACAGTGAAGCTGAGATAGAAAAGATATTAAGAGAATACGGAGAAGAAAAGTTTAGTAAAAGAATAGCTAAAAAAATATGTGAAGAAAGGAAGAGGAGAAAGATAAAAAGCACATTCCAATTAGTTGAGATAATAAGAAAGATTGTTCCGTATTCAAAAATACATCCAGCAACGAGAACATTTCAAGCATTAAGGATAAGCGCAAACGATGAATTGAATAATATAGAGCGGGTTCTTCCGCAAGCCTTGGAAGCATTAAATAAAGGAGGGGGGTTGCTTGTTATATCATTTCACTCGCTTGAAGATAGGATAGTTAAAAATTTTATGAAAAACGAAGGGCTAGAAGTAATAACGAAAAAGCCAATAGTCCCAACAGAAGAAGAAATAATAACAAACCCAAGAAGTCGATCAGCAAAATTAAGAATAGCAATAAAAATATGACTAAAACAAACAGAAGAAAAAACAAAATACTATTATTCTCTATATTATTTATCTTTTCAGGTCTGCTAACTTTTTACTTTGTTCAAGTAGTAAAAATGTCTGAGGTTGCATACCAAATAGGAATGAATTCAGCAACAATAAGTGAAGTAAAAAAAGAAGTCATTGATCTTAATTTGTCTGTTTCAAGACAAAAGAATCTAAAAAATGCTGAGGAAAAAGTTATTGAGCAAGGATTTCAAAAGGTAAGCATGAATACAAGAAGTTATATTGTAGTACCAGAAATATCATTGGCTAATAAATAATGACTATATCAAAAAATTGGAGATTTAATTTAGTTTTTATTGTTGTCCTTGTACTAAGTAGCATAGTCTTATGCCGTCTTTTTTATCTTCAGATTAGTAGTGGGGGATACTATAAAGCAATGGCTCAAGGACAGCAAGTAGAACTATCAGAAGTAGAAGGTGAGAGGGGATTAGTTTATTTCTCTAATGGAGAAATGCTAGCTATAAATATTAAAGTTCCTTATCTCTTCATTTCTCCAGCAGAAATAGAGGAAAAAGAATTAACTGCAGAAAAATTAGCATCTATCTCAAGTAAAGATAAAGAATACATACTTTCTTTAATGGAAGATAGTAATAGTTTCTATAAAATAGTTGAAAAGGAATTAACAAAAGAAAAATCAGAAGAGATTAAAGACTTATCTTTAAAAGGTGTATATATTGGTAACGAAACAAAAAGATATTATCCAAATGAAAATACTGCTTCGCAAATTATTGGTTTTGTAAATAACGACGGCATCGGACAATATGGTGTTGAAAGTTATTATAACGACCAATTAAAGGGTGATGAGGTTTTAGAAATAAAAGAAGATAATCCTTATCAATTCTTTTTTAATTTATCTAGTGATTCAATAGATGGCGATTCTTTATCCCTTACAATAGACTACAATATTCAATTTATGGCTAAAAAGATTCTAAATGAAGGGGTTGAGAAATATGATGCTGAAGGAGGGAATATTATCGTTATGAATCCAAACACGGGAGAAATAGTTGCCATGGCTCAGAGCCCTAATTTTGACCCAAATAACTATGGTAATGAAGAGACGTCTTCCTTTAAAAACCTCTCTACTCAAGAGATATTTGAGCCAGGTTCAATATTTAAACCAATCACTATGTCTATGGCTCTTAATGAAGGTGCCGTGACTCCAGAAACAATGCATAATGATACTTTGGGATATACACAATTTGGAACATTTAAGGTTTCCAATTATTTAAATAAGATATGGGGAGAAATAAATATGACACAGGTTCTTGAAGGATCAGTAAACACAGGAATGATGTTTGCCGAAAAAGAACTAGGTCACACTAAATTTTATGAATATTTAGAAAAATTTGGTATTTTCAAAAAAACAGGAATTGATTTAGCAGGAGAAACTTATTCAAATAATACTGAAATTAAAACTGCTTTAAAAAATAATACAGATGTTAGTTTTGCAACAGCATCTTTCGGACAGGGTATTGCGATGACACCATTACAAATGATTTCCGCTTTCTCAGTCACTATAAATGGGGGAACATTATACAAACCACATATTGTTAAAAAGATAGGCAACGAAGAAATTGAGCCTACTATTATTAAAGATGATATTATTTCTGATAAAACAACAACTGAAATTAGACAAATGTTGATTAGCGTTGTTGAAAATGGTTTTGGGCATTTAGCAAAGATAGATGGATATTGGATAGGTGGTAAAACAGGAACATCACAAGTTCCATATTCATCTTTAGGAATTAATAAAACTGGATATTCTGATCATACATGGCAGACATTTATGGGCTTCGCTCCCGCACTTAATCCTCAGTTTATCGTCTTAGTTAAATTAAACAATGCAACAAAAATTAAGACATCAGAATATTCTGCAGTTCCAATGTTTAATGAATTAGCAAAGTATATTATTGACTACTGGCAAATAGCCCCAGACTATGAAGAAGACTTAGACAAATAAGAATTATTATGCTATTTTATGCCTGTCATTGGGTCCCATCGTCTAGAGGCCTAGGACACTAGATTCTCAATCTAGCAACACCGGTTCGACTCCGGTTGGGATCACTAATAAAGATAATTATGAATACAATATTTTATATAATTCTGTTTCTATTATCATGTTTCGGTTTCTATTTCTCAGGAGAATTAATTGTTAAAAGTTTTAGTAAGATTGCAAAGTTTTTAGGTTGGAAAGAATTTGTTGTTTCCTTCTTGCTAATGTCTGTTGTTGGTTCTCTGCCTAATCTTTTTGTAGGAATATCCGCCGCTCTTAAGGGAGTTCCAGAACTTTCCTTTGGAGATGCTATTGGAGGAAATGTGATTGATATGACAATTGCTGTTGCTCTTGCCGCTCTCTTCGCTAAAGATGGTATTCCTGCTAAAAGTAAAACGATAAATACTACTTTAATCTTTACTTGTGTTGCTGCAGTTCTTCCAATACTGCTTGCATCAAATGGAATTATATCAAGAATTGATGGAATTATATTGGTAGGATTTTTCATATTCTACATGTCCTGGCTTTTCTCCAAAAAAGAAAGATTTACTAAGGTTTGTGAAGATGAACAGCCAATTGAAAAAAGCTTCCAACGTTCTCTTTCGGGAATATTTAAGGTAATTTTCTCTTTAATTATTTTTGCTATTGCTTCTCAATTTATAGTAGAATCATCACTTTACTTTGCCGATGTATTTAATATTCCCATTATGCTTATAGGATTATTTATAGTGGGGCTAGGGAACTGTGCCCCTGAGATATTCTTTGCTATAAGTACTGCAAAGAAAGGGCTAGAATGGATGATATTAGGAGGGCTAATGGGAAGTATTGTTTCTGTTTCAACATTAGTAATGGGAACAGTTGCTATGATTAACCCAATTGTAATTTCTGATTTCTCTCCATTCTTAACGGCAAGAATATTTTTATTTATCGCAATATTCTTTTTCTTCATATTTATCAAAACAGATCATCATATTGATAAAAAAGAAGCGGCCTTTCTATTATTCATATACATCTTCTTTATCATCGCAGAGATATTTTTTGGAGTATAATGCATTTGACTCTTGTAAAAGAAAATGATATAAGAAGGAAGTATAATTTAACTAAAAAATATGTTAGCAGTAATCAAAACAGGTGGTAAACAATACAAGGTTGCCCCAAACGATAAAATTAAAATAGAAAAGTTAGACCAAGAAGAAGGAACTGAGGTTGTTTTCGATGAAGTTCTTTTGGTAGAAAATGAAAAAGACTTACTAATTGGAAGTCCTAAAGTTGAGGGAGCGACAGTTACAGCAAAGATCATAAAACAAGCAAGACACCCTAAAGTAATGATTTTTAAGAAAAAGCCTAAGAAAAGATACAAATTAAAGAAAGGACACAAACAATATTACACTGAAGTTCAAATCGTAGATATTAAGAACTAAAAACCAATATCTCCTTCGGCAAACTCACGGCCTGTTTCCATATTTCGGAAGCAGGCTCTTTGTTTATCAAAGACTAGCTCTATTCTTCCGATAGGTCCATTTCTGTGTTTAGCAATAATAATATCAGCAATTCCTTTTCGAGGAGTTTCTTCTTGGTAAACATCTTCTCTGTAAATAAATAATACAACATCACTATCTTGTTCAATGGCTCCACTATCACGAAGATCAGAAAGCCTTGGAATCTTTGGAGTTCTTTGTTCAACTGCTCTTGATAACTGAGAAAGAGCTAAAACAGGAATATTTAATTCTCTAGCTAGACCTTTTAATTGTCTTGATATTTCTGTTATCTGCTGAACACTATTCATTATTTTACTATTTGGTTCAATCAATTGTAAATAATCAACAATGATTAATCCTAAACCATGGCTAGCTTGTAATCTTCTTGCCATTGCTCTCATTTGTAGAACACTACAACTAGAAGCATCGTCAATAAATATTGGTGCTTCAGAAAGAACCCCTAGGGCATGTTGAATACAAACAAAATCATTTTGTTCTCCTTCAGAAGAAAGCATTCCTTGTCGTATCTTCCAAGAGTCAATATTAGATTCGGAACTAATTAATCTATCAATTAATTGATCTCTAGACATTTCTAAAGAAAATATACCGACAGGAAGTTTTTCATTTAAAGCAACATTCTTAGCAATGTCTAAAGCTAAACTTGATTTACCCATAGATGGTCTAGCCGCTAAAACCACTAAATCTGATTTCTGAAGTCCTGATAAAACTGAGTCTAGGGCATTAAATCCTGTAGCGATACCTCTTAGTCCACCTTTTTGTTTAGATATCTTATCAATCCTATCAAAAGCTTCTTCTAGGAATGGTTTAATTGGTAAGAATGACTGAGTTAGGTTTTTTTGTGTTATGCCAAATATTTTTCTTTCAGCAGAATCAAGTAAATCATCAGAAGCTTCATCTTCTTGGAATCCCATAAGACTAATTTCTGAACCTGCGGAAATCAAATCTCTTAAAACTCTTTTCTTTTGAACTATTTTTGCATAAGCCAAAACATGACTTGCAGTTGGAACAATATTAATTAATTCGGTTAGGTAGGTTGTCCCTCCAATATTTTCTAATTGGTTCCTTTCTTTAAGCTTTGAGGCAACAGAAATCAAATCGATTGGTTCGCCTGATGTGAATAAGTTTTCCACAACTTCATATATATATTGATGATTTCTCTTGTAAAAATCATCTGCGTGCAGAGTATCAGCAACTTTGGTTATTGCTTCTTTGTCAATCATTAAAGAGCCTAAAAGACTTTTTTCGGCTTCAATATCTTGTGGAGGTATTTTTAGATTTGTATTTTTATTCTCCATTAGATATAATGTAGCAGACAAAAAAAATGAAGTCAATCATATGAAAATAGGTTTAATTTCTTTCCATTCGTTTACTAATCCTGGTGGTGTTAAAAACCATATTTTAGGCTTGTCTAAAGAATTTGAAAAAAGGGGTATTGAAACAAAGATAATAGTCCCGAGAAGATCTTTATGGGAAAAGTATGATAAGAATGTTATCCTTTTGGGCACATCTATTCCGATAAACATCGCTGGCACACAGGGAGACATTGTTTTTAACTTTAATCCTTTTGCAATAAGGAAGGTCTTAGAAAGAGAAAAATTTGATGTCCTTCATTTTCATAATTTTATTGCGCCCTCAGCCCTACAAATACTAGAAAAATCAGATAGTTTAAATATAGTAACCTCCCACGCTAACATAGAAAAGAATCATGTAATGAAAAATATGTTGAATGGAATTAGTGGAAAAATTAATAAGAAAGTTTCAGGTATTATTGGAGTTGCACCCTTTAATCTTGATTCTTTTAGTGACTTTAATGGTTTAAAGAGAGTAATTCCTAACGGAATTAATTTGGAAGAATTTAATCCTTCTATTAAAAAACTTAATAAGTTTAAAGATGATAAGATAAATATATTATTCCTTGGAAGATTAGAAGAAAGAAAAGGATTAATATATCTTCTCAAAGCTTATAAAGAACTAAAGAAAAAACATGATAATATCAGATTGATTATTGTTGGAGATGGACCCTTAAAAGAAGAGTGTCAAAGATACTCTCGTAAGATAAAAGATATTCATTGGGAGGGAGTACAAACTGGGAAAATAGTTCCTCGATATTTTTCAACTTGTGATATATATTGTAGTCCCGCTATATTCGGAGAAAGCTTTGGTATTGTTCTTTTAGAGGCAATGGCATGCAAAAAGCCAGTAGTAGGGTTCTCTAATAGTGGATACAAGGAACTTCTTAAGGGAACCAAAGGTGAAGAGTTTTTAGCTGAACCAAGAGATGAAGAAGAACTTGCCTTAAAGCTAGAGAAACTAATAATTAATAAAAAATTAAGAGAAGAAATGGGGGAATGGGGACTTAAAGAAGCACAAAAATACTCTTGGGATAAAGTTGCTGACCAAGTTCTTCAGTTTTACAAAGAATGTTCTTAATTATTTTTGCTTAATAATTGTTTTATTTCCAGAGTCTTCGATTTGCCATCCTAGTCCTTCAATCTTTTCTCTAACTTCATCGGACTTTTCCCAGTCTTTATTCTTTCTACTTTCTTCTCTTTCTTCAATTAATTCTTTTAGTTCTTTTGGAAGAGATTCGATGTTGCTTGTCCAAAAAGGCAAGTCGTCTTTAAATGTTTTAATTATATATTTTGAGGCTAAAACACTTTCATCTGATTTAATTGAGGAAATTCTTAATCCAAACACCTCATCAAAATTAATTAAAAGTTCGTGTTTTTCAAAATCTGATAAGTCTTTATCTTTTAACATATCCCAAGTCATTGCTAATGCACCAGGTGTATTTAAATCGTCATCAACATATTCCTTAAATCTTTCAATGTATTCACTATATTTTGCTGAATATTCTGTCTTTGGACTATTAAATGTTTCAAAAGCTTTCTCGTAAAGCTTATTCAAACTGTTCTCAGCAAAGTCCATACTTTCATCGCTAAAAGATAACTTAGAACGATAATGTGTATTTAAACATAGATATCTGTAAGCAAGAGGAGAAAACCCTTTTTGTTTTAGCGTATTAAGAGTAATAATTGTTCCAGAAGACTTACTCATCTTTGAATCCTTTAAGTTAAGGAACTCTCCATGTAACCAATAGTTTGCCAATGGCTTATCATAGGCAGCTTCTGCTTGAGCAATTTCGTTAGTGTGATGTATGAAGACATGATCTATTCCACCACAATGAATATCAAAAGGTATTCCTAATTCTTTAATACTCATAACCACGCACTCAGTATGCCAACCAGGGAAGCCAACCCCCCAAGGTGAATCCCATTCCATCTGTCTTTTCTCATCTTTTGGACTAAACTTCCATAAAGCAAAATCACTTTGACTTCTTTTCTCTTTTACTTCTTCAATTCTTCCTTTCATCTCCTTTCTTTCACTTTCGCCCCATAGTCTTCCATATTTCTCTAATTTAGAAGTATCAAAATATACTCCATCAGATATGGTGTAGGTGAATCCTTTTTCTTCAAGTTTTTTAATTAAATCAATTTGGTCAGCAATTGTATCAGTGGCCTTTATCCATTTGGTTGGCTTAATAATATTTAAAAGCTCTAAATCTTTCTTAAAGAAATCTGTATAGAATTCAGCAATCTCCCAAACACTCTTTCTTTCTTTCTTTGCACCTTTTTCTAATTTATCTTCTCCTGAATCAGAATCTGAAGTTAAGTGTCCAACGTCAGTAATGTTCATTATATGCTTAACGCTATATCCATTATACATTAGAACTCTTTTAAGAATATCTTCAAAAATATATGTTCTTAAGTTGCCAATATGGGCAAACCAGTAAACAGTTGGTCCACAACCATACATCTTAACTTCTTTTTCCTTAATTGTTTTTAATTCTTCTTTCTTTTTTGTTAAACTATTATATATTTTCATATTGTTAAATGTATCTTTCCCCTCGATCAGGGAAAATAGTTATAATATTCACTCCTTTATTATTCTTACATATTTCTCGAGAAACATACATAGCCGCTCCTGAACTAGGACCAACAAGAATTCCTTTTAAAGAAAGTTCCTCTTTCTCTTTTAATGCTTTTTCTGACTCTAAATCATATATCTCATCAATTAAGTCAAAGTCTATAATTGGAGGAACAAAACCATCTTTTAACGATCTTAAACCTTCAATAATTTGATTCTGAACTGGCTGGACTCCAATTATTTTTATTGAAGGATACTTTTCTTTTAGTTTTTTACCTATTCCCGTTATAGTTCCTCCTGTTCCCATTCCTGCAACAAAGTAATCTATGTTTTTACCTTCCATTTGATTAATAATTTCCTCAGCTGTGCCATCATAATGAGCATATGGATTATTCATATTCTCATATTGATTCAAAAAGAAGAATCCTTGTCCATTTTTAGCCAGTTCTTTAGCATCTTCAATAGCAAACTTCTTATATCTCGTACTTTCAATCAATATCGCTTCGCCACCAAATGCTTTAATCATTTTAATTTTCTCAATACTCGTTGTCTCAGGAACAATAACCTTAACTTTGTATCCTTTCATTGCTCCCACCATTGCTAAACCAATACCCGTGTTTCCACTTGTTGGTTCAATTAAAGTATCTCCTTTCTTTATAATACCCGCTTTTTCAGCCTCGTTAATCATATTTAAGGCAATTCTGTCTTTTATTGATCCACCAGGATTGAATCCTTCCATTTTGGCAAAAATAGTGGAATCATTTTCCTCTTCAACTTTAACAAGAGGAGTGTTGCCGATATGTTCTAAAATTGTTTTCATTTTAATTAATTATTTATTAAAAAATCTCTTAAGCCTAAGAGATTAGAAATATTACAAGATAAAGAAAACCAATCTCCTAGTCTATAGGGGGGCAACAGCAACAACAGATTTGATTGGTTGTTATTTTATTCATTAATATTATTCTATCAAAACAGAATTAATTGTCAATACTTGTTGACAAAATAGCTATTATTATTTACTATATAGGTGTCCTGATCTTTCTTTTTAACTGCGGAAAAGTGAAGTGAAGGATAGTACGGCTCCTTTTAGAATAGAATAAAAGCTGGTGCAAAAGCCATTTTTTTACCTCCTGTAAAAACGAGCGACGAAATTAAAGAATATGCATAGTCCCGGTAGTTCATATTTTCGCCCCCTTTTAAAAGACGTGAGATATCAAAACAATAAATAGATATCAATGATCGTCTTTTTCTATTGACAAAATCCTATTTATTATATAATCTAACGGTATCCTAATGATATTCTTTGCTATAGCAAAAAATTGAAGGATATGTGTATGGTTCTTTCATGATCAATCTCAAAAAAGAATAGTGGATTGAAAAAAAATGGGGATCAGGTGATAACAATAAAAAAAATTGTTTTCGAGTGCTTCGTTTATTGACATATCCAAACCTCCGAACAGGAGTAAAAGGCATCTTAGTTGCTTATATATAAAATAATAAAGCATCTTCGATGCCTTTTTAATTTGATTTTTAATAAAATTTATCATACAATAATCTCATGACAAACTTAGTGCTTTATAGAAAATACAGACCATCTAGTTTCAAGGACTTCATAGGTCAAGAGCATGTGGTAAAAACCATAACGAATGAGATAAAATCAGGGATGATATCTCATGCATATCTTTTTTCTGGACACAGAGGAACAGGTAAAACCACCCTAGCAAGACTTTTTGCTAAAGCAATAAACTGTCAAAACCCAAATGGAGCAGAACCTTGCAATAAATGTTCATCTTGTTTGGAAATAAATGAAGGTAGAGCAGTGGACATTATTGAAATAGATGCTGCTTCAAATAGAGGCATAGATGAAATAAGAAGCATTAGAGAAAGTATCAGATTTGCACCTAATTTCTTAAAATACAAAGTATTAATATTAGATGAAGCCCATCAACTTTCAAAAGATGCAGCAAATGCACTTTTAAAGATATTAGAGGAGCCACCTGCATATGCCATCTTTATACTAGCTACAACTGAGGCTCATAAAATGATACCGACTATTGCTTCAAGATGTCAGAGATTTGATTTTCATAAGCTTTCTCATAAGGAAGTTATTGAAAAACTTTCTTTAATATGTAAGAAAGAAAAGGTGGAAGTAGAAAAAGAAGCCTTAAGAATGATTGCTTCTGCATCAGAAGGATCAATGAGAGATGCTGAGGGGATATTAAACCAAGTTCTTAACTTCTTGCCTGATACAAAAATAAAGGAAGAAGATATTGAAGTTCTTTTAGGTTTAGTTAAAAATAGTATTATTATTGAGTTAGTTGAATCTTTAATTAAGAAAGACAAGGCAAGTGCTTTGAAGTTCCTAGGAGAACAGATTGAAAAGGGAATTGATATTTCTGAATTAATAGCTTCCCTTATTGACTATTTGAGAAAATTGATTATCCTTAAGATTGATTCAAGTCTAATTACTTCAGTAATGCCTGGGGAAACAAAAGAATCAATTGATAATGCGCAAGACCAAGCACAGAGATTTGATGAAGGAAACTTAAAAAAGACTATTGAACTTCTTTTAGAAGCTGAGAATAAGAGTAAATATGCATCAATACAGCAACTTCCTCTTGAGTTAGCAATAATTGAGTCCATAGGAATATAAATATTGTGGGATCGTCTAATGGTAGGACGATGGACTTTGACTCCATTAATCTAGGTTCGAATCCTAGTCCCACAGCCAAGTTGAGCGTATGCACGAGACGCGTAGAAATTACATTAATTTATGATTAAAATATTGAGTAATTTATTAATAGTTAATTATGATGGAGACACCTTTTGATTTGGGTGTTTTTATTTACAATGTATGGAAAAAAGTATAGAACACAAAAAGAAGATTAACTGGTTTGCATTAATATTAAGTTTTATTGTGTTTATAGTTGTTTTAAATATTTGGCAATTAGGCTTTATTATTTGTATGGCTATCTGGGCGATAATCTATTTTATTTCTAAGTGGATGTTTGATGGATTAACGGCAAAAGAGTCTTGGATTGGTTTGATTTCAATTATTTTTATAATAATTTTAGTTTTTTTATTATTTATTTAAATTAGAATGATTTATTAAACATAAAAAATATGATAACAGATACAAAAACAATAATTGCTATTATTATATTTACTATATGTGTGTATTTTTTGAAATGGTGGGGATTATTAAGTTTAATAGTTTTATTACCTTTTATTGGCTGGAATGATAAACATAAAGGACCATTTTTATATACGAGGAAAGGGGTAACCGATTTTAGAAAATCAGATATTTTATTTGAAAAATATCCAGAATCACATAGATTATTGCAAGATTTATTGGTTAAAATATCTAAACAAAGTAAGCCTTATAATGTAGATATTCAACAAGATTTAGAATTTATTTTAAAAAAATTAAAACTAGAAGAATACGAACAAGAATCTTCTAATAATGAAATTCTTATAGGATTTTTAAATGAATTTGCAGACGCATTTCCTAATTGGGTGCTCGAATATAAATATATACATTCTTTTATAAAAAGATTTAATAATAAAGAGTTGGAGGATGAAAAGAAGAAAAAGAAATTTCAAAAATTATTTGTGGAGGCATTGCGAGAGCAAAAAGATATTCAAGATAAAACATTGAAAAAGCAAGTTGGTAATTTTACTATTATTTATGTATGTCAGTTTTGCGGAAGATTAATAAATTATTCATCAACTCCATGTCCGTTCTGTTGTAATTTTCCAAAAACAAAAAAGGAAGTTATTATAGCTCAATTTCTTTCAAGTGAACATATGAAAATGGATTCATTATTAACAGTTTCAAAGATGATTAAGGGCGGTAAAAATCCAGAAAATATTATTCCAGAGCTTAAAAATTTAATAAATGATATTCTAGAAAATCCTTTAAATTTTAAACAATATATTCCATTATTTGAAATATCAGAATTATGTTTAAATAATCCCGATGCAGTTATTAAGGCAAGGGAGGTTAATGATAAATTAAAGATATTCTGTGAATATTGCAAGAGGGGAATCTTATTGGCTGATAAACCATGTCCTTATTGTTTAGATGAAGGTAGAAAAGTTAATAATAATTTAACATCAGTACAGAAAAGTATCATTGCATTAAATGGGTTCTTATTATTTGTGGAGGATTTTATGGATTTTTCAGACAATAAGAATGCTATGACAGAATTAATTTTTGTATTAATTTATATATTAAATAACTTGCTAGAAAAAGATATATTGCCAGATCAAGAGTTAAAAGAATACTGTAAAAAGCTTTTATTACAAAGTAGACGTTTTGGAAGTGAAGGAGTATTAGGTGCTGCAATCGAAATAGATTCTAATTGTAAACCTTCTGTGATTTTTGAAAACGCACAGGAGAAAGTAAATAAGAAAGGAGTGAATGAGGTGGTTAAATTAGCAGAAAATATAGTTTATTTGTTAAAATCTTAGGCATAGTAATTTAGATTTTTGTTATAATGAAATCACGCACGAAGAGCGTAGAATAAGAAAAATTAAAAATGATTAAGAAAATATTTAAAAATTGGTATTTATTTATTCCAACAATAATACTTTTAATGGCTGTTGGAGATTTAGATTATGGATATTATCAGGTATTGAGAATAGTTGTAATAGTATTTGCAATAATTTTTGCTTTAATGTTTAAAGCATTTAAGAATGTTTCTTTGATGGTTGTTATGATTATTATAGCAGTATTATTTAATCCGATTTTACCGTTTTATTTAGATAAAGATGTTTGGGTTGTTTTAGATTTCATTTCTTCGATTTTATTTTTAATATCTGTTTTCTATATAATAAAAAATAAAAGAATATAAAAATGTCAATATTTTTTGAAATTATTTGTATATTGTTAACAATAATATTTATTGGAGTCGTGTGGGATGAGCATTATTCTTTTAAAGATGGAAAAGATGAATTTAAAAAATGGATTAAGGGTATTTTAAAATCAAAATTGTTTTTATTTTTATTTATATTTGCCATAGTGTCTATTTTTGTATTTTTTTTCATGAAAAATAGAGAAGATAAATGGCTACCTATTTATTTTTTGAATGAAAATAATTCTGCAGAATTTTTACGTGCTCCCAATGAATATAATTCTCTAGATGAATGTAGGGAATGGATTGAAACATTTTATTTTTATAATGAATATTTTGAATTAGAACAACAGAACTATGAGTGTGGTTTAAATTGTGCATTTGATTTTTGGCACACTTCTTTTTTATGTGAAGAAATTATTAAATAATAGTTAGTGTTTTAATTATTTTGTGCTATAATAAAATCATGCACGAAGAGCGTAGAATAAGAAAAAATAAAAATGTTTGAGAGAGCATTGCAGGTATTAGAAATTTAATATTTCTAACTTGAAGTGCTCAGCCAATTTGAGCGTTATGCGAGACGCGTTGAAATATATTAATTTATGATTAAAATATTGAGTAATTTATTAATAATTAATTATGATGGAGACACCCTTTGATTTGGGTGTTTTTTATTAAAAAAATGAAAATAAGAAAAGCTAAAATAAAAGATCTAAAAGATATAGTTGAGTTGTCTTATAAGTCTGTAATTTATCATAAAAAACTAAACCCATATTATGATACTAGTAAAGATGTTAAAGAGGTATTAACCAAGTCTTTAAAGAAAAACATTTACTCTTCAAATAGTTGTATTTTTATTGCAGAAGAGAATAATAAAATAATAGGCTATTTATTGGTATTTAAAGTTGATAGACCAGAAATGTTTAAAATCAAGAGGGCTGGATTAATAGCAGATGTTTTTATTGAAGATGGATATAGAAGAACAGGAATTGGCAATAAATTAATAAAAGAGTGTTTCAAATGGTTAAAAGAGGGTAGAATTAATTTTGTAGAAATCAATGTCGAAGTTTCAAATAAGCAGGCAATAAATTTTTGGAACAAAGAAGGTTTTAAAGATGTTTCTATTGAAAGATATAAGAAAATATAACATAATAAGCATATACGAGAGGTATAGAATAAGAAAAAAGCTTGAAAAAGCTTTACCAATATTAGAAATTCAATATTTTTAATATAATTAGAATAACAAAAAGTTATTATGATAAATAAAATAATTATTAAAAATAGATATAATTTAAATATTGTAATTTTAATAAACAAACCTAAAGATGCAAAGAGTTTAGTTTTCTTAATGCATGGATTTGGAAGCTATAAAGAACATCCATTAATAGATCTGTCTGAAAAAATATTTAGTGATAATGGATTTATTACAATAAGATTTGACGCAACAAAAAGTATTGGTGAAAGTGAAGGAGAAATGAAAGACGGAACACTAACAAGTTATTGTGAAGATTTGGAAGATGTTTTAATTTGGGCGAGTAAACAAGATTGGTACAGAGAACCGTTCTGTTTAGTCGGACATAGTGCTGGAGGTTATTGTGTGGCTAATTATACAATTAAAAACCAAGAAAAAGTTAAGAAAATAATCTTATTTTCTCCTTTAATCTCTGGTAAATTGCATAATGAAACAGATATGATTAAATCCATTATTAATGACTGGAAAGAAAAAGGAATAAGAGAGTGGGAAAGCTCTAGTAGTCCAGGAGTTATTAAGCAGTCTAAATATGATTTTGTGGAGGATAGTTTAAACCATGATTTACTAAAAGATACTGAAAAAATAACATGTCCAGTTCTATTTATTTCATCTAAAGATGATAATATAATTCCGATAAAACATCAAAAATTACTAGTTGAAAAAATAAAAAAAGTTTCTTTTATAGAAATTGAAAAAAGTGACCATAATCTAAGTGAAGAATCAACTTTAATAAAAATTCGTAATTTAATCAACGATTTTATTAGAAGCAGCAGATAACTATTTCTAATTTAAAATACTAAACTAGGAAGATTTACGCAATAAATTATAAGAGTATATAATCTCTTCGCTTTTAATATTAGTTTTATTTTTTATTGACAAAAATCACTTTTTATTCTATCTTAAGGTTGGATATTTGAGAAGGTGATTACGTTGAAAGTAAAAGTAAGAAGAGGAAAGTTAAGAAAAGAGGATGGAAAAGATGTCATTGTTATTTGCAATAGAATTGAAACACTGTTGAAAGTTTTTGTTTCTCCTGAATTCAAGGGAAAAATACCAGAGAGAGCGGATATAGTTACTGTGGATGGAAAAATACATCTCATTCCTGAAGAAGAAAAAGAAAAGGATGAAAGGTTTTTTATCATTGACGCTATAGAAGTTTTCTCCTTTCGACTTGACTTGCACTCTGACTCTGTAGGGCTAGACGAAAAACTAACTACCGCCTGCGTCAAAGAAAAAAAGGAAAGCGGCGATCCCTGTAAAACTACTTTAGCATATGCGGCAATACTTGATTTCGGAAAAAAAGTTGTCAGCAATAAGCATGATCACTACAGGAGGGTCGTTTCTTACTCCGAAGAAAATGGTCTTGAAGTATTTAATATTGACTGTCGAGACAAAGCTAAATTTCCTCATTAATTTTTTAATGGGGTTTTTAATTTTATTAAACAATCTTATAAATATAATATTTATATTATGTATAACAAACACAAACTAAAAGTTTAAAAAAAATATTTGAAAAGACTTTATAAATATTTAATATTTCTAACTTAAAGCGTTCAACTAATTTGAGTTTATGTGTTAAACACGTTCAGAATCCTCATGTGATGAGGTTTTAAAATTATTTTTTATTATTTTTTTATATTGTAATAAATATAATGAAAATATATTTTGCAGGACCATTATTCAATGAAATATCCGGACAAGATGAAATAGATGTCTATATTCCTATTTTAAAAGAAGGGTTTGACAAATATTAAGAATTAAATTAATTGTTGCACCAATTATCATAAAATGCTACAATTAAGAAGAAATTATGCAACAATTAAATAAAAGGCAACAAAAAATATTAGACTTTCTTTTGAAAGAAAAAAATGCAAGCAATTCAGAAATTGTTGCTTTTTTGGGTGACAAAGTATCACGTTTTACAGTTTTACGCGATTTAGAACTATTACTTAAAGAGGGTATAATTAAGAAAAACGGTAAAGGCAGAAATGTTAATTATTCGTTATTTTCAGATAGTATAATTAATACTGTCTTTGACATTGAAGCATATTTTAAAAAGGGACCGGATGAAAGAGATATAAGGCTAGAATTTGATAAAGATATTGTAAAAGAACTATCTAGGCTATTTTCAGAAAAGGAAATACAAGAATTAACGGAAATTAATGACAAATATCTAAAAAGGGTAAAAAAGATGAGCAAAACTGTTTTTAGAAAAGAAGTTGAAAGATTAACAATAGAATTAAGCTGGAAGTCTTCACAAATAGAGGGAAACACATACTCCTTAATAGATACAGAAATATTGATTAAAGATAGGAAAGAGGCATCAGGGCATAATAGAGAAGAAGCAATCATGATATTGAATCATAAAAATGCTATAGACTATATTTTTAGTAACAGAAAAGAGTTTAAAAAAATAGATCTTTTTCAAATTGAAAAAATACATGAATTATTGACAAGAGGATTAGGCGTTAAGGAGGGAATAAGAAATAATTCAGTAAGAATAACAGGGACAAGATATATACCGACTAAAGGAAAAAACAACATTGTTAATATTTTAAATTTAGCTTTAGATAAAATAAACTCATTAAAAGATCCTTTTTCAAAAGCACTAAGTCTAATTTTAATGATATCATATATGCAACCCTTTGAAGATGGAAATAAAAGAACAGCAAGAATATTAGGAAATGCTGTCTTATTGGCAAATAGTGTTTGTCCAATTTCTTACAGAAGTATTAATGAGGCTGACTATAAAAAAGGGATTATAATATTTTACGAACAAAATAGTGCATATTTTTTCAAAGAATTATTTACTGAACAATTTAAATTTGCAGTAGATAACTATTTCTAATTTAAAATACTTATCTAATTTGAGCACATACACGAAATGTGTTAAAATATAAAAGATATTATGATTGGTGTAATAAACAACTTATTAATAACTAACCGCGATAGAAACACCCTTTAATTTGGATGTTTTATTCAATAATTTAAATATGATATTTTATATTTTAATCTTATTATCCTATATTCTCTTATTATTAATTTGCTCTAACTTAGCAAAATATTTTGCTGAATGTTTAGAAAGAAGGAAAGACCGCAATGTTAAATTATTACTATCTGAATTTGAAGAAGACGAAGAGAAACATAAAATGATTCGTGAGTCGTGTAACAAACAAATAATAATAAGAAGAAAGAGGGACTATTTTAGGTGGGTGCCTTTAATAGTAGGGATTCTAGAATACTTATTTTTCTCTCTAGTCACAATCTTTGTTTTTGATTTTGAATTTATTTTAAAATGTTTTGCTGGTTGGATGGCTATTAAATGTATTGGAGGATATACTTCATGGAGTGATGCAATATTTGGAAGAGCAAACTTCTATACATTCTTACTATGTAGTATATTCAACGTTAGTTTAGCACTATTGTCAGGATTGATTATAAGGGAGCTAATGGGATTAATATAGTTTAGATATGGTAGAAAAAATAATTATTAAAAATAGATACAATTTAAATATTGTAATCTTGATAAATAAACCCAAAGAAGCAAAAGGTTTAGTTTTTTTAATGCACGGATTTGGAAGCTTTAAAGAGCATCCATTAATAGAATTATCTGAAAAAATATTTAATAACAATGGATTTACTACGGTAAGATTTGATACAACAAAAAGTATTGGCGAAAGCGATGGGGAAATGAAAGATGGGACACTAACAAGCTATTATGAAGATCTAGAAGATGTTTTAACTTGGGCAAGTAAGCAAGATTGTTACAAAGAACCGTTCTATTTAGTCGGACATAGTGCTGGGGGTTATTGTGTAGCTAATTATACAATCAAAAACCAAGAAAAAGTTAAGAAAACCATTTTGTTTTCTCCTTTAGTTTCCGGTAAATTACATAAAGAAACAGATGGGATTAAATTAATTATTAACAAATGGAAAGAAAAAGGGATTAGAGAATGGGAAAGCTCTAGTAGTCCAGGAGTTATTAAGCAGTCTAAATATGATTTTATAGAAGATAGCTTAAGTCACGATTTATTAAAAGATGCTGAGAAAATAAAGTGCCCAGTTCTACTTATTTCATCTGAAGATGATGTGATAATTCCAATAAACCATCAAAAATTATTAGCTGAGAAAATAAAAGGAATTTCTTTTTCGGTAATTAAGGATAGCGACCATAATTTAAGCGAAGAATCAACCCTGCAAGAAGTTTTTAAGATAGTTAATAATTTTATTTGAGAAAATAAACTATTAACAATATAAAATATGGAAAAAGAAAGATTTAAATTAATTGCGGAAGTATGTTTAATCTTAATAAAGGATGATGAGATACTACTTTCAAGAAGATATAATACAGGATATGGCGACGGTTCATATAGTTTTCCTGCTGGACACCTTGAAGAAGGGGAAACACTTAAAGAAGGAGTGGTCAGAGAAGCTAAAGAAGAAGTGGGAATTGATATTAATATGTCCGACTTAGAATTGATCCATGTAATGGATAGAAACGTGATAAATAATGAAAGGATAGCTTTTTTCTTTAAAGCTAAAGAATGGAAAGGTGATTTAATAAATATGGAACCAGAAAAGTGTGATGATTTAAAATGGTTTAAAATTAATGAATTACCAGAGAATACAATTCCATATATAAGAAGTGCTATTAATTTTTATCTTAATAGTGTATCTTACAGTGAATTAGATAATTAATATTTAAGCTATATATGATGGAAAACGATGAAAAAAGAACTGTTTCAGTAATAGTGCCATATAAAAATGAAGATGGTAAGGTTTTTATCTTTCTTCAAAAGAGAGATAAGGATGCGAAAAGAGCACCAGGACTTTTTGGTTTTTTCGGAGGAGGTAGAGAGAATAACGAAACGCCCGAAGAAACACTATTAAGAGAGACTAAAGAAGAACTTGATTTTGTTCCTAATAATATTAATTATTTTGGTAAATATATTTTACCTAAAACTATAGTTGATGTATTCACAACAAAAGTAGGGGCTAATTTTGAAAATGAGATTAAAATACTAGAAGGAGAGTATGGAAAATGGTTTACCGAAAATGACTTTAATAACGAAAGAGACTTTATCACTGGAGATTTAAAAATACTAGAAGAGCTATACAATAAACTATAAAAAATTTTATAAATAGTCTTT
>JBBABL010000004.1:0-23416 GCA_041657645.1 Minisyncoccota bacterium
CGTAAGACAGGTTGGTCCATATCTACCACAGGCGTCGAGTTTTGAGGAGAGTTGCCCTTTGTACGAGAGGATCAGGGTGAACCAACCTCTGGTGTATCAGTTGTCCTGCCAAGGGCACAGCTGAGTAGCTAAGTTGGGAAGGGATAAGAGCTGAAAGCATCTAAGCTCGAAGCCCACTCCAAGATTAGAACTCTTACCCAGGTTAAAGACTATGACTTTGATAGGGTGCAGGTGCAAGCTCCGTGAGGAGTTCAGCCGAGCACTACTAATTGGGTATTAAACCTTTGGTTAGCAATTAATAATTTTATTCTTAAAAAAATCCTTTTTGTTTTTAATATGGGGATAATACTGGAAGTGCTCCACCCGATTCCATCCCGAACTCGGAAGTGAAATCTTCTAAGGCCGATGATAGTGGTATCCGCAAAAGTAGGTCGTCCCCGTATTAAAGATCGAAAGGACAGCGAGGTTTCTCCTCGTATTTTTTTTACTTTTATTGTATAATTTTATTATGAACATTTTTACAAATGGAAAAGTAGTATTAATTTTTTTAATCATAATTTTACTTATTATATTTAATAGTTTTTTTGATCTTAAAAACTTTTTTTATTCTCTAGGAGAGAATACAAATATTATTTTATGGCAAAAAAGTGCGGAAAGGTATTTGTCTCAAAAAAATCAAGAAGAAGAAAACAAAGAATTAATAAAAGAGAATCAAAGATTAACCTCCCTTCTTTCTCAATTGGAAGAAGTTGAAAACGAGAATGAATTTCTAAGAGACAGTCTTGGCCTTAAAGATTATGATAATACTGGATTAATAATCGGAAGGATTTTAACAAAGGACTATTTATCAGATTCAATTTTGATCAATGTTGGCTCTAAAGAGGGGGTAAAGGAGGGTTTCCCAGTGGTCGTTTCTAATAATATTTTATTAGGAAAAATTACAGATGTTTATTCTAACTATTCAAGAGTTTTATTATTAACGTCTAAAGACAACTTAACAGATGTGAATGTTAACAATATGGTATCTTTGGCTAGAGGATTGGGAGGGAATGAGATTAATCTAGAAATGTTTCCTCGTGAAAATGGACTAGAAGAAGATGATTTAGTGGTAACATCTCTATTGGGAGGGAATTACCCAGCAGGACTTTTAATTGGTAAGGTTAAAAATGTTCAAAACATTGATAGTGAACCATTCCAGAAATCGGATATTAGCCTAGCATACGATATTTATTTAGAAGATAGGGTTTTTGTTTTAAAGGTAACTAATATAATTAATGACTAAGAAAATAATTAAAATATTATTTTTAGGTGTTTTAACTTATTATTTATTTCTTATTGAGTTGAATAGTTCTTTTAGTCTTTTATTAGTTGGCCTTTTTTTAATTAATCTACTAGAAGAACCAAAAGAAAGATTGGGCATATATTTAGCATTTTTTATTGGTTTATTTTGGGATATATATTCCTCTAATTTCATGGGATTAATGACGATAGGGCTTCCTGCTATAGCTTTTGTTTTTAAAATTATTTTATTTAAATATGTTAGATTTTTTTCACTTTCGTGGATTCCAAAAATTTAAAGTAAAAAGAAAAGACAGTTATATTGATACAGAAGAAATTTTTCTTGATGCTTTAGCTCATAAAAAAGATAAGGGAGATTATTCTATGGAGATGGCATTGTCGCAAAGAATATTTCAAATTACATTGACCTTGATTTTGCTTGTCATTATTTATCTTTTAGTCTATTCTCTTTACTTGCAAGTTTTTTTATATGATGACTATACTGCCAAGGCTGAGAAAAATAAGTATATTTCAATTGAAATCGAGGCCCAAAGAGGAATAATCTATGATAGGGAAATGAGTCAATTAGCATTTAATTCTCAAAAATTTGAATTGGATTGTTTGATTGATTACTTACCAAAAGACTTAACATTAAGAGAAAAACAGATAAGAGAGGTGGCTAGAATATTAGAAATTCCTTTTGCTGATTTATCTACTGCTATTGAAGAAAAAGAATCAGGAACCCTTATTATTGCTCAAGACATCGAAAAAGAAAAAGCCATTGCCCTAAAAACAAAAGAAAAAGAAATATCAGCCTTTGAATTAATTATTAAAAAAACCAGAGAATATTTAGATGGAGATAATTTTTCCCATATTTTAGGATATGTTTCAGGAGATGAATTTATGGGAGAGGCTGGTATTGAAAAGCAATATAACGAGGATTTAAAAGAAACCGCAGGAACTATTAACATAGAAAGGGACACGTGGGGAGACTTAATTGACGAAGAAGTTGTTACTTCTTCAAAATCAGGGAATAATATTGTTTTGAATATAGACTTTGGATTACAACAGAAAGCATCGTCATATTTAGACGAAGTTGTGAATCAATATGGAGCAACAGGAGGTGCTTTAATCGCAATGAATCCTCAGACAGGAGAAATTTTAGCACTTGCCAGTAATCCATCTTATGACAGTAATATCTTTTCAAAAAATTTAACAACTCAAGAATTTAATTGGATAATGAGCAATCCTGATGTTTCTTTCTATAATAGGGCGGTTGCGGGAGAGTATGCTATTGCCTCGACCATTAAGCCAATTCTTGGAATAGCAGCGCTTGAAGAGTCAATTATAACCTCTGAGACTAGTCTTTATTGTGACGGGGGGATAGAATTGAATGATGGAAGTTACAAAAGTGATTGGAGGGAGCATGGTTGGACCGATTTAAAGAAAGCAATTGCTGAATCTTGCAACGTTTTCTTTTATCATGTTGGTGGAGGATATGGAGATTTCATTGGATTAGGAATAGAAAAGATTGATAAATATTTAAGTTATTTTGGTTTTGGAGAAAAGACAGATATTGATTTACCAGGAGAAAAAGAAGGGTTAGTTCCTACCCCAGAATGGAAAGAAAATATTTTTAATCTTCCTTGGTATCCAGGAGATACATATAATCTTTCAATTGGACAAGGATATATCAAAGGCACCCCCTTACAATTAAGTGTTGCAATAAGTGCTATTGCTAACGGAGGATACATTGTTAAACCGCAAATCGTTAAGAGTATCTTAGATGATAAAGATAATATAATAGAAGAGTTTTCAACAGAAATTACTTCCTCGGGATTTGTTTCTTTATCATCAATTAACGAAATGAAGGAAAGTATGAGAGAGACTGTTACTTCTTCATCTGGAACAGCAAGAAGTCTCCAGTATTTACCCGTTACTTCAGCCGCAAAAACTGGAACAGCGGAAACAGGGAAGTATCAAGTATATCATAATTGGATTACGGCTTTTGCACCTTACGAAGAATCAGAGATAGTTTTAACTGTCGTAGTTGAAAATGTTCCTAATAACATGGGATTAGCTAACTTAATAGCTAGAGAAGTTTTGGGGTATTATTTTGGAGAAAAAGAGAGAAAACAGTCTGATGAAGATATAGTTAATGAGGCAGGTAACTGATATTGCTTTTTGACCCAATTTTATGCTATAATGCTCTCAATTAATCTATAAGATTAATTATTTTTATAAAATTAATAAAAAATATGGAAGAAAAATATTTAACACAAGAAGGCTTGGATAATTTAAAAAAAGAGCTTGAATATATGAAGAAAGAAGGCAGGATTGAAGTTTCAGAAGAACTTAAAGAAGCTATTTCTTTTGGTGATTTATCAGAAAATGCTGCTTATGACGAGGCAAAAGAAAGACAATCAATGCTTGAAAGTAAGATAATGGACACAGAAAGGTTAATTAACTCGGCTAAGGTTATTGAGGAAAATGGTAATAAGGGCTGGGTAACCATTGGTTCTTATGTTACAATTAAAAGTGAGAGCGGTGAAGAAAAATATCATATCGTGGGAGAGGAAGAAGCTAATCCACTTGAAAACAGAATTAGTTTTAAATCACCCCTAGGGAAAGAGTTAATCGATAAACCAAAGGGTGCTGAATTAAAAATTGAAACTCCAAAAGGAGTAATGAAGTATAAGATACTAAAAATAGAGTAAAATTATGTCTACTTTAGACGAAATAAGACAAAATAGGATAGAAAAGATTAAGAAATTAAAAGAATTAGGATCTGATCCTTATCCTATTGAGATTAAAAGGTCTCACGAAATTAAGGAAATTTTAGAAAATTTTGATTCAATAAAGGAAGAAGTTACTCTTGTCGGAAGAATTAAAACTATGAGGTCTCATGGTGCTTTGACTTTTATTGATTTTGAGGATGGAACAGGAAAAATACAGGGACTAATTGCTAAGGATAAGGTAGGAGAAAATATATACCAGTTTTTCTTGGACATGTTTGACATAGGAGACTTTGCTCAAGTGAGAGGAAGTTTATTTGAGACTAAAAGAGGTGAAAAAACAGTTCAAATTAGTGACTGTAAAATAATCGGAAAAAGTTTAAGACCTTTGCCAGAGAAATGGCATGGAATTAAAGATGTTGAGGAGAGGTTTAGGAAAAGATATCTTGATTTAATGTTTTCTCCCGAGGTAAAGAATAACTTTGTAATTCGTTCTAATTTTATAAAAGAATTAAGGAATTTTTTAAACAATGAAGGATTCTTAGAAGTTGAAACCCCTATTCTTCAAACTCTATATGGTGGAGCAAGAGCAAAACCGTTTAAAACTCATTTAAATGCAATGGATATAGATGTTTACTTGAGGATATCCCCAGAACTATATTTAAAAAGACTATTAGTTGGAGGATTTGAAAAAGTTTATGAAATCGGTAAATGTTTTAGAAATGAGGGTATGGATAAAATGCACAACCCTGATTTTACAATGATTGAATTTTACTGGGCTTATGCTGACTACAAGCAATTAATGAAATTGACTGAAAAAATGCTTCAAACTATCCTTAAGAATGTTTTAGGTGCTACAGAAATAGAATATGATGGTCAAAAAATATCGTTTGACGGGGAGTGGGAAAGAATAGAGTTTTTTGCTCTTCTTGAAAAATATACGGGAATAAAATACGAGGAGTTAAACGAAGAAGCTTTATTATCTAAAGCCAAGGCTTTAGGAGTTGAGGTTCCTGATGGAGCTGATAAACCAAATATTGCTGATGAAATATATAAAAAATATTGTAGACCAAAAATAATTCAGCCTACTTTTGTTATTCACCACCCAAAAGGCTTCCAGCCTTTAGCGAAAGGATTAGACGAAAACAAATTGGCAAGTTTTGCTTTAATTATTTCTGGGGCTGAGGTTGTTAATGCCTTTTCAGAATTGAATGACCCAATAGAACAAGAAGAAAGACTAAAGAGTCAAGAAAAATTATTTAGTGGAGGCTTTGAAGAAGCACAAAGATCAGATGAAGGTTTTGTTGAGGCATTAGAGCATGGCATGCCTCCAGCAGCAGGGTTTGGAATGGGAATAGATAGAATTGTTTCCATAATTACAAACTCAAGTTCGTTAAGGGAGGTTATACTTTTCCCCTTAATGAAAGAAAAAGATTGATTTTAAATAATTTAGTGTTAAAATTAAAATATGTTAGATATTAAATTTATTAGAGAAAATCCTGATGTTATTAAAGAAGCCTGTCAAAAAAAGAAAGTTAATTTTGATGTTGATTATTTAATAAATCTTGACTTAAAAAGAAGGGAGTTACTTCAATCTATTGAGGTTAAGAATGCAATGAAAAATCAAGCAAACCAAAAGATTAAAGAAGCAAAAGACGAAGAAGAAAGAAGTAATGTCATAGCACAGATGAGAGAACTTGATAAGAATTCTGATAACGAAGAAGAAGAGTACAAGAAGGTTAACGATGAGTTTAATGAGTTAATGCTTTTAGTTCCTAATATTCCAGACGAATCAGTTCCTATGGGAGATTCTGATGAAGATAATAAAGAAATTAAAAAATGGGGGGAAATAAGGCAGTTTGATTTTCCTGTTAAAGACCATATGGAATTAGCTAAAGACCTAGATTTAGTTGATTTTGAAAGAGGAACAAAAGTAGCTGGTTTTAGAGGTTATTATTTAAAAAAAGAAGCTTTCCAATTATCAATGGCTGTTTTGAATTATGCAACAGAAATATTGACGAAAAATGGTTTTATTCCTATGCAAGCACCATCTCTAGTGAATAAACAAGCAATGACTGGAACTGGTTATTTGCCTCAGTCAAAAGACGAGGTTTATGCAACTTCAGATGGAATGTATTTAGCAGGAACATCGGAGGTTTCTGTAATGAGTTATTATTCTGATGAAATATTAAAAGAAAGTGACCTACCAATTAAATATATGGGTTTTTCACCTTGTTTTAGGACAGAAATTGGTAGCTATGGAAAAGATACTCAAGGGATACTAAGGGTTCATGAGTTTATGAAAATAGAGCAAGTCGTTCTATGTCATTCTGATAAAGAGGAATCAGTTAACCTGCACGAAGAAATTACTAGAAATGCAGAAGAAATATTGCAAGGATTAGGAATCCCTTATCATGTTGTAGTTAATTGCACAGGAGATTTAGGATTAGGGCAAGTTAAAAAATATGATATTGAATGTTGGGTTCCTTCACAGGAAAAATATAGAGAGACTCATTCGTCTTCTTATTTCTTTGATTTTCAGACAAGAAGATTGAACATTAGATATAAGGATAAAAACGGAGACATCAAGTTTGCACATTCATTAAATAATACAGGAATAGCTACTCCAAGAATATTAATTCCATTATTAGAAAACAATCAAAACGAGGACGGAAGCATTACTATTCCAGAAGTTTTACATAAGTATCTTAACTTTAAAGAAATTAAAAGATAGGAATGACTATTTTTGAATTAAAGGAAAATAAAATCAACCTTAATGGGATTGATTTATATTATAAGGTTGCCGGAGAGGGTAAACCTCTTTTAATATTGCATGGTTGGGGGGCAGGATCATCTTCTTGGATGAGAACAATAGAAGAATTATCATCTAATGGATTTCAAGTAATTGTTCCTGACTTACCTGGATTTGGAAAAACTAACCCCCCTTCAACAATTTGGGGTGTTGGCGAATATGCTGATTTTATAGATGATTTTATAAGAGAAATTAAAGTTAATAATATTTCTGTTTTAGGTCATTCATTTGGAGGAGGGATAATTACTAAATTAAAAACTAATCTTGATAAGATAATATTTTGTGATGCTGCAATAGTTAGGAAAGAAAGACTTAGCCTAAGACAAAAAATATCAAGACTAATCTCAACAATAGGGAAGAAGATTGTGTCAAAAGATTTCTTTGCCTATAAGCTTTTTGAAAAAGCTACTTATTTTGTTTCAGGAACATACGACTACTATTCTGCTAATCCCTTGATGAAAGATATTTTTAAAAAAGTTATTAGCGAGGACTTATCTTTGGATATAAATAAAATCAATAATCAATGTTTAATTATTTGGGGAGATAATGACAAAGTTACTCCTGTTGAAGATGCTTATTTTATTAATGAAAAAATATCGAATTCAGAACTAAAATTCATTAAAAAATGTGGACATAATCCTCATAGAACAAATAATAAAGAATTGAATTCAATAATTATAAACTTTTTAAAATGATTAAAATAATATTTATTTCCTTATTTTTTTTGAGAGAAATAAAGAGCCTATTATTTTGGTTATATCTTTGGCAGCTAAAGAATTATCATATTGGAAGATTTTTAGCTCATTTCAGCACTTACAAAGGAAGAAAATTGTTACTTAATTATTTTTTGAAGATTTTTATTTTAATTTTATCTTTGTTTAATTTTAATTTCTTTTTTATAATACTTCTTTTATACATAATAGAAATATTATCTAGTAAAAGTATTATCCGTCCACAAAAAACATCAAAAACATTATTTTTATCAGTAATTATGTTTTCAGTGTTTATTGCATTTATATTTTTAGCATATAATCTTAATTTATATTCACTATTTTCTTTAATAGTATTGTTTGATATTTTAACTCCATTAATAGTTTCATTTATCGTTCTTCTTTTTCAGCCAGTAACAGTAATATTAAGGAATAGAATTATTAGGAGAGCAATAAAGAAAAGAAAGAGCCTAGAAAATTTGCTAGTAATAGGAGTTACTGGTAGTTATGGAAAAAGTACTACTAAGGAATATTTAAAAACAATATTAGGTGGTGATTTTAAAGTAGTTACAACTCCTGAAAATCAAAACTCGGAAATGGGTATATCAAATTGTATTCTAAATGATATCAATGAAGACCACGAAATATTTATTTGTGAGATGGGAGCATATAATAGAGGGGGAATAAAATTACTTTCAAAGATTGCTCAGCCTAAAATCGGAATTATTACAGGAATTAATAATCAGCACCTAGCTACTTTTGGGTCCCAGAAAAATATAATTAAAGCAAAGTTTGAACTAATAGACTCTTTGCCTTTAGAAGGTTTAGCAGTCTTAAATTGGGATAACCAATACATTAAAGATAACTTTAAAAAAGATATTTATTCAATAAAATGCGGGCTTGATATTTGGGCAGAAGATATAAAGGAAGGCTCTTTTAAATTATGTAATGATAAGGAGGAGGTTGTTATAAATACTAAAATTATGGAGCCGTACAATATTCCTAATCTTTTAATTTGTATTGCTGTTGCAAAAAAACTAGGATTAACAATAAAGGAAATTAAAGAAAGGGTATTATTAATCGAAGACTCAATAAATATTAATAGTTATAAGAATTTTGATATAATTAACGCCACATATTCATCTAATTTTAATGGTATTGTTTCTCATCTAGAATATTTAAAAAAATGGAACGGAGATAAGATAATTATTATGCCATGCTTAATTGAATTAGGTTCAGAAGCTAAGAATACTCACTATGAAATAGGAAGGAAAATTGGAGAAACTTGTGATTTGGCAATAATAACAACGAAGGATTACGAAAGGGAGTTAAAGGATGGAGCTAAAAAATCAGGAATGGAAAATATAGTATTTACTGACAAAGTTAATGAAATATATGATAAAATTAATTCATTAACAAAAAGTAATAGTGTTATTTTATTAGAAAGTAGGGTCCCAAAGGGGATTATAAATAAATTAAAAAATGAGTAAGGTTATTTCAGTTTCTTTATCTCCCAACACAGAAAAAGATGATATTTCTTTAGCTTTTAAAGTTATTTTTGGCCTTAAGAGAAAAGAAAATACAAAAAAACTAGAAAAAATATTTAGAAATTATTTCGGTTTTAAAAATGCTTTTGCTTTTAATAGTGGAAGAAGTTCTTTAATTGCTATTCTAAAATCAATGGAGATTAAAGAGGGAGATGAAGTTGTGGTTCAAGCTTTTACCTGTAATGCCGCTGTAAATCCAATAATTTATGTAGGAGCTAAGCCTGTTTTTGTTGATATTAATAAAGAGTTAAATATGGACTCAAAGAGTCTAGTTCAGAAAATAAGTAAAAAAACAAAAGCAGTAATAATTCAACACACATTTGGAAATCCAGGGGAAATAAGTGAGATTAAAAATATTTGTAAAAAGAATAATATTTATTTAATTGAGGATTGTGCTCATTCTCTAGGGGCGATGTATAAAGGAGAGTTTTGTGGATTCTTTGGAGATGCTTCTTTCTTTAGTTTTGGAAGAGATAAAGTTATATCATCAGTTTATGGGGGAATGGTTACGGTAAATAATAATAGTCTGATTAAAAAAGTTTCTGAATTCCAAGAAAGTTTAAAAAATCCATCTATCTTTTGGACATTTCAACAATTACTGCACCCCATATTATTAAATATTTTTGTTTTGCCGATTTATAGTATAAAACTTGGAAGGGCAATAATGGCAGGACTAATAAATTGCAATATTTTATCAAAAGCAGTGACAAGAAAAGAAAATAAAGGAGAATTACCTAATTACTTTCCTAAAAAAATGCCCAATGCTTTATCAGCTCTAGCAATCCATCAGCTTAAGAAATTAGAAAGATATAATAAGCATAGAATAGAAATTGCTAGCTACTATAATTTATTATTTCTTAAGCCCGCGAATAAGAATAGTATTTATATGAAATATCCTCTTATAGTAAACAATCCCTCTAAAGTATTTAATGAGTTAAGAAAGAAAAATATATATCTAAATGATGGTTGGTCTGGTTCTCCCATAATGCCTAAACTTACTTCACTAGAAAAAGTTTGTTATTCTAATGGATCGTGTCCTAATGCGGAGGAAATAGCGAACAAAATAATTTCTTTACCAACCCATATTAATATATCAAAAAGAGATGCAAAGCTAATATTTGACTCTTTAGAAGAATTGAGGCAAAATAAGTAAATAATAATAAAAAAAATAAATAATATGTTTGATAAACTAAAAGACTTAAAGAAATTAAAAGACTTAGAAAGCTCATTAGGAAAGGAAATAATTGAAAAAGAAAAAAATGGTATCAAAGTTATTATTAATGGAAAATCGGAAATAGTAAGTATTTCTTTAAATCCTGAATTAGAGAAAGAAGAACAAGAAAAATATTTAAAAGATTGCATTAATGAGGCTTCTAATGAAGCAAAAATGTTAATGGCTAAGAAAGCTTCTCAAATTACAGGATTTGGACTATGAAGATATACCCTGCAATTACAACTAATAAAGATTCTAATTGGAGAGATAAGTTCAGGGAAATTAATTATTTGAAACTAGAAGAGGTTGCTGTTTTTCCAACTTTTCTAGACAAGAGAGAAAGAGAGAACCTTTATCAAATGATAAAGGATTCTTCAATTAAAAGAATTCCTTTGGTTCATTTAAGAGAGGATATGGACATAGAAGAGCTTCATTTCTTTGCCAAAAAATATAATACTCAAGTTTTCAATACTCACTCAGAAAGAGAATATAAAATAGACCCTAAGTGGACAATGGAATACAAAGAGCTAATTTGTATTGAGAATACTCATAACTCTCCTTTACTGGAGGAAGAAGTTAAAAAATACGGTGGGATTTGTTTGGATTTCTCTCATTTAGAAAATACAAGAATGTTAGAGATTGAAAGATATGCCAAAGAACAAGAAGTGATTTCAAAGTTTAAAGTAAGATGTAATCATATATCAGCTATTAAAAAAGATTTCTCATTTATTGATAATGAAAAAAGAAAGTTAAGATATGATAGTCACGACTTGGAAGATTTTTCGGAATTAGACTATTTAAAGAGTTATCCAGTTAATTATTTTTCTGAATATTGTGCTATGGAGCTAACTAATCCCATTTCTAAACAAATAGAAGCAATTGATTATATTAATTCTTTTATGAATGAGAGAGATGCATTTATTAAAACAATGATAGATTAATGATTGAAAAAATTAAACAAAAAAATATCTGGGAAGATTTTATTTCAAAATGTTTTGAAAAGACTTTTTGTCAGTCTTGGAATTGGGGAGACTTTAATGAGCTAATGGGTGATAAAGTTTGGCGCTTTGGATTGTTTGATAATGATGAATTAATAGCAGTGGCTCAAGTTATTAAGATTAATGCAAAAAGAGGTAAGTTTCTTTTTGTTCCTCACGGACCAGTTATTCTAAAGGGGGATAAAAAGAAAATTATTAAAGAATTTTTAGAATATCTTAAAGATTTAGGTAAAAAAGAAAAAGTTTCTTTTATCCGTTTTAGTCCTATTCTAGAAAAGAAAGATAGTAATATATTCAAAGAATTAAAATTTAGAAATGCTCCGATTCATATGCATCCAGAATTAACATGGGAGTTGGATATATCAAAAGACGAAGAAGATATTCTTAGGGAAATGAGGAAAACAACGAGATATTTAGTAAGACAGGGGGAGAAAAACGAAGATGTTGAAATTGAAAAGAGTTTAGGAGAAGATGCACTTAAAGAATTTGAAAGGGTTTATTTAGAGACCGCAGGAAGACAATCATTTACACCATTTTCTTTTGACTATTTAAAGAAAGAAGTAAAGTCCTTTGAAGACGATTCTCAAATTCTAATTTTTTCTGGAAAGTATAAAGGGGAAGTGGTTTCATCGGCAATGATTGTTTATTACTCGGGAATTGGATTTTATCATCAAGGAGCCTCATCATTAAAATATCCTAAGATTCCTGTTTCATATTTGCTTCAATGGGAAGCCATTAAAGAAGCTAAAAGTAGGGGATGCCGATTATACAATTTCTGGGGAGTAATTCCTGAATCAGTAAAAAATCATCCTTGGGCAGGATTGAGCTTGTTTAAAAAAGGTTTTGGTGGTCAGGAAAAAGAATATGCAAAGACTCAAGATTATCCCTTATCAATTAAATATTGGTTGACTTTTATTTTTGAAGAGTTAAGAAAGAAAAAAAGACATCTATGATCAAAAGAAAGAGAAAAAAAGTAATTAGAAGAAAAAAGAAAGGAGGATTCTTTTTATCTTTTTCTATATTCTTTTTAATTATTGCCTCAAGTGCTATTGGCTTCCTTTTCTTTTCTCCTAGGTTTCAAATAGAAGATTTAGTAATCGTTGGCAATATGAGTATTCCAACTGAGGAGATAGAAACAATTGCTGGTGAAAAGATAAAGACATCATTTTCTTTAATGGGAATAGATTTTGTTACAGAAAGTATTTTCTTGTCGCTTGGGAATAAGATAGAGCAAATTAAGGAAGCAATGCCAGGAATAGAGACAATAAGCATTAAGAGAAATTATCCTAGTGGCATATCTTTAGAGATAGTTGAGAAAACACCTTATGCTGTTTGGAGTTATGAAGACGAAAAATATTTAGTTGATAAAAAGGGAAGCTTTATTAAAAATACAGAAGAATCGGGAGACTATGATGATTTAATCAAGATTGATCAACAAGAAGATATTGATGATTTAGATAAAAAATCAGTAATCACGAGTATTTTTCTAATAAATACTGAATTAAATAATCAAGATATTAATATATTAGAATATAATTTATTTAATGATAAACTAAAATCGTTAACTGATAAAAACTTTTTCATTATTTTTGATTTAAAACAAGATATTTCTTGGCAAGTCGAAAAACTTAAAATTGTTTTAGAAAAAAATACTCAATTAAAGGATTCGGGGAATATAGAATACATTGATCTTCGGTTTGACAATCAAACTGTGGTGAAAAATAAATAAAATATATCTATACATAAGTACTTGACAAAAATACACTAATCCATTATGATATGGACAATAGTTCTTTTAAAAAATATTACGGCAGTCTTATGTTTCTTTATGATGGAGATATAGGTCTGCCGTAAAAGGCGGGAGATGTGTTAAATGAAAGAAAAAACTTTTATGGTGGCTGTAATTGTTGCCATATTCTTAGCTCTTGGGTTCGTAATTGCTATTCAGGGACCAGTAATAGTTCCGGTAACAGAAAACCCAGCAATAGCTATTAATGGACCGACCTCATTTGAGGTTGGGGAAAAAGTTGAGTATAGAGCTACCCTTACAGGGGTTATCTGTATTGGTGATATTACACAAGCCCTTGAGTGGCAAATCTCAAGAGGAGGACAAATCATGTCTTCTAACGGAGATAATGTCATTGTTTCAGCGTGGACTCCAGGAGAGTTTACTCTTTATGCTAATTTTGGAGGAATAACAACTTCAAAGGTTATAAGAGCTTATCCGAAAGCATCGGTTAGTCTTGAGATGGATCCTTGGGTTCATCCTAATAACTGGTACTTTACAGGAGTTTCCTCGGTAGGAGTGCAGGATGTAAATATTCATCTTTATAGAGTTCTGGAAACAGGAAGAACAGTGGAGGTTAATCCATCTATCTGGGAAAGTTATTCTTCAGAAGAAATAATTTTCTATGAATGTGGAAATTATCTCTTAGTTGCTGAAACGAAAGCTTTAAGCGGCAACGGAAGAGTAATCAAAGCCGAACAGTTTATAACTGTTACGCCATATGTCCAGAGAGGGTATCATCAGTTCTCTTGGGATGAGAATTTAGTACAATTGATGCCATCTGATAAAGTGGCTGTCGGTATATTCTTAAAGGAAGAGATTGGTATAGATTTTTCGTTTGAAAGTGAGAAGATAAAAAAGGCAAGCTCATTTTCAGAGGGGTATCTATTTTACAAAGATAGTACTAGATCTGACACCATCCTTTATCAAAAGGATGCAAGAATTGTATCTGGCCAATCAAGAGAGATGAGTTTTATCCAAATAAAGGACGAAACTCAGAGATATTGGTATGTCTATTGGGACGACTGTGTTGTTTCAATAAGTAGGAACACCGCTGTAAACTATGGCGGATCTGGAGGAGGATCATCATATGGAACCTCTTCAACAAGTGGTGGAGCATCATCTTCTCCATCAATCGGAGGTGAATCTCCGTCCCCGTCAATCTAGAGGGAAAAGATTATTAAAAAATATAATCTTTCCCTTAGATTATTTATTAACAAAAGCTATATATGATATTTTTTGTTAGTAAATAATAAAAAAATATGAAAAATATAATCAACAAAATCAAATATAATAAATTTTTACTGGGAACTATTCTTGCGGTTGTTTTTACATCTATAATTCCTTTCTCAATAGCTTTTGGTGCAAATGTTTTCAATTCTGCCTCAACTGACAATCCTTTGAGAATAGGAAATAATACGCAAAGTTCGGGGACTCAGAATTGGCAAACAAACCTAACAGGAATTAATGCAGGAGACGAGTTAAAATTTTCAGTTTATTTTCATAATTCAGGAGACATAGATGCTCAAAATACTAATGTAAGCCTAGTACTATCTTCATCAACTGCTAGCACTTCTTTTAGTGCAACATCAACTATATCAGCTACAAGCTTTACTAGTTATGTTTCATCAGCAAGTATGGCATTGACTAGTTCTCAGACTATTCAATTTAGTACTACTGCAAAATTATATACAAATTATGTTAATGGGGCTTATCAAAATATAGTTGATATTCCTGTAACTGTTTCTGGAAATGTAGTTTCATATAACCTAGGAACAATTAGTCCAGGATATTCTCCTAACGATGGTTATATTATTTTTTCTGGTAGTGTAAGTAATAATTACACTCCCACACCTACACCGACTGGAACTATTACAGTTAGTGCTGGTTCAAGTCAATCAGTTTTAAGCGGACAATCAATTAGTCTTTATGGAACAGCGGTTCACTCAATAGGTTTAGCTATGACATATCAATGGTCATGTAATGGTGGAAGTTTATCTAATTCAACTGTTTTGCAACCAACATTCTATGCTCCTACAGTTTCTTCAACTCAGACATACAGCTGTACCTTAACTGCAAGAGACTCAAACAATGTTAGTTCATCAGCAACAACAATTATTACAGTTAATCCCTCAGGAGGAGGTTCTGTTGGTTATCCATCAGTTAGTGCTGGTTCAAATCAGTCAGTTCTAAGTGGACAATCAATTAGTCTTTACGGAACAGCGACCCATTCAGCAGGTTTAGCGATGACATACCAATGGTCATGTAATGGTGGAAGTTTATCTAATTCAACTGTTTTGCAACCAACATTCTATGCTCCTACAGTTTCTTCAACTCAGACATATAACTGTACTTTGATAGCAAGAGATTCAAATAATAATTCAGCATCTTCTACAACATACATAACAGTAAATCCAAGTGGTGGTGGATATTATTATAGTAATACTCCTGTAGTTAGCGCTGGCTCAAATCAATCAGTTTTAAGTGGACAATCAATTAGTCTTTATGGTTCAGCAAGTAACCCTAATGGACTATATATGACATACCAATGGTCATGTAATGGAGGAAGTATATATAATTCAACTACCCTATATCCAACATTCTATGCTCCTACAGTTTCTTCAACTCAGACATATAACTGTACATTAACAGCAAGAGATTCAAATAATAATTCAGCATCTTCTACAACATACATAACAGTAAATACAAGTGGTTATTATTATGGTGGAGGTAATATGCCTACAGTTAGTGCTGGTCCTAGTAAAAATCTTACAGGAGGGCAGTCAACAATTCTTGAAGGAACCGCAAATAGTTATAATGGATTATATATGACATATCAATGGTCATGTAATGGTGGAAGTATATCTTATCCAACCTCTTTAAGGCCAACATATTATGCTCCTTCAACGTCATCAGCAAGAACATATACTTGTACATTGACCGTAAGGGATTCAAATAATAATACAGCCACATCATCTACATATATTTATGTAAATTCTAATTCATCTTATTCTAATTATTTATCAGCTACCACCAATGCAGCAGAGAGTGTTGCATCTAGTTCAGCAACATTGAAGGGAAGTATTAACAATTCTTATGGTAATAATGTATCAGTAAGATTTAATTGGGGAACATCTTCTCAAATTACAAATGTTTCTCAGTGGCAGTATAATAAAACTGCGGGAAATGTAATTTCTTCTTATATATCAGGATTAGAAGTAGGAAAAACATATTACTACAGGATAGAGGCATACGATGGAACCAGGACAGTTTATGGTGAAATAGTTTCATTTACAACAAAACCAAGTTCTGTTAGTAATTTTAATGCTCTTGCTTCTGGAAGTAATAGAATTAATTTAACATGGAACAAAGCAGTAGATTCTTGTTATACAATGGTAGTAAGAAAAACGGGAAGTTATCCTACTAATGGAGCTGATGGAACTGTAGTTTACTATGGAACATCTAATAGCTATTTAGATACTAATATTTCAAATAATGTTTGGTATTATTACAAGGCATGGGCGGTTGGTTGTGATCAAGGATCAACATCTTTTTCTGATTCTCAACAGACAAAAGCATATACTGTAGCAACAACCACAGTCATAACAAATCCTATAGTTACTACAACTTCTAATGCAGAAGTGGAGGTTTATGCAAGAAATATTACTCAAGATGAATTTTCATGGCAGAATAGTATTATTGCAAATCCAGGAGATGAAATAGACTTTAGGATAGTTATTACTCCAACAGGAAATAAATCACTAGAAGATGTTAAATTAAGTACATATTTTTCTAATAGAATTACTTCCATTACAGATATGCAAATAGATGGTAATCCATATTATATGCAGTTGAATCAAGAAGTAAACTTTGGAACAATTAATTTAGGAATAACAAAAGTGATCTCATTCAAGGGAACAATTTCTGAAGGGGGAATATTAAGCGAACATTTAAATAACTCTGTTACAGTTTCTGCTAAGAATATTACTTCTATTCAAAAGAATGTAGTAATTAATGTTTCCGATGGAATTTCTGGAGCATCATTACTTGATATAGTTGGCGGTTATGGTTGGTTATTATTTATAATAGTAATATTAATGGTATTTTCAATAATGTACTTATTAATTGAAAGAAACCAAAAAGAAAAAGTACTGGCTGGAGACACTAAAGCAGAAAAAAGTAAGTATTTCAATATTAAGTAAAAAAAGACTCCGCTTAATGGCGGAGTTTTTTGTTACTTCAAATTCTTAACCCTAATAGCATGACTTATAAAATTTCTGTATTTTTCTAAATTAACTTTAGTTTCTAATTTGTATTCTTCTATTTCAGCGCCTAATGATATTTTATTTTCAGACTTATATTTTCTTACTTCATTAATCGCATCAATAGATGCTCCAAAATCTGATATATCTAGAGGGCACTCTATTTCTTTCTCTTTAGGCCAATCTGATATATGAATACTTTTATCTCCTTCAAAAAGTTCTTCAGTTACAAAAGGTATAATCGGAGCAAACATTTTTAATATATCATTAAAAACAATATTTAAAGTGCGAACAGCACCAGCTTTTGATTTAATATCGTCTCCATATAGTCTATACTTAACAAATTCAATATAGTAATCGGCAAATTTGCTCATAAAGAATTCTTCTATTTCATTTTTTGCTTTAGCATAATAATAACTATCAAAATGTTTGGTTGTTTCCTTAATAGTTTTATTAAGTTCTTGAAGTATCCAGCAATCTGAATAGTCTAATTCGTAATCATCAGTATTAATTTCGTTCATTTTAATAAACCTGTATACATTCCATAACTTATTAGCAATTTGTTTTCCTTTTTTGATTTCCTGAGGATTAAATCTTAGGTTTTGTCCTAGTGTTGCTCCTGTTGCCCAATACCTTATAGCATCGGCTCCGTATTCTTCAACTAATTGATCAGAAGGAACGTAGTTTCCTAATCTTTTACTAATCTTTTTTCCTTTTTCATCTAGTCCATGACCAGAGACCATCACATTTTTAAAAGGAATGTTTTCGAAATGATAAAAACTTTTAACAATTGAATAAAAATCCCAAGTTCTAATTATCTCATGAGCATTAGGCCTTAAATCAACAGGGAACAGTTTATCATTGTTTATCATTTCTTTTAACAAGAAAGGAGTACAAGATGATGTTGCCCAAGTATCCATAACATCTGTTTCAGGAATAAACTTAGTGCAGCCACAATTAGGGCAAGCTTTAACAGGAGAATTATCTTTAGTAGGAATTACAGGAAGGTCTTTTTCTTCAGGAAGAATGATCTTTTCACAATTAGAGCAATACCAGAAAGGGAAAGGAACTCCGTAGTATCTTTGTCTTGAAACACACCAATCCCACTTTAAAGAGCTAACCCATGATTCATAACTTTGGAACATTGTTTGAGGGTGCCAGTTTATTTTCTTTCCCATTTCAAGCCACTTTTCTTTATTATCAGCAATCTTTATAAACCATTGCTTACTTAATATTAATTCAACTGGAGTATCACATCTTTCGTGGACATTAACACTATGCTTAATATCTTCTTGTCTAACTAAAAATCCTTTCTCATTTAAATCTTTAATTATCTCTTTTCTAGCTTCTTCTATCTTAAGTCCACAATATTTTCCTCCTAATTCGTTTATCTTTCCGTCTGGAGTTAAAAGACTTTTTGTTTCTAAATTATCAAGCCTCCATTTTTCTAAATCTTCTTGATCTCCCCATGTACAAACCATCATTAGTCCCGTACCTTTTTCCATATCAACCTCTCTGCTTGTTTTGAAATTTACCTCATAATCAAAAAGAGGAACAATTGCTTTTTTACCAATTAATTCTTTGTATCTTTCGTCATCAGGATTGAAATAAAGAGCAACGCAAGCTCCTAAAAGTTCTGGTCTTGTCGTAGCGATTAAAACATTATCTCCGTTAACAACAGGAAAACTAATATAGTTCATTTTTGAATCATACTCTTTGTCTTCTAAATCAGATTGAGAAATGGCTGTTTGACAATTTGGACACCATAAGATAGGCATTTCCTGTCTATATAACAATCCTTTATTGTATAAATCGATTAATGACCATTGAGAAACTTTTGTTGGTAGTGGGGCAATAGTGCTATAAGTTTTTGACCAATCAACTGATATTCCTAATTTGTTCCAAAGATTTCTATATGTCTCAATTCCTTTTTCTGTCTCTTTTAAGCAAAGGTCAATGAATTCTTTTTTAGTAATTTTATTTTTATCAATCTTATATTTTTTTTCTACAAATCTTTCGGTTGGCAATCCATTATCATCAAAACCCATTGGATAAAAAACTTTATATCCTTGCATCCTTTTATATCTTACAATGAATTCAGCTTGAGCATAAGACATAATATGTCCAGCATGAAGATGATCCGCTGAAACATAAGGAGGGGGAGTGTCAACAACAAAAAGCTTATCGTCTTCATTAAAATTAAATTCAAAAAGCTTATCGTCTTCCCATTTTTTTCTCCATTTCTCTTCAATTATTTTAAAATCGTAGTTTGTTTTTTCCATTTTTTATTGTTTTTTATCTATTTTGCTATTATAATGAAAAAAACATATTATGTCTAATTTTAATTTGAACAATCCTTTAGCTGATAGAATGCGTCCCAAAAACTTGGACAATTTTTTAGGTCAAGAAGAAATTATCGGAGAAAAGAAACTTTTAAGAGAAGCGATAAAAGCAGACAATGTTCCATCAATGATTTTTTGGGGTCCTCCAGGAACAGGTAAAACCACACTAGCTTTAATTATTGCAGAGAAAACTAATTCTGAATTTTTACGCATCAGTGCAGTTTCTAGCGGATTAAAGGATTTAAGAGAGATAATTGAAAAAGCTAAAATTAACCAACGACTAGGAAAAAGAACAATTCTTTTTATAGACGAGATACACCGATGGAATAAGACACAGCAAGATGCCTTATTGCCTCATATTGAAAATGGATTGATTACATTAATTGGAGCAACGACAGAAAATCCTAGCTTTGAAGTAAGAGGAGCGTTGTTATCTCGTGCTAGAGTTTTTGTCTTTAAACAATTAGATAAAGAAAGTATAGAAAAGATTATTAAGAGAGCTCTTAAGACTACTTCAGCCAAAATGAATAAAAAGAGTGTAGGTTTTTTAGCTGATATTAGTAATGGTGACGCAAGGACCGCTTTGAATGTTTTGGAATATGCATCTTCTGTTTCAAAACAAATTGATATTGATTTAATTAAGGAGGCGGCACAGAAAACTTCCTTAATCTATGATAAAAATGGAGAAGAACATTATAATATTATTTCAGCTCTTCATAAATCAATGAGAGGTTCAGATGCGGATGCTTCTCTTTATTGGTTAGCGAGGCTTGTCGAGGGAGGGGAAGATCCTTTATATATCGGAAGAAGATTAATTAGATTTGCTGCCGAAGATATTGGACTAGCTAATTCAAGAGCGTTAGAGCTAGCTGTGAGTGTATACAATGCTTGTCATTTTATTGGTTATCCTGAGTGCAATGTTATTTTAGCCGAAGCAGTTGTATATATGGCTAAATGTAAGAAATCAAACGAACTATATATCGCCTATGGAAAGGTTGCTGAAGATGTAAGAAAGACTGGTAATTTACCTGTTCCGTTACATCTTAGAAATGCAACTACAAAATTAATGGACGAAATTGGTTATGGAAAAGGATATAAATATAGTCCAGAACATAATTACAAAGAAAATCAGGAATATATGCCCGAAAAACTTAAGAATAAAAAATATCTTAAAGATTGACAGTATGCCTTATTTTGTATATTATATAAATAAGAAAATAAGAAAATAAGAATATGAAAAATATAATAAAAGCAACAAGCAGAGGACAAATTACATTGCCAGCTGAGTGGAGAAAAAAATTTTCCACTAGTAATTTCATTATCAAAGAGAATGCAAATTTTTTAGAAATTAGACCGATAAATATAGAAGAAATAGAGAAGGACTATACTGTTTTTGATGCAATAAGAGATAACAAGGGAAAAGGCATAAAAGCCAATGATTTGATTAATATTTTAGACAAAATCGAAAGAAATGGATAAAATAGAAAAACTTTTTAGAAAAATTAGTAAGGATGAGATACAATTATTAAAAGAGTTAATCAATAATTTAATTCTTAAGAAAACAGAAGGAATGAATATTATAAAGATAGAAGATACTGATTTTTTTAGATTAAAAAAAAGAAAGTTTAGAATTATATTTCATTATAATAATAAAGATATAATTATTGATTCAATTAAGTTAAGAAACGAAAAAACATACAAATGTTAATAGATGATATTAAAATTAAAGTAAGAGCGGGAAACGGAGGTAAGGGATGCGTAGCCTTCAATAAGATTAAGTTTTCTCGAGGACCAGCAGGTGGTTCAGGAGGCAAAGGAGGAGACCTCTATTTTGTTGGTGTTTCTGATCTTAGCGCTTTAAAACAATTTAGATTTAAAAAAGATGTAATGTCCGAAGATGGAGAAAACGGTAAGGGTCAATTTCGTGATGGAAGAGATGGAGAAGATGTTTTTATTAAAATTCCAGTAGGAACGGTTGTTCACTATAAAAGAGAAAAAAAAGAAATAGTTAAAATAGGAGAGCCAGTTTTAATTGCTAAGGGTGGACTAGGAGGAAAGGGTAATTTTCTTTTTAGGTCATCAAAGAATACCACTCCAATGCAGTGTCAGCCAGGGACATCAGGAGAAGCTTTTGAATTAAGATTAGAATTAAAAATGATTGCCGATATTGGTTTCATTGGTTTTCCTAATGTAGGAAAATCTAGTTTACTTAAAGAATTAACTAAAGCTGATCCAAAGGTTGCTAACTATCCTTTTACAACCTTAGAGCCTAATCTAGGAGTTTATTATGATTTAATTTTAGCCGATATTCCTGGGCTGATTGAAGGGGCTTCAGAAGGAAAAGGATTGGGAGATAAATTTTTAAGGCACATTGAAAGAACAAAAATTTTGTTTCATTTTATTTCTGCCGAATCAGAAGATTTTAAGAAAGATTACGAAACAATTAGAAATGAATTAGGAGAATACAATAAAGATTTATTAGATAAAGATGAATATATCTTTATATCAAAGACAGATACTATTAGTGAAAAAGAATTAAAAGATAAGCTTAAAAAATGGAAAAAGAAAGTTAATTTAATATCTATATATAATTATGAAAGTATAGAGGAGGTTAAAAAGATATTAAATAAGATAATGAAAGACAAATGAAAAAACCAGAATTAATGTCGCCAATTCGTGATTGGGCTAGTTTAGAAGCAGCAAAAGATTATGCTGATGCAGTATATTTTGGCGTTGATAGTCTAACAATGAGAGCATCAAGTGGAATAACTATTAAAGAGTTGCCTAAGTTTGTCTCCAAAGTCCACTTATACGGCCTAAAAGCCTATTTAACGGTTAATTCTGTGGTGTATAATAAAGATATCACAAAAGCAGAAAAGCTTGTAAAAAAGGCAAAAGAGGCTAAAGTAGATGCTTTAATTGTTTGGGATCCAGCAGTTATTGAAATAGCTAAAAAAGAAAATATTCCTTTTATTATTTCAACTCAAGCAAACATATCTAATTGGCGAAGCGTTAACTTTTATAAAAAACAGGGAGCGAAAAGAATTGTATTAGCTCGTGAAATGACATTGGAACAAATTAAAGAAGTTAAGAAGAAAACAAAAATTGAAATAGAAGTATTTATTCATGGAGCAATGTGTATGGCAGTTTCAGGTAGATGCATTTTATCAGCCTATTTATTTGGAAAATCTGCCAATTGTGGGTCTTGTGCTCAGCCTTGTAGGAAAGAATGGTTTTTGTCAGATGAAGAAGGGAATAAAATATCAGTTGATAAAAAGTATTTTATGAGTGCAAAAGATATTTGTATGATAGAATTTATTCCTCAATTAATTAAAGCAGGAATAGACTCTTTTAAAATTGAAGGAAGAAGAAGGGATCCTAAATATATTGAAGTGACAAGTAGATGTTATAGAGAAGCAATTGATTCATATTATTCAAAAACATTTACAGAAGATAAGGTTAAAAAATGGAAGAAGGAGCTTTCTTCAGTTTATAACCGAGGATTTTCAACTGGATTCTATTTTGGAGTTCCTGGTCCAGAAGGTATCAGCTATAATAAAGCTGATAATATATCAAGCACTGAAAAAGTTCTTGCAGGATATGTTACACATTATTATCCAAGAGCGGGTGCAGGTTCTGTAAGATTAGATCATAAAAATATTAAAGTAGGAGATAAAATTGTAGTTGAAGGGAAGTATACATTTATTGAGCAAACAATAGGGTCTATTGAAGT
>JBBABL010000005.1:0-19776 GCA_041657645.1 Minisyncoccota bacterium
TATTTAAATCACGATCTCTCTCTGCTAGATAATGAAGAATACTTGTAGCAGGAGTCATCGGGTATGCATAATAAATATCAAGACCCGCTTTAACGGCACCTAAAGCGATTGCCTCATTTCCTGTTAAAAGTGGCTTTTCTTTAACCTTTAAATTATCAATTTTTATAATATTTTCTGTTTCTTCGTATATTTTTTTCGCAACTTCTAAATTCTTTTCAATTCCTTATTTAATTTCTCTTCTTAAAACATTTTCTAATATTTTCCATTCTATCCCTACTGACTTACTAAAACCTGCAATTAAAGCAATGTTGCACATAATTGGAATGCCACACAATTCTTTGATGGCACAATCCGCTTTTATGCCCACGCCTCCTTCTTTTTTAATCTTATCTTTATTAAAAATAAGAAGTCCATCTTTTTTCAGTGACTTTTCATGTTTATTAATTGTATTTTCATCTAAGGCTAATAAAAAATCTGCATACTTACAAATAGCAGAATTATTATTTTGAGAAGCCCTTATAACTGAAAAATTGTGTCCACCTTTAATTAAAGACTGGTAGTCTTCGGAAATAAAAATATTATATCCAAGACAATTAAAAATCTTAGCAATAATAAGACCTGCTTTTCTTGAGCCTTGTCCTGCCGCTCCTCCAATTATAATTGAGTAATCTTTTTTTATCATATATATTTATTCAACAGTTACACTTTTAGCTAAGTTCTTTGGTTTATCAATATCTCTTCCAAGTATATTAGAAAAATAATAAGCAAACAAGTGGAGAGGAATAACTGATAATAATGGGGTAAGCATTTCTAATGTCTTCGGTATATATATAACATCATCGGCAATTTTTTTAATTTCTTCGTTTCCTTCGGTAGCAATCGCAATCACCTTTCCTTTCCTTGCTTTAATTTCTTCAATATTAGAAATCATTTTTTCATAGACTGAATCACTAGGACAAATAGCAATAGTTGGGAAATTCTCATCAACTAGGGCTAATGGTCCATGCTTTAATTCTCCTCCTGCAACCCCTTCAGCGTGAACATAGGAAATTTCTTTTAACTTTAAAGCACCTTCTAGAGCAATTGGATAATTATATTTTCTTCCAATAAACCAAAAATCTCTATAATCTTTATATTTCTCTGCAATCTTTTTAATTTCATCTCTTTTATCAAGTATTTTCTGAGCTAAATTAGGAATATTTTTTAATTCACTAATAATCCTTTTTCCCATTACAACCGACATATTTCTTTGTCTGCCTAAATATACCGTAATCAATGCTAATGTAGTTAATTGTCCTAGAAATGCTTTAGTTGAGGCAACCGCAATCTCAGGGCCTGAACGAGTATATACTCCTGCATCAGTTTCTCTTGATTGGGAGGAACCAACAACATTAGTTACTCCTAGAGTTAAATGTCCCTTTTCCTTTATTTCTCTCAAACAAGAAAGGGTATCAGCTGTTTCTCCTGATTGAGAAACAAACATTGAAGCACCATTATCTTTAATAACCGGCTTTCTATATCTAAACTCTGAGCCAACATCAACTTCCGTAGAAATGTCTGCATATTCTTCAAGCATATATTTTCCAACACGACAGGCGTAATGTGCAGTTCCACATCCAATTAAAAATAGACTATCTATTTTTCTTAATTCTTTTTCAACAGAATCAAGTCCACCTAATCTTACCAATCCATCATCTTCTAGAAGTCTTCCTCTCATAGCATCTTCAATCGTTAAAGGCTCTTCCATAATTTCCTTAAGCATAAAATGTTTATAGCCCCCTTTTTCTGCCTGTTCAATATCCCAATCAATTGTTTCAATATCTTTTTGTGATTCTTTTTCTTCTTTATATATCTTAATACTATCTTTTTTAAGAACTGCTAATTCTCCATCATCTAAATTAATGATCTGTCGTGTCATATTAATAATTGCTGACGGGTCAGAAGCAACTAAAAATTCTCCTTCACCAACTCCGATTATTAAGGGTGATGACATTCTAGCAACAATCATTTTATCAGGCTCTCTTGTTGAGACCACTAAAAGTCCATAAGTTCCCCTAATCTCTTTAAGAGCATCCTTAACTGCATCTTCTAATTTTCCTGTATAATGTTTTTCAATTAAATGAGCAATAACTTCTGTATCAGTTTCTGATTTAAAATTATGCCCCTCTTTAATTAATTTTTCTTTTAATTCTTTGTAATTCTCAACAATTCCATTATGAACAATGAATATCTCATTCTTACAATCAGAATGGGGATGAGCGTTTTCTTCTGTTACTAAACCTGTTGTTGCCCATCTATCATGAGCCAAACAAATATTACCCTTAAAGTTATTCTCTAGAAATTCTTTCTCTGTGTTATCTATTTTTCCAACTCTCTTAAATAAAGATGCTTTATTTTCGTTAATAAAGCAAAAACCATAGCTGTCATAGCCTCTATACTCTAACCTCTTTAGTCCTGATAGAACAATAGAAGAGGCTTCTTTATTTCCTATATATCCAACTATTCCGCACATAATACAATATTAATTAATCTTTTAGGAACAAAAACAACATCTTTTATTTCTTTTCCTAATATCCATTTTTTAACATTTTCTCTTTCCTTAACTTCTTTTATTATTTCTTCTTTCGAAGAGTTTACGCTAAATTCTACCTTATCTCTTAATTTGCCATCAACTTGAATCATTATATCAACAGTTTCATCTTTAATTAAGTCCTCGTTAATCTTAGGCCACTCTTCTTCCATTATACTTGTTTCTTTGCCCCAAATCTCCTCACAAAAATGTGGCGCAAAAATAGAAAAAACTACTAATAATTTTTCTACCTCTTTCTTGCCTAATTTCTTATCAGAAACAAAATCAACAAATTCCATAAAGAAAGCAATTGGCGTATTAAACTTCATTTTTTCTAAGTCTTCCTCAACTTTTTTAATCAACTTATCGACATAGACTTTAACTTCAGGAGAACTTTCTTCATTTGGCTCACTTAGAATATTCCACAATTTATTTAAGAATCTATAAACTCCTTTTATCCCTTGATCATTCCATTGTATTGCTTGAGAGAATGGACCCATAAACATTTCGTATATCCTTAATGTATCTGCACCATACTCATCAATAACAGCATCGGGATTAACGACATTACCTTTTGATTTGCTCATTTTCTGTCCATCAAAAGCTAAAACTAAACCAATATTTCTTAATTTTTTAAATGGTTCAGGTGTTGAAATAATTCCACTGTTGTATAAAAATTTATGCCAAAAACGAGCATATAATAAATGTAAAACGGCATGCTCCGCTCCTCCAACATAAAGATCAACTGGTAACCATTTCTTTTCTATTTCTTTATCAATAAATGCTTTTTCATTCTTATTATCTAAATACCTAAAATAATACCAACATGAACCTGCCCATTGAGGCATAGTATTAGTCTCTCTTTTGGCTCTACCGCCACATTTAGGACATTTGACACTCACCCATTCTGTAATTCCTGCTAAAGGAGATTCTCCTGTTCCTGTCGGTTCATATTTTTCAACTTTAGGAAGAGTTAAGGGTAAGTTAGTTTCTGGAACCGCCCCACATTTTTCACAGTTAATAATTGGAATAGGCTCTCCCCAATATCTTTGTCTAGAAAATACCCAATCTCTTAATTTATAATTTACTTTTTTAATTGCATTGATTATTTCTCCAATTTTCTCTCTTGCTTCTTCTGATTTTAAACCATCAAAATCTGAAGAATTGATAAGAATTCCGTCTTCGGTCGAGGAACCTTTTGTTTTAATAACCTCAATAATTTCTAAATTATATTTCTTTGCAAAATCATAATCTCTTTCGTCATGAGCAGGAACAGCCATAATCGCCCCTGTTCCATAATGAGATAAAACATAGTCAGCAATAAAAACTGGCACTTCTTTATTATTAATAGGATTTATTGCTTTTATTCCTTTTAATTCCACTCCTGTTTTATCCTTAACTTCGCTAATCCTTTCCCTATCACTTTTATTCTTAGCTTTATTAATATATTCTTCAATCTCCTCTTTATTTTCAATATTTAATTCACTAATTAGAGGATGCTCTGGGGCTAACACTAAATAAGTACATCCAAATAGAGTGTCTAGTCTAGTAGTAAAAACAGGAACCTTTTTGTCGGAAATAATAAAGTTTATTTCGTGCCCCTCACTCTTACCAATCCAATTCTTTTGCATCTCCTTAATTTTAGAAGGCCAATCAATGTCTTCTAATCCATCAAGCAATTCTTCAGCGTAATCTGTTATCTTTAAAACCCATTGTTCAACATCTTTTTTAGTTGTTGGGGTCCCACATCGCTCACATTTACCATCAACCACTTCTTCATTGGCTAATCCTGTCTTACAAGACGGACACCAATTAATAGGAAGCATTTTTTTATAGGCTAATCCTTTCTCAAAAAACTTAAGAAATAGCCACTGTGTCCACTTATAATATTCTGGATCAGTTGTATTTATCTCTCTATCCCAATCATAGCTTAAACCAACACTCATTAATTGTCTTTTAATGTTCGCTATATTCTTAGCAGTGCTTATCTCTGGATGAACTCCATGTTTAATAGCATAATTCTCAGCAGGTAAACCAAATGCATCCCATCCCATTGGATGCAAAACATTGAATCCTTTTAATCTTTTGTACCTTGAATAAACATCAGTTGCAACAAAACCTTTCAAATGTCCAACATGAATTCCTTCTCCTGAAGGATAGGGAAACATATCTAAAATATACATTTTAGGCCTATCCGAAACAGTTTCTGTTTTATAAGAATTATGTTCTTGCCAATATTTCTGCCATTTATTTTCTATTTCTTTTGGATTATATTTCATAATAACAATAACATTGATAATATTCCTGCAATAATTGATATCAGCACTCCTATCCACCACCACAAATCAACATTAATTCTTTTAATATGGAACAAATCTTCTACAATAGGCTTAAAAAACTTAATAAAAAAAGTTACAGCAAAAGAAACGGTTGCCCCAAATAGAATAGCTCTTAAAAAATGTAATATATCTGTCATTAGATATATACTATCACAAAATGATCCTACTGTTAAGATAAGCTCCAAACAAAGAACAAGCATTTATAAAGGTGTATTTAAAAATATCTTCCCTTGTAACGCCTTTGATTCGCCCTATTTCTTCAGCAATTAATTCAAGTGAAAAAGGATTATTTCTTTCTTCAAAATCTAGCGGAGAAAGATAGGGACAATCAGTTTCAATTAATATCTTATCCATAGGAACAAATTGAATAACATCTTTTAAATCCATTTTAAATATTATTCCATTTATTCCTATATAATATCCTAAAGATAAAAGCTCTTTAGCTTGTTCAACTGTTCCTGTAAAACAATGGATTACCCCTTTTAAATTTCTTTTTGATAAAATTTCAATTAAATCATTAAAGGCCATTCTACAATGAATAATTACAGGCAAATTAAGCTCTTCAGCTAAATCAAGTTGATTAATTAAAAATATCTTTTGTTTTTCAATAAACTCTACTCTTCTAGCTTTTCCTTTTGGTTTATACCAATAATCCAATCCAATTTCCCCTATAGCAACAACATTTTTTGATTGCGCTAATTTTTTATATTCATCATAATCAAAAATAGACTCTTTTTTCTCAGTCTCCCCTTTAATCTTTAAATTAGATTCAATATTTAAAGGGTGTAAACCAACAGAAGCATATAGTCCATACTTTTCTGCTAAATCGACACACTCCTTTGAACTTTCTATATTAGTCCCAACATTAATAATCTGATAATCTTTTTTAATTAAATCTTTAATTAGTGCATCTCTATCTTTATCAAACTCTGGAAAATTAAGATGTGCATGAGTATCAATTATCATATTCTTGGAAACAATGGCTCTATTTCTAAAGTTTCTATTCCTTTTTCCATTTTCTCTGCAGTTTCTGGTAGAAATGGCTTAAGCAATTCAGATATATTTTTAAGAGAAAAAATAACATTTGAGAATATCTCTTTCAATTTTTCGTCATCCTCAACTGCCCAAGGCTTCTCTTCGTCAATATATTTATCGCAAAAAGCAATCAATTCCCAGATGTGCGAAAGGGAATTATTGAATTGGATAAAATCTTCGTTAACCTTTTTAATTATCTCCTCGTTCTTAGAAACAAATACATCATTAGGTTTAATTTCAAACTTAAGGTTTTTCTTAACAACCATAGACATCATTCTTGAGAATAAATTACCTAACCCACCAGCTAAATCAGAATTATACCTTTTCTCAAATTTTTCATAAGTAAAATCTCCATCTCCTAAGGGAGGAATCTCTCTTAATAAATAATATCTCACTCCATCGCATCCATATTTTTCAACTAATTCAGAAGGACTAATTACATTGCCAATACTTTTTGACATTTTTTGTCCATCAACAGTAATGTAACCATGAACAAATAGTGTTTTAGGCAAACTAATACCTGCGGAAAGCAACATTGCCAACCAATAAACAGAATGAAATCTATTTATTCCTTTTCCAATAAAATGAATCTTTTCCTTGTTCTCTTGCCAAAATTCATTAAACTTTTTTTCATCACTACTGCCATAGCCAAGAGCATTAATATAATTAGATAGAGCATCAAACCAAACCCACATCTTTTGACTATTGTCACCTGGCACATCAATTCCCCATCCTTTTGCTCTTTCATTTGTTCTTGATATGCAAAAATCTTGAAGTCCAGAGTTAATAAAACTTACTATTTCATTCTTTCTTGATTCAGGAATAATTTTTACTTCATCACTTTCAATTATTTTCTTAATTCTGTCTTGATATTGAGAAAGCTTAAAGAAATAATTATCTTCTTCTATCAAAACCGGCTTTGTTTTATGTTCTGGGCACATTCCGTCAACTAATTCTTCTTCTTTATAGTATTCTTCGCAACCAACACAATAGAGTCCACTATATTTCTTTTTATAAATATCTTTTTCACAAGACTTCCATAATTTTTGAGCTCCAATAAAATGCCTTTCTTCAGTAGTTCTAATGAAGTCATCAAATGTTAAGTTTAAAATATCTTTTAATTGAAAAAACTTAGTATAATTACTATAAACAAAATCGGCAACATTTTCATTTGCTTTTTCAGCACTCTGAACATTTTTTAAACTGTTCTCATCGCTTCCTGATAAAAAAAACACGTTATCTCCCATTAAACGATGATGCCGAGCAACCGTATCGGCCTGAACAAGTTCTAATGCATGACCTAAATGAGGTGAAGCATTAACATATGCAATTGAAGTGGAAATGAATATCTTTTTCATTAGTCTTCTTTGCTTTTAAAATAGTCTTTAGCGGCTTCAAATGCTATTCCAGCAACAGGAATAGCTAAAACAGCTCCGATTGCCCCCCATGCAACGCCTCCAACTAAAATAGAAATTAAAACAAGCGATGTTGGCAGACCATTTATCTTTTTAGTAAGAACAGGCATTAAAATATTGCTTTCAATTTGTTGAATAATAATTGAGAAAATAATCACTATTATTGCTTTTGGTAATGATATCGTTAAAGCAAAGGCTGATAAAGCGAAAGCTGTAACAAGAGGACCAATCATAGGGATAATATTCAATAAACCTGCTAGTAGTCCCCAAATTAATGCAAATTTAATATTTAAAATTAAACAGAATATAAAGGTTGTTAATCCTATAAATACGCAAGATATAATTCTACTGCCAAACCATCCCACAACATGCTTTTGGCTTCTCTCCCATCTAGAAATTATTTGTTTTTCTATTTTTTTAGGCGCAATCATTTTTATTCCCTCAATAATGTCCATCTTTTCAATTGAAAAGAATAGAGACAAAGTAATAATTGTAAGTGCAGCAAAAATACTTCCAAAAAGGGATGTAAAAATATTTATAACATTAGAAGATACTTTAATTAATGTCTCGTTAAAACTAGATCCTAGACTAGAAAATCCTTCTATCGAATCTAATCCTAATCCACTTAAAAAGTCAGGGACATTTTTGAAGTAATCTCCGAAAACACCAGAAAACAATTGTATTTCTGTAATTAATGGAGGGATAACTAGATATATAAATAAAGACAGTATTAGTAGAATGACAACGTAGACAATTGCTGATGCAGCAACTCTATTAATTTTTAAGAAATCTATAAGTGGATTTATAAGTATTGAAAGAACTAAAGCTAAGAATATCCATCCAATAATAGTTTTGAAAAGAAATAGACAGCAAAAAACTACTATAGCAATTGCTATTTTAAAGATAGTATTCCAAGATATATCTATTGTAGTTGATACTTTCATATATTTATTTTTTTATTTTTAAATGGTCCAATTAGGGCTAAATTTAATTTTTCATTTTTAATAATATCTTTCGCTACTCTCATTATATCATTAGATGTAACTTTATCAATTCTTTTGAAAATATCTTCTATTGAAAGTATCTCTCCTTTTAACAATTCTTGGGTTCCATAGAAGGATGCTTTATCGTCAGATCCTTCCATTTTTAATATAATTTTTCCTTTAATATATTCTTTTACCTTATTTAATTCTTCTGCATTGACTTTCTTAATGGTAAGTTTTTTGTATTCATTCAAGATTACTTTTATTGCTTTATCTAACTTTCCATTATCTATACCAGCGAAAGTAACTAAAGAACCTGTATCAGTGTCACAATAGTTATATGTTCTTATATGATAAGCTGCCCCAAGTTTTTCTCTTACCTCTATAAACAATCTTGAACTCATCATCCCTCCTAAAAGAACGGACATTACATCTAAAACAAACTTGTCTTTATGGGTCATATGGTAGCTTCTAAACCCTAAAGCTATATTAGTTTGATTAGTTTTTTTAAATAAAGTAAGTGTCTTTGGCTTTGATTGTTCTTCTATCACCACTTGCTTATCTTTTGGAATACTTGTATTAATTTTAGAAAAATATTTCTTAACTTTTTTAATTGCATCTTCTTCGTTGATATTTCCCGCAATACAAATAACTGTGTTTGAAGCAGTGTATTGGCTGTCAATATATTTTTGAATATCTTTTCTCTCTATCCCTAGAACACTCTCTTTCGTTCCTGCAATATTCCAACCAGCTGGTTGATCACCATAAAGAACTTCTTTCCATAAATCTCCGATGTGCATTATTGGATTCTCTTCATACATATTTATTTCTTCAATAATGACGCCTTTCTCTTTCTGCAGTTCTTTAGCTGGTATTCTAGAATTAAGAAAAATATCTGAGACCCAATCTAGGGCAATATCGAAATGGGTGTGATTAACTTTAGCATAATATCCTGTGTATTCTTCTCCTGTAAAAGCATTAAATTCTCCGCCAATTTTATCTAACACTTCGACAACTTCTAGCGGTCCCTTTTTTCTCTCTGTTCCCTTAAAAAGCATATGCTCTAAGAAATGAGAGATGCCCGATATTTCTTTGGTTTCATACTTAGCTCCTGTTTTAACCATAACTAAAACAGTTACTGCTTTTGTCTCTTTTTGAGAAACTGTAATTATTCTTGTTCCATTTTTAATTGTAGTTTTTTTATACATTTTTTTAATTCTATCATTTTTAATTCTCTATTCACTGTAAGCTTGAAAAACTTTTCTAGCTCTGCCACCCTTTTTGCCATTTCTTCTTTGGATTCTTCTAGCTCCTTTTTTGATAAATAAATTTGCTCTGACGCCTTATTTAGTGCTTCTGATAAATTAACGATTTCCTTATCTAGACTACCAGTTACAAAAACTGCTCTTTCTCCAACAGGAAGTTCTTTTGCAAAACCCTCTAACTCATTTAGGGCGTTTGCTAAATAGACAAATAAAACTCTATCAATTATAAACGTCATTAAAAGAGCAAGGAAGCAAAGCATTGCTGCGCTAAAACTAAAAGATGGCACAAAAAGCAAAACTATTAAAACTGTAAAAAATGGTAAAAAGAAAAGGAAATAAAATTTTGGAGCAATGCTAGAAAGGGTAATATTCTCTACGTTTTCCCCTCTTTCAATTAATATTTTTCTACATTCTTTAACTTCTTTAAACATTGCCTGTTGACAAAAAAATGTGGAGAAAGCACAGGAGAAAAATATAGCGATAATTCCACCGATAAGAACAACTATTAAATCGAATGATGTTGCCTGATTTATCCAAACAGTTAAAAGTATCAACACTAAAACAGAAAGTCCACCTGCTAAGATATTAATCGTTGTGCTATTAGCGATAAAAACCAACGAATTAAATGTGTCTTTGATGTCCGAAGTTCCAAAAACCTTAAATCTCCCTCCAGAAGAAATATTGTTATTAACCGTTTTAATTTCTTCTCCATACCAGAATTTTGCCCCTCCGTATCTTAATAAACCGAGCATTCCAAAGACAATAACATATATCGGAAATACATATATAAATGACTTGTATGCCATTTCGTTACTAAAATCAGCTAGTGATATTATTAAAAAATATGAAAAGGCACTACAAAGAATAGACCAACCGATAATTGGCAATAGTATATTAAGAGTGTAAGGAAGCTTAATCTTCATATATCTTAGAAACTAAGTCTTTTATTTCTACTCTAACTTGCTCCATTGTGTCCCTATTTCTTAAGGTAACGTCATTATTAGTGACACTTTCAAAATCAATGGTAACCGCCCAAGGAGTTCCTATCTCATCTTGCCTTCTATATCTTCTTCCAATCGCCCCTGTTTCATCGTATTGGCAAGAAAAATTCTGTTTTAATAAATTATACACCTCCCTAGCTTTTTCTGTTATTTCTTTCTTATTTTTAACCAAAGGCAATACCGCTACTTTCACAGGAGCTATTTTTTTATTTATTCTTAATAAATACTCTTTTTCTTTATTTGATTCGGTAGTGCTTGTTCTTCCCCCTTCAACCTCGGTAAATGAATCGCATAAGATTGCTAAAAATACTCTCTCTACTCCACAAGATGGTTCAATAACATAAGGAATATATTTTTCCTTAGTTTCGTCTTCAAAATAATTCATATCTTCTCCTGAGAATTTTTGGTGTTGCGTTAAATCATAATCTCCACGACTAGCAATACCTTCTATTTCAGACCAACCAATTGGAAAATTATATTCTATATCAACACAACCCCTAGAATAATGAGCTAACTCATCTTTCTCTTGTTTTCTAATTCTTAGGTTTTCTTTTTTAATTCCAAGTTCATTAACATACCAATTCATTCTTTGCTCTACCCAATAATCAAAAGCTTTTTCTTCGGACCCTGGTTTAACAAAGTACTCCATTTCCATTTGTTCAAACTCTCTTGTTCTGAAAATAAAGTTTCCTGGAGTAATTTCATTCCTAAAGGCTTTTCCAATTTGTGCTATTCCGAAAGGAACTTTTGTTCTTTGGGTGTTCAAAATATTTCTGTAATTAACAAAAATTCCTTGCGCTGTTTCCGGTCTAAGGTAAGCCACGCTAGCGCTATCTTCAACTGGACCAACGAATGTCTTAAACATCAAATTAAAATTTCTTGGCTCCATCATTTCTCCTCCACAATCAGGGCATTTTGTAGGGTCTTGAAGGTGGTCCGCCCTAAACCTTTTATGACATTTTTTACACTCTGATAAAGGATCGGAAAATGTTTCCGTGTGTCCAGAAGCTTTCCATATGTTAGGATTCATAACAATAGAGCTATCTAATCCAAAAACATTTTCTCTTTCTTGAACCATATACCTCCACCAAGAATTTTTAATATTCTTTTTTAACTCTACCCCTAGTGGTCCAAAGTCATAAAAACCTCCCATTCCTCCATATATATCAGAAGACTGAAAGACTAAACCTCTTCTCTTTGCAAACGAAATTATTTTATCAAAATTATTTTCCATATTTATTAAAAGCTCATTTGAGCATAAAGCAAATTTGTTTTTGCTGTTAATGTTATCTCCGTCCATTGATCTACTCCTGAAAGTTGTGCGGCACCTAAAAGAATAATTACTTCATCAGATATCTCAGGTTGAATAGAAATTTGGAATGCACATACAACATCATTATTATTGTTCAGTCCTGATCCAGCAGGAAGTGTTCCAATATTACAAACTACTTCACTTGTATTTTCATCATAAGTAATTTCTCTTCCTGACTCATAGGCTTTCTCAAAGGTAATGCTTTCAGGTAATGCAGTAACTATTCTTGCATTTTCGATATCGTTATAATAATTTTTGGGAGTCCACTCTATTGTTAAGTATGTTTTTGTTCCTGTTTCTAAAGGATAAGGACCGCTGTTATCAAAATACTTATTATCCGTGTAGAATTTTTGTTCAAGAGATATGACTGAGCCAATTTTGGTTATAAAGTCTTGCCTTGTTTCTCCTAATGTCACGCTATTTTTAATATTAAGATTTTGACTGTCAGAATCTCCACTTAACTCTGGGGAAACATTAACCCAGAATTCTATTTTCCCTGTTTCTCCAATATCTAGATAACTAAGATCTGGAGAAGCATTTGCATCCCAAACAATCATATTGCCATCTACTGAACCTTCTCCAGCATTAATGCTACTTACATCAATATATCCACTTTCTATTTTTGATATTAAAGCTAAGTCTCTCAAGGCTTGATCGCCAATATTTTGGAATATTATTTCATAATGAAGTGTATCTCCTGCAAAAGTAGTATAATTAGAATCGTCATTTACTCTCTGTGTAACATATAAAGAAGGAGAGCTAATTTCGACACTTTTAGTAACCTCTTTTAAGGTGATAAAGTTTCCGTCTTGCCAAATACCTATTTTAGCTTTAAAAGCTTTTTGTTCAGATGCTTCTCCATTTAATATTCCTGATATATTAATTGTTCCCGATCCTGATTCTCCTAAAATAGAAATATCGAATTGACTATTGTCCAACCCCTTGGGTTGAGAATAAAGGACATCAAATTCAGATGGATATTGGACATAGCAAGTTAAGTCATTTAGCGCATAAGAAGCATTAGATGAATAATTTACCTTTAATGATAAAGTTTTTCCGTCTCCTACTTTAGCAGGTGACTCTATTGAAAGATTAATCGGAGCATCTTCTAGTATAGTAGTAAATGTAGTTGAAACTTCACTTCTTGTCTTTAAGTCTTTTGGCTGAAAAGAAACACTGACCTTAGCTACCTTTATTTCATTTTCTTGCCCTAAAAGCATAGCACTAAATTGAAAAGTTCTTTCTTCTCCTGGATAAATATCTCCTCCCAACTGAGTAGATGACATAATTTTAATCTTGCTTTCACCATCTGAAATAATTGCATTATCAGGATATTCAAAAATTAACTCAGGACTCTCAAGCCTAATATTTCCATTGTTTTTTATTTTAACCATGTAGTCTACTTCCTCTCCAATAGATGCTTTTTCAGAAGATAAAATTTCAATCTTAAGCACTTCTTTTGAAAAAGACATTCCCTGCCATGAGAAAAAAGCAAAAACTCCTAGTGCAATTATTAATAGAGAAAATAATATTATTCTTTTTTTCATGTTAGTTCTTTTAACCTTTTAATATAATCTTTCATTGCTTCTTTTTCGGCCCCACTCTTCCATGGAACCTGCTTTTCTAATGAGCCTACCATTTTATCAATATCTTTTTTGTCATAGTATGACTTTCCATCAAATAGCTTTTTGTTAAGTTCTTCCATTTGTTTCTTGTGAGGATGCCCACTAAAATTATCCCACCCTTTATTCTTGCCTATTTCTTTAATTATTCTTGATTTGTCTAGCTTCTGGCCACCTCTAAAAAAAGACGGCTCTTCCCTAGGAGCGACAGGTTCTTCTTTTCTTATAAAGCTATCTTTTTTAATATTTTCTCCCATCCATGGGTTTGTGTTTTCTTCGTTCATATTTTTTTAATACCTAATTTAATATTATTTCCATCAATTTCTATTTCTTTAAGATTTTCGCCTAAAGAAAAATTATCGGCTAAAACTTCTTTTAATATAAATTCTCCATTACTTTCAATTATTTTATCAAAAAAATCAGATTTTTCATAGTAAACAACAATTCTGTCATTAGGAACAAACTTATTCTCTTTTCTCATTTGCTGAATATTCCTAATAATTTCTCTAACGTTACCCTCCTCTCTCAATTCTGGCGTTATTTCTGTATCTAACTCTATGCTCCATGACATAGTTATTTTTCTTTCAACAGTATAGACTAATTTAATTTCTTTAACATTAAGCTCTTCTTTGATTAAATCAATTAATTCCTCCTCTTTAGTTTTTAAGTCTTTAACTTTTAAACTTGAAAGAGCCTGCCTTACTTTTATTCCTGCTTTTACCCTTTCCGCTAAAGCTAAACTAACGATACTCCTAACTTCTTCCATTTTTGTTTCTAAGTCTTCGTTTATTAAATTTAATTTTGGCTCTGGATAATCACACAAATGAATACTTTCTTTCTCTTTATTTCCCATTTTTTGATATATACCTTCTGATATAAATGGTGTAAAAGGCGCAATAAGTTTAATTAATTTTGAAATAACATAATGAAGCACTCTTGTTGCCTCTTCGGCTTCTTCTTTCTGAAATTTCTTTCTTGACCTCCTAATATACCAATTAGATAAATCATCTACATAATCATTAAATAGTCTTGTTGCTTTCGTTAGCTCATAACTATCCATCCATTTAATAATATCTCTATTAAGTTTTTCTGTCTTAGAAATTATCCATTGATCTAATAAACTATTTGTATCAATTGATTCATTAATTTCTCCTTTCTTGTATGTCTCAAAAAAAGTATAACAATTTTCAATTCCTGATATAACTTTTCTCCAATATTCTTTAACCTTATCCTTAGAAAATCTGTAATCCTCTCCAATTGATGTTGAGGCTAAAAGAAAATATCTTAAAGCATCTGCTCCAAAGGTATCGAATATTTCTGATGGGTCAGGATAGTTTTTCAACTTCTTACTTAATTTTCTTCCCTTATCATCTAGAACTAGTCCATTAACAATAACATTTTTAAAAGCGGGTTTAGATTTACCAAGACCAATATCATTTAAAGTTAAGGCTGCTGCTAAAACATGAAGTGTGTAGAACCATCCTCTTGTTTGGTCTAATCCTTCAGCAATAAAATCGGCGGGATAAGTTTTTTCAACCAACTCTTTGTTTTCAAAAGGATAATGCCATTGAGCGTAAGGCATTGAACCTGATTCAAACCAACAATCAAAAACTTCTGGAGTTCTTGCCATCTCCTTTCCGCATTGAGGGCATTTTAATTTTACATCATTAATATATGGAAGATGTAAATCTTTTAAACCATAGTCTTTGATTGACAGCTTTTCCATTTCTTCAATTGAGCCAACACACATTTTATTTCCACATTCACATTCCCATATTGGAATCGGAGCACCCCAAAATCTACTTCTAGCAATATCCCAATCTCTTGCTCCTTGAAGCCACTTACCAAACCTTCCCTCTTTAATATTCTCTGGAACCCAGTGTATGTCCTTATTATTTTCAATTAACTTGTCTTTAATTTTAGTCACTGAAACATACCAACTTTCAACTGCATAATAAAGTAAAGGGGAGTCGCATCTCCAGCAAAAAGGATATTCATGAATTATTAGTTCTTCTTTAAATAAAACATTGTCTTCCTTTAATTTCTCAATAATTTTACTGTCAGCATCTTTTACAAATTCTCCTTTAAAATCAACTATTTCTTCTTTGAATCTACCAGACTTATCAATTGTTTGAATAAAAGGAATTTTGTTTTCTTTGCAAACATTAAAATCATCTTCTCCATGCATTGGGTTTAAATGAACTATTCCTGTTCCATCTTCATTTGAAACGAAATCAGCCGATACAATTTTAAAGTCGTCATAATCTATATAATTAAAAATTGGTTGATATTTAATTCCAACTAAATCACTGCCTTTTACTTTTTTAATTATTTCATACTCATCGGTAATTAACGATAGCCTGCTTTCTGCTAATATATATATTTCATTATTTGATTTGATGTAAACATAATCTAAATCTTTGTTTACTACCAAGGCAACGTTTCCAGGAAGAGTCCATGGAGTCGTTGTCCAAACTAATATGGATGTATTTTCTTCTACCTTAAATTTAACATAAACAGATTTATCTCTTGTTTCTTTGTATCCTTGATTAACTTCAAAATTAGCTAATGTAGTTTCACAGCGAGGACAATAAGGAGAAACCCTATAATTTTTTTCAACTAATCCGTTGTCCCATAATTGTTTTAACACCCACCAAACTGATTCAATATAATTATTATCCATTGTTGAATAAGCCGAACCATAATCAGCCCATCTTCCTACCCTTTCTAGTGTTTTTTGAAAATCAGAAACGCAAGAAAAAACAGAATCTCGGCAAGAATTATTAAATTTTTCTATTCCCAACTCTTCAACCTGTCTTTTATTCTTAATGCCCAACTCTTTTTCAATTAAATTTTCTACTGGTAAACCATGACAATCCCAACCAACTCTTCTCGGAACTTGATATCCTTTCATTGTGGCATATCTTAAAACAGCATCTTTAATTGTTGTTGCTAAAATATGTCCGTAATGAGGTTTTCCTGTTGCAAAAGGTGGACCATCATAGAAACTAAAATACGGAGCATTTTTTCTATTCTCTATTGATTTATGGAAAATATCATTTTCCTTCCAAAATTCTAATATTTTTTCTTCTTTATTCATATTTCTCTTACTTCTCCTGTCTTAATCATTATCTCTCCTCTTTTTTCTACTAATTCTTCATTGGTTTTTCCCTTAATTAATCCTTCTAAGAGCCACAAAGGATCACCATGAGAAACAAGTAGTATATTTTTGTTTTCAAAATTATCTTCAATCTCATTTAAAACTTTCGTCATTCTTTCCCGACACTCATTCCATGTCTCTCCTTCTGGAGTAGGAACATCAAACTTTTTCATCATGTCGCAGTTATAAAAGGCCCATGCCTCATCTTTGTTTTTTCCTCCAAAAACACCCCAGTTAATATCTCTTAACCTTGTGTCATATATTATTTTCTCTGAATCAAAACCAATAATATCTGAAACGATTTTAGCAGTTTGTCTTGTCCTTAAAATATCAGAACAATAAATATGTTCTATATTTTTTTCTTTCAAAATTTCTCCTGCTCTTTTTGCTTCTTCAATTCCTTCTCCAATTAAAGTACAAGGAGTTGAATCATCAGGATAGCAATATATTATATCTTTTAATTCTTTTTGATGAATATTTTTACCATGCCTTAAAAAGAAATATTTGTTTTTCAAATTGAGTTCCATAGCTTAAAAATAGCAGATTTTAGGCTTAAAGGCAATTTTCTATCCCTAAAGTTTTAAGTCCGTTAATGCTCATCATCCTTTCAACATCTTCGTCGGTTATTTCTGTCCCATCCTTATATTTACTCTTATGAAGTTCTTGAGCTAATTTACCTGCCCTCACAATATCAAGTTTGTCACAACTTGCTCCTCCGTCTGTTCCTAGGGCAACGACTATTCCCTCCTTTAACATTTTGTAAACTGGAGCAACTCCTGATTTAAGCATAATATTACTTTCGGGACAATGAACAACTTTGCAGTCATTTTCCTTAATTATTGAAATATCTTTATCGGTCAAATGAACACAATGTATTAAAACTGTTTTAGAATCTAATATTCCTAAAGAATTAAGGTATTCTACTGGTGTTAATCCATATTTTTTAACAGAATCATCAAATTCCTTTTTTGTTTCCGACATATGTATTTGATAAATACAATCGTTCTCCTTTGCCAGTTTTTTAGCTTTTAATAAATTAGTATCTTTGACGGTGTATGGTGAGTGAGGGGCAACAGAAACTTTAACTAAAGAATCCCCTTTATATTTTTTAATTAACTCTACTGTCTTATCTAAGTCTTTTCTAAATATGTCGTCTCCTTTAATATCAATCAACCCCTCTCCAATAACCACAGGCATATTCATTTCTTGAGCAGCTTTAGCGACATTATCTTCAAAAAAATACATATCCATAAAGGCAGAAGTACCAAATTCTTGCATTTCCTTAATTGCATTTATTGTTTCTCTGTAAACAAAATCGGGATTTACTTCTTTACCTTCAAGTGGCCAAATAACTTCATTGAGCCATCTATCCAAAGGTAAACCCCTACCTTTGCCACGAAAAGCAATCATTGCAGAATGAGCATGAGCATTTATTATATCCATATTACATTTTTTTAGGCGCTGAAATACCCATTAAATCTAATGTATTCTTAAGTACTATTTTTGATAATGCAGTAAGTCCTAATCTTGCATTCCTTAACTTTTTATCATCAGTTAAAACATGACATTCTGTGTAGAACTTATGGAAAGCAGTAGCTAAGTCTAGTGAATATTGAGGAATCCTATGAACTTCATAATCTTTTGCTGTATCTTCAACTACCTCTGGGAATCTTAATATTTCCTTAATCAATTCTATTTCTCTTTTATGAATTAATAATTCAATATCTTTAATATCGCTAACATTAAATACTCTTGAGTTTCTCAAAATACTTGAAATTCTTGCATAAGCATATTGAATATAAAAAACAGGATTCTTTTCCGACTGTTCTTTAGCTAAATCTAAGTTAAAATTAAGGTGTGTATCTGCAGACTTCTGTAGAAAGAAAAATCTAATAACATCAGCGGGTATTTCATCTAATAAATCGTCCATAGCAATAGCTGTTCCCAATCTTTTTGACATTCTTAGAACTTTGTCATCTTTTAAAACGGTAACAAACTGAAGTAAAATTACATCAAGCTTATTAATGTGCCCTAAAGCTTCAACTCCTGCCACTAATCCAGGAACATCACCAAAATGATCAGAGCCCCATATGTTTATTGCTTTATCAAATTTTGCTTTTTCGAACTTATTTCTATGGTAAGCAATATCTCCTAATAAATATGTATATTCTCCATCTGATTTAACGATGACTCTATCTCTTTCATCTCCTAACGCAGTAGACATAAACCATTCTGCTCCTTCTTGTTCATAAGTTAACCCTGCACTTCTTAAAAAATTAAGGGCACTATCAACTTCCTTATTTTTATACAGTTTACTTTCAGAAAACCATTCATCGAATTTTATATTTAATTTTTTAACTGTTTTCTTAATCATCTCATCTAAGATGATTTTAGCAGCTAATTTTCCTGCTTTGTATGGATCCTTTTCTTTTATTCTTTTCCTAATTTTATCAATATATTCTCCTCCATACTTAGCATCTTCTAATCCTAGAATAGAGTGACCTAATGATAAAATTTGTTTTCCGTGATCATTAATATAGTAAGCTCTTTTAACATTGTATCCATATTTTTTAAGCACATTTGCTAAAACATCTCCAAAAGGACCACCTCTTCCATTGCCAACAGTTAATGGTCCAGTAGGGTTGGCAGAAATAAACTCAACTTGTATCTTTTCTTTTTTCTTTGGAAATTGACCAAAATTATTTTTCTGTTTAAAGGCCTTTTTAATTTGATTATAAAAATAATCTTTAGAAACATAGAAGTTTATAAACCCTGGAAGAGCAACTTCTATTTTTTCAAAAACTTCTTCCTTAATGTTTTCTTTAATCTTTTCTGCTAATTCCATTGGATTCTTCTTTTCATTTCTACCAATCTCCATTGCAATACTTACAGAATAATCTCCGAAGGTAGATTTTTGAGGACGAGAAACTTTAATTACAAAATCTTCCTTATATCCAATAGATTTAAGAGAGCTTAAAACGCTATTTTTTATTATTTCTTTTATCTCCATGCTTCCAATTTAGCAAAAAATCAGATAAAATGGAATACATGAACAATATCAGTAATAAAAAAGCC
>JBBABL010000006.1:0-18160 GCA_041657645.1 Minisyncoccota bacterium
CGTCATTATTATAACAAGAAGAATTTCCCGTAATGTAATTTAAGTTTTTAGTCATCCAGCATTGAGATCCAATTAAGGCTGTAGGATAAGATTTTCCATCTCTTTCATCAATTAGTTCCTCTCCACAATTCCAAGTAACTACTACTTCTGGCTCTTCGACAACCCCTTCTTCTGGAGGAAGAACATTTTCATTTTCCTGCACAATTTCTGGTTCTACTTCTAGAGAAGAAAATGGTCCAATTTTTTGAATAAATGCAAATGCTATTGAAAAAATTAGAAGAACAACCACAACAACAACTATTGGAGTAATAATTTTTTTAGAATTATTTTCCTCTGAATCATCTATAATCCTTTCTTCTTTAAAAACTTCTTTTCGTCGCATATTGATAGAGGACTTTTCTTGTTTTAAATTCTCGTTTAAATTATTACTTTCTTCTTGAATAGAATTAATTTCATTATTCAAGGAATTAGAAAAATGATCAATTGGTTCTTCAAAAGCCACTTCTTTTGTAGGAACTTCAGGAACCGAAGTTTCCTCTTTTACAGCTGAAAAAGAAGCGTCAATATCTTCTTTACTCCAGCCAACACCCAAAAGATTGTTTGTGATCTCTTCTCGTTGTTTTCCTAGCTCTATACATTTTTTAATATAATCATTTAATTTTTCGTTTGCCATATTTTGTTTAGTTATTCTTTTAATAATTATATTCTATCATTATTTATATATATGTAAAGTTTTGTCTTTTCCAAAAAGAATGTATAATGGCTTTATGAATAAAAAATATAAAATAATAATTGTATCTCTTTTTCTTCTTTTTTTAATTTCTTTTTTCTTTATCAATTTAAATGTATTAAATATTGGAAACCAATACATAGTAGAAAATATTGAAGAAATTGAAAATGCAGAAGTTGCAATAATATTAGGTGCCTTAGTTTTTGACGATAGATTAAGCCCTATAGCTGCTGACCGAACCGATACAGCAATTGAATTATATAATAATCAAAAAGTTAATAAGATATTAGTAAGTGGCGACCATGGGAAAAAAGATTATGATGAAGTTAATACAATTAAAAATTATCTCTTAGAAAAAGGTATTCCTAGCGATGATATTTTCTTAGACCATGCTGGCTTTGATACGTATGACTCAATGTACAGAGCTCAATATATCTTTGGAATAAATTCGGCAATAATATGTACACAAAAATTTCATTTGGGAAGAGCATTGTATATAGCTAGAGAATTAGGAATTGATGCCTATGGCATCCCCGCAGATAAAAGATTGTACGGTAAAGAAATTTACAATAATACTAGAGAATCATTTGCTAGAGTAAAAGCATGGTTTGATATAAAATTAAAATCTTTGCCTAAATTTTTAGGAGAAAAAATACCAATAACTGGAGATAGTCAAAAAAGCTGGGACATCAAAATAATAGAAGATGAATTTATTAATAATTTAGTTTCTTCAGCAATAGAACAAACAAAACAAAGCGTAACCTATGATCCATCTTATTTTCAAATTGATTACCCTAATGGAGATGTCCCATCAAACAAAGGAGTATGCACAGATGTAATAATAAGAGCTTATCGATCAGTAGGAATTGATTTACAAAAAGAAGTTCACGAAGATATGAAAGTAAATTTTCATCTTTATCCTTCAAAATGGGGACTAACTTCTCCTGATACAAACATCGACCATCGTCGAGTTCCTAATCTTCAAGTGTTTTTTAGTCGCTTTGGAGAAGAATTAGAAATATCTGAAAACCCAGATAGTTATTTACCTGGAGATATTGTAACATGGGATCTAGGAAGAGGAATCACTCATATTGGAATAGTAAGTAATCACTATCAAAAAGAAATTCCACTAATTGTTCATAATATTGGTGCTGGACCAAAATTAGAAAATATGCTTTTTAATTTTGAAATAACCGGCCATTATAGATATAAAAAATAAGGCCATTATATAAAAAAACACGCCCATCTTTTGGAATAGCTACGGTTTAAATAATGCTTACTTTCTTTAATTTCTTTAACTTAAAAATCTTAAAGAGAGGGAATTACAAACCTGTAGCCATCCCAAAAGATGGGCGCGTTTACCTATTTTTTTACACAATTGTTAAAGCTAAAGAGTGAAACCAGGAAACCAAATATCTGATTTAAACTACAAACCAATCTATCCATTTACTTTAACACTAATTTTATTCTTTTGAGCTTCTGGCTTTTTAGGAATTTTAATAGTCAATGTTCCATGCTTTGCAGAAGCTTCAATGTTCTCAACATCACAACCATTGGGCAATTCAAAGGCTCTGCGAAATTCACCGAATTCTCTTTCAGCCCGATACCAGTCCTCGCCTTCTTGCTCTTCTTCCTTTTCAACTGAGCCACTTATAACCATCGCATCGGCATCAGCTTCTATGTTGATCTTTTCAGGATCAACCCCAGGCACATTCATCTTAATCTTTATCTCTTTATCGTTTTCTGATACATCTGCTTTTGGCCACCAACCATCAAAAGTGCCTCTATCCATTAATGATTGCCCAAAAATAGACGGCATTCTAAACCAAGGATCATCAAAAAATCTATTCATCAACTCTTGAAAATTATTCAAACCCTGTTCGTATGGAGTTATTTCTTTTGAATCTGGTTTTCTTTTAGTAATAGATAATTTTTTCATAAGCGTTTTTTTATTATTTTTTAATTTATTTCGACCTTTAATTATTTCCTTTGGCTTCCCAGTTTCTACAATCTCTAGCGAATAATATATCAACACCTCCTCAAAATCACACCCTTCCCTCTCAATATATCTAACAACTTAAAAGCAAAAAGGTTTCATCCTTTAGAGCCATATAAAAAACGGGGTTTAGTATATTTGTAGGCAACATCTCCATAATGAATTATATCTTTTAAATATGGATGATTTTTTAATTTTTTTCTGCCCCGAGAAAGAATAATTTTAACCGCATTGGGACTCTTGCCCATTATTCGGCTAATATCTTTAATGGGCGTATCTTTTCTGTAATACATTAAAATAGCATCTCGTTCATTATGTGATAAGTTTTGAACTGCTCGCCACAAATTGGCGGCTACTATTTTTCTTTCAACTTGTTGGTCTACTATAATTTCATCAGGAATCTCTGTCAATTCATTTAAACTAACTATTGACTTTGTTTTTTTAAAATAATTAACCAATACATTTTTAGCAATAGTTAACAAATAAGTTTTGTAAGCATAGCCCCGTTGCCTAAATTTATCCAAATGCTGAAATGCTCGCATAAACACTTCTTGCGTCAAGTCCTCAGCTACTTCATAATTATGCCCAACTCGATACCAGATATAATTAAAAACGTCTTTAGCATATTTTCTATAAACCAAATCATATTTTTTCGGATCTTTTTTGGCGTCTTCAATTAATTTTATATCTGATTTTTCCATAATTGTTTTATATCGGCATCGGCCAATTTGTAACAACAATAACTAAAACAAGCGAAACATTGCTGAGATAATCTGAATAACAGCTTAGCTTGCCATATGTTTATTCTTTAAGTTCTTCTAATTTAACTTTTACTTCTTTCTCTTCACCTTTATGTAATACTTTGAGAGTAATTTCATCTCCAGGTTTAAATTTAGCAATTGCTTTCATTAATGGATAATCTTGATCAATCTTTTCACCATTAACTTCCAAAATAATGTCATTTTCTACCAAACCCACCTTATCAGCTGGACTGCCAGGAATTACAGCTAAATCAGTTTTTTCCTCGCCACGAATTATTAGAGCTCCATAATCAACATCTAATTTATTTGATTCGGCAATTGACTTATTAATCATTATATAACGAACACCAAGCCATGGTCTGATAATTTCACCATATTCTTTTACGCTTTCTATGCTATTTTTAACTTCATTAATTGGAATAGCAAAACCAATATTTTGTGCATCTTGAGCAATAGCAGTATTAATACCAATCACCTGACCAGCCAAATTCAAAAGAGGTCCACCAGAATTACCATGATTAATTGAAGCATCTGTTTGAATTACACCAACTAAATGTTCACTACCAAAACCAAAACTGCTAGCAGTTATTGAACGAGACAAACCAGAAATAACGCCAACAGAAACTGTATTTCTAAATTCTCCCAGGGCGTTACCAATGGCAATTACTGTTTGACCAACTTTTATCTCATCACTATCTCCAAGCTCAATAGTTGGAAAATCTTTGCCTTCAATTTTTAATACTGCAAAATCAGTAGTCGGATCACGAGCCACTACTTCAGCATCATATTTACTCTCATCGTTCATCATCACTGTGTATTCTGCTTCTTCATCCGCTACCACATGCTTATTGGTGACAATATATCCGTCAGAGGTAATAATAAACCCAGTACCACCTCCAATTTCTCGCTCTTCAGTACCGTTTTGTCTATATTGTGGAATTCCAAAATTAAAAAAATCATCTCCAAAAAAACGATTAAAAAAATCGTCATTTCCAAAAGGATTAAAATAATATTCTTCTATTTTAGGTAAATTCTTAGTGATAATAATACTAACTACAGCCGGCGAAGCTTTTTCAACTACAGAAACAATGTCCGATTCCTCGTTAACTTTGACAATATTGCGATCTTGCAACAGATTCAATTCATCTGTTTTTTGAGACAATGAACCTGCCCAAAAGCCCACAGCTCCAGCAACAATTGAGCTGAAAACAATTGAACAAATTAAAGTTATAAAAAATAGTTTTTTGTTTTGTTTGTCCATATGCCTTATTTTAATAAATTTTTAGAACTTTTTCAAGAACATATGTATTAATAATAAGATGATGGAGTTAATTATAGAAGTAATCTGCCCCCAAAAAGTAGATGCGAAATGGTGTCCACTTTTTGAGATATAGACATATATGACTTTTTCTTTACTGAATATAAAACTCATCATTCTTTGCATGGATCGCTTTATGCAAACTTTTATTTAAAGATTTTGTTGGCATAGATTATTTTTCTATCTCAAGTAACCATTTCCATAGTGGCTTAAATTTCACGGTCTTACCATTTTTTTTCACTTCGCGTTCATCGTCCCATGTAAGCACCGTCAAATTATCTACTTTCAACTCATCACTAGCTTCTATGAGAGATTTCACTTCTCGTTGCTCGGCATCAAGGTTTCTTACATCATAACAAACCTGAATTAATTTAGATATTTCATAGCCATTCATAATAGCAAAATCAACCTCCCGGCCATTACGAGTCTTGTAATAGAATAATTCTCTATTCGGCTCAAAACCTCTTTTTACAAATTCGGTGAAAACTAAATTCTCCATAAGTTTTCCATTGTCAGAAAAATGTTGAACAGCTTTAGAGGCAACGAAACCATTATCAACCGTATAGATCTTTTTAGGCGAGCGAAGACGTTCGCCGGCTTTGGCGGAGAAGCTGGAAAGAGAAAATATAATATATGCTTCCTCGAGATACTTCAGATATTTTTCCAATGTTACGTCACTTTTGAATTTCAAAATGTTCGCAAGCTTCCGGAAACTGTATTGGTTGGAAACATTGTTTATCAAGTACGAACCAAGCTGGTCTATCTGTTCAGAAAATCTGACTTTGTGACGCTTTACCACATCTTTGAAAAGCAATGAATCAAATAGCACGTCCAAATATCCTCGCGGATGCTGATTTTTTGTAACCACTTCGGGGAAACCACCAAACGTCATATATTGTTCCAATAATTTCAAAAGTTCAGGTTTCTGATCGAACTTAGAGAAATTTTTAGCTTTTAGAAATTCCTGGAAATCAAACGGCAATATTTCTATCGGTAAATGTCGACCGGTCAAATGCGTTGCAAGCTCCATGGAAAGAAGGTTGGCATTTGAGCCGGTCAAAATAAGATTATAGCCTTGGCGGTGCAGACGGTTAGCAAATAATTCCCAACCTTTCAGATTCTGTATTTCGTCAAACAAAACAAATTTAGTATCTCCGTAAAATTTATGCAGTTCGTCAACAAGCTCATATAAATCCAGTTTTTCTCCCACTAATGCCGGATCATCAAAATTGAAGTAAAGAAAAGATTTACCCTTAAGTAACATGAGAGAAAATACCGATTTACCAGCACGGCGCGGTCCGAGCACTACCTTTATCAAAGACGAGGACATCCATTTAGGACCTTTGACCGCTTTAGTTCTGTTTACGTATTCTAAACGAGACAGGGATTCTTTTTCCTGACTTTGCTTGGCTATTACCTCTTTTATTAATCCTTTTTGCATAGTATTTTAAGTATATTAAGCATTATTTGCCTTTTTTGCTTATTACAAGTAATATAATATGCATAAGAGAGAAATGCAAGAGTTTGCAGTCTTATATGATAGCAATATAATAATGTCCTAGCAACAACTTAGTATATAAAAAGGGAAAAACTTCTTATTTGATCCATTCTTTCTTCCTTCAAGACCTCAAAGAGAAATAGATGTTCAATTAATAGCCATTACTAAAAAGAAATCAAACTGGAAACCACCAATTGATCATCCATGGAGAAAGTTTTCGTTTAATAAAGAAAGGGCATGCAAAGAGAGGAATATAACTAAAGTAGGACATTTCTAAATTGCTGGGAGGTAGGACATTTCTAAATTGCCTTTACAGATTCGGTTCTTATCTAATAATTTGGCTCCGTATTCTGAACGAAATCCGAACTTTTTTCAAAGAAAATACTAAACAAGAATGAGGTGCGTTTCCGCTTGCCTCCGCTCCGCTACGGCAAACCAAAACAGAAAAATTTTCTCTACATTTTTTAATTTTTTCGCGCGCAATTTTTTCTTTAAGGAAAAGAAAATTTTTCTGTGGCGCCTGTCCGCCGTATTGGCGGATGTTTCTCTTAATCAGAGAAAAGCGGAAACGCTCTATTCTTAATCGCAAAAGGGCAAAAATTCCTTCCCCCAGACCCCCTTCCTTTTTGCCCTTTTGCTTTTCGGGCTTCGCCCGATTGTTTTGCGGGGCTTTTATTTATAATCCTTCCTCAACCAACTCAACGGCGTCGTCTTCATCAACGCCGTATTCATCCATGGCCTCCTGAACCTGCTCGGCGGTATCTTCGTCAAGATCGTGGCTCTCCATCAACTCTTGGATTTCTTCGTCTGGCTGTTCGTCAATTGACATATTATTTAAATTGAGACACATCCTTGTAGACTTCTATAAACAAGGGCGACCCAGTAAATGATAAAGGTGATATAGGTCCGAAAAACATAAATGGATATCGGTGGTTACTGCTTGGATCAATGAATGATTTATAAAGCTGGATAGCCGACGGGTTGTTAATAATCTCACCGATTTTTCTCACTTCCTGCCCAGCAGTTAATCCATAGCCAAATGAAAAAATTCTCATTTGTCTTAATATCTCATCATCAAGCGACTCAATCGTTTGTGTTATAAACATATACCCGATGCCGTATTTTCTGGTGGTTCTTACCGATCCTATAATTTCGTTAGTCAACTCTTTAACTCTTGGATCAAATGAATCTCTGGAAATAAAGCGGTGAGCCTCATCCATTACGATTAAACAATTTGCCTTTTTATTGTCTCCGTAAAGTTTTGCCCCTTCTCTGACAATATATTCCTCGATGATTTTTACGAATAAAGCCTGCAAGTTTTCATTTTCAATTGTTCCGTCTCGTGGGCTTAGATCGAGAATAATAAAATTGCCGTTTTCGTTTACAGTTTTATCAACAATGGTCTCAACCTTAATTTTTTCGGTATCATCACTCTTTTTGGGCGAGAACAATTCAAGGGCAGATTCCCATTTGTTGATTATATCTGTCTGGCTTTCAAACTGATTCACAATCGAGGTAATTTTGCTTACCAATTCATCCCGTCTATTTTTTGGACTATACATATTCATTACGAATTTTGAATATTTTTCTTTTTCCTCGTCCGCCTTAGAAAAATTTGTGAGCATTTCTTTGAGCAAAGTTTTTCTATCTACCGAATTAAGAGAAAAGGCCGGGTGGTTACTTCGACCAACCAGATAATCAACTATTCCTGATTTTGCTACCTCAAACTTTTCTTCTGTGTATATAGGACCAAACGCTTTCTTAATAAAACCATTATTAGCGAGCAATTCTCCGAGAAGCTCAAACATGTCGCCGGGCAAACAAACGTCTTCTAATATGCTATATTTTTCGTATTTAACGCCAAAGCCCTCCACTTTTTCTTTGAAGCTGGCACCGTTTGGGAGTAATTCTGTATCAAGGCTGAATTGTCCTTGTGGATCAAGAACCAAAACGCTGATGTTATTTTTATTTTTTGCATAACCAAGTAACATAAAAGCGGCCGTCACGGTCTTGCCAGAACCAGTTTTGCCAAATACCCCAATATGATAAGCATCGTTTGCACCAAGCTCATCACCAGAAGTTTTGTCGAAATGCTTGAACCAAAAAGGCAAATCAACGTCAGTGCCATAAACTCGCCCCATATAGGTTATATGTTTTTCGTGGATTTTCATTAAAGCAGTCATCACCTCGTTATTCATTTTTTGAACATTCTCGCCAGTAGAAGGAGAAGTTCCAAGGATATAACCCTCTGGCTCATTATCGTGCAAAAGATAACAAGCTTGGACGCTTATGGTAGCTATGCGATTATCAGCAGTTCCGCTAAGGTGTGGGAGTTTGCCATGTCTTTTAATCACTCCCTTAAAAGACGGGTCTTCATGCCAGCGGTTTTTTGTTTCCACGGCAATGATTTGACCGATTACGAGAACATTTTTTCCGTCCTCATTAACTACAACATAGACCATCTGTCCTAATGCTCTCTCGGCTTTTTTTGCCTCAGTGATATCAATAACGATGTCCAGAGTCGTGCTGGGCGAGCTCGTGATACCTATAGGGCTGTTTTCCCCCTTGATCACGTCTAATATTTTTTGCGAAAAGTTTTCTGTATTTGGCATAGTTTTATAATTTTATTTGGTTCTATAATTGAATAAAAGATTAAATTTACCTCTGTCTATTTTCAAATCCGGCGACAGTCGAATTGCTTCTTGGATTGAGAATAGACCCGTAGCAATACTTTTGGCCATAAGATCGACCAGATATTGAGGATATGGCTCTCTAATTTCTGGGAATACAATTTGTTTCTTTAGACTCAATAAATATTTTTCAAATCGTGCTTGATCGGTGGCCAAAGATTTTTTTATCTCAATCCTATATGCGGGGCCATCTTTGTAGGGCTTATAATATGTAAAATAAATATCAGATTCTTTCTTTTTGCCTTTGAGGTCTTTGGTTTTAATTTTTTCCAATGTTTTTGCAAATGCCTCATTAAGATCAGCCTTTTCTTCTATGGTGTCCAAATTGCATTTAATATGTAAATCACCCCAGATTCTATTCTCATCTTTGCTCTGACCAACAGGGAGTGGTTTAAGATACTCATCTTCTTCAAGGCCCAAAGAAAAGAATGTTTTATCATCAACACAGATATCGGAGCGATTACCGAGATAGCTCTCAATAATGTCTCTTGATGAGCTGTATTTGGCCATTGCGATAATATGATCATTGCTGAAAGCGGCCGAAATGATATCGGGAATGTCTGGAATTATTTTGTCATACGTGTCCTTTAAAAATTCCGACAACGCCTCGCAATAATCCTTACCGGCGTTTTCATCTTTAGCACTAAGCATGCTGTTAACTTTTAATATGGGGGTTAAATGATTGCCGTCCATGATTCTAACCTCGTGATCAGCTTGAGCCAAAACGCTCAACTCCATTAAAAACATGATGCCCTGAATCAACCGAGCATTGGCTTCTCCATGGGGCAAAACAGTCTGGTATTGGTAATATTGATTTTTTCTTTCGCCCCACTCAACATCTTTATTCTCTGCCAATCCCTCAACACCGACTCCGATTGCAAGCAAAATATCTGTTCCTGTCATTTTTTCAACGATATTACTGCCGTCAACGGCGATAAGAGATGATGTGTGTTCTTCCGTTGATACCTTATTTATAAGGTTTTGTTTTTTTAATTCAGCAATACCCTCATTGATTGGCTCATCCTGAACGTCAAACATACGGTTCATTTTATCAACCGTATTGGGGACTTTGTCTAAAATTTTTACCAGAAGGTCGTCTGGTAAATAGGCGTAATTTTTATTGTCTTGATTGTCCATAATTATTGCAACTGCTTATATAACTTTTTGTATTTTTTTACTTCTTTGATGGTGTCTTCGATAAAGCGATCACCAGAATAATCCAGATATTCTTTATTTTTTTCTGCTCTTGGAACTGCCCAACGTTGCTTCCAAAAATCTGTGACATCAGCAATATTCCTCTTAATGCGTTTGGGAGCTCTACCTTTCCCGATGACATCTTTCAAATTGCTGGCAAATGGAAAAAGATATATAGCCCTTTTAATTCCGTGATTTGCCCCGTTGGATATGCCGAGACACTCCATGGCTTGATTTATTAATCTTAACTTTCTGGACGGACCACTGCCATAACCACGGCGGACATTATAATCACGCTTGGACAGATATTTTATAAAATCCTCGTAAAGCTCGTTCGGTATATGGAATGTGCCACTGCCGTTGGTATAACCAATAAATTCGGAGATGGGGTCTCCGTTTATTTTCAATCGAGTGTAAACACTGCTTTTGCCGTATGCTCCAGTGGTAGTAATAAACAACAACCGGGACGGTAATTTGCGTTTTTTAATGATTGTTTTTTGATCTCGGTATTTTTTCTCAAAAATTTTCCTGACATTATCCGTAGTCATTAGGGATGCAACCAGCTTGCCACCCAGAACATAATTATAGGGAGGCAAGGCACCAAGCCTTTGAGCACTCATTGATTGATTGACCCAGTAATCACGGTCCTCTTGCTTAATGCCAAGATGATTGTCTCTGACGCTCCAGCTTAAAATAGGGCTCTGCAAACCAATTAATCCAATGGGAGCGTTGTGGTATTTATCCCAAACAACAAGCCGAATCTGCCGGCCATAAGCTCTCTCATAAGGTAAGCTCCACCAAACTAAATTCCACCACCTAAAGATAGTTTCGTAATCGGTTCTCTCTTTAACCTCAATGATTTCGGGGTCAATTTTATCAATATCCAACTTTTTGCCATCGATCAAATACTTCTTAACCAGATCAATATTATTTAAAACAAACTGCTCGCTCTTGCACATCCTTTCTGCCTTAGCGAAAGTGTGTGCTTCTCTTTTAACCTCCCTTGAATCATCTTTGAGGACGAATCCGTCATTGTTAACACGGTAGCCCTGTTTTTTGAGAACCGATATGACTTTATTTTTTAGATTTGTCTTTGTTAATCGGCTCATAAATTTTGAATGATTTTGACCTCATCCTTATTTAAATTATACAACTCAAAAACCATCTTATCAATTTGCTCTTGGTATTCCTGAACCTTTTTCTGTTTCGGCTGATCCTGCAAATAGTCGTCTGATTTTGTAAGATTTAAAATTTTATCAACTAATTGATTTATTTTTTTTGTCCCGTCTATCTTTTTTATAGGAATTAAATTGAGCTGTGATTTTCGCACGTAAGGGAAAAGCTTGTCGTTTAATACGAACGTTTTTTTGAACCAATAAGAAATCAATTTTGAATTAAGAATGGCGACTATAAACGAAAGAGATGTATTATTTTTTGGTAAGCAACAATATACAGTATTTAAAACTATATACCCATCATGATCTAATGTTGCAATTAGATCGTTGCCAACTCTGCGAACAAGTATTTTGTCTGAAGTATAAAGATTAATATTTTTGAACTTTTTTTCATCTCTTTCATCAAATTTAATATATAAATCTTTATAATCTACTCTATATTTTTTAACATCGCCACCTCTTAACAATTTAAAGTCTGTTTTTTTGTCCGATACCGACTTGTCGTTTTTTCCACATTCAACGCCCCTCGTTATATTAATAAATTCTTCTAACGCGACAGAATTTTTGTTAATTTTTTCAAATATTGCCAAATCCGTATTATTAACTTCCGTATTAATCATGTTGAAAGGTAAGGTTTGGTAAAAGCTTTTACTTACTTCATTGTGTTTTAAAAATTTACGATCTTCAAAATTTAAAATGGAAATGTTGTTTGAATTTTCATTTTTTGAGGCCAAAAAAACACAAGACTCTACGTTGGCGGCTTCAAAAACATCTGACCCAATAATAATCTCATAAAGACCGCAATCCAAAACCATTTTTCTAATTAGCTCGTAGTTTTCATTGTTTATGAATGGTTTTGGAATTATGTAAGTTAAACCATTTCTTGTTAACTCTATGCCTTTCTCAATAAAAATAGTAAATAAATCAAATTGCCCTTCGGCAGATTTATAAATTTCTTTATAGGCACTTTTAACTAAAGGATCAATACCTCTTTTTGTATTTATATATGGAGGATTTGCAATCACAATATCAAAGCCTCCTTTCCGTTCAAAAACGTCTGCAAAATATAATCCCCATAGGAAAAATGGCCTAACACCAGACTTTTTGAATTCATCCAGGACTTTCATTATTTGAGCTTGCTTGGAAAGGTTCTTCTGAAATTTCTCGGCGTCTTTTTTGGTCATGCCCAGTCCGGGAATAATATAATTACCCAAGCCCTTATTTTGAGAATCCAGCTGTTCAATTTCGCTTTTAACGCTTTGCTCAATTAAATCAGTTTCAATTCTCGTTAACTGCTCTTTGATTTTTTTCTTGATATCGTGGTCGCTTTCATTGAAAAAATTAATCTGCAATTTTTTGTATTTCTCAAGCAGTTTCTCTTTACTTTCTTCGTGAATTTTTTTGCCTCCCAGAGACAGCTTTTCTTGAAAGACCTCTTGGAACTCCTGCTTATTGACGCCACGCTTACGGCTGGATGCCTGACTATTGAACAGCTTGATGCTGGTATCTCCCAAAACCAATTCTTCCAAAAGACTGTTGCCCTGCATAATCTTATAATCCAAATTTGGGAGCGGTTCTATTTCCTCTAAGCTGTAATCAACTACCAAAGAGAGCCAGAGACGAAGCTTGGCGATTTCAACGGCTCCGGGATCAATATCAACTCCGTAGATGCAGTTTTGAATTGTTTCTTTTTTGAGGTGATATTCATCCACTTGGGAGTCATCGGTAAACATCTGCAAGACTTGGCGAGCCTTGACGATTTCCTGCAACATGCCGACAAGAAAAGCACCAGAACCGCAAGCCGGGTCAACAACTTTGATATCAGATAGAATCTTATCCAACGCTTGGGCTTCCTCTTCCCAAAAAACCAGAACTTTATCAACTGCCTTGCTTTTACTCTCTTTGCTTTTCTGGGCGTTTATAACATCCTCTTTAGTTAAAACCATATCTTTGGTGACCAGAGTCCTGATTTTCTTTTCCGGCGTTTTAGTTTCGGTAACAAGATGATTGATCAAACTTTCCTGACACATATAATGCACGATCTCTCGGGGAGTGTAGTATGTGCCTTTGCCTTTGCGGAGATTTTCCTCCAAAAGGTTCTCAAAGACCTTGCCAAGCATCTCCGGGTCAACGGCGACCTCTTTTTCCAACGGTTCGTCCTCTTTGACGGTAAAGTTATAAAGATCAAAGACATTCAGGATTTTTTCAAAAATATCGTCATCCAGATATATAAAACTGTTTTGCCAATCATACTCCGGCTCGAACAGACCACCATTCAAGAAAGGAATCCGACAATTAAAGTATTTGCTGAAAGACGGATCAGTGGTGTTTCGGCGGGGATTATTCAATGTATCGTAAAAAAGAATTTCCAAGTAATCGTTAAAAAAGTTTTTGCCTTTGGTTTTGGAATCTTCAAATAATTGCCTTAAAAAATTCCTGTCGCCATCGCCCCAGGACTGGCCGGCTTGGACTCCAAGCCACCCTTTCTTTTGCAGAAAATATAAAAAGACAATCTGGCCGAGCAATTTTTTGGTGAAATTTTCGGTGACTATGTTATTTTTTGAAGCCTCATTTTTGAAAGTGTGATTTTTATTAAGCTCCCTGACCGTAATCTCAAATAGCTCCTTATATTTGGCAAAGAATTCCTTTGTGACTTTTTCAACGCTGAAAGCGTCCTCAACCTGTTCAAGAGTGGGGTTATAATCGGTTTCCTTAACCAATGGTAGAAGCTGTTGCTGGGCGGTATGGGAGGGTTCATTTACTCCAACCAAAAAAGAATATCGCTTGGGAGGCGTCAGCTCTTCTTTAGTTTTTCCTTTGGCGTCAAATTTATATTCAATCTTAACGAACGACAATCGCCAGCTGGACGACCCAGGAGTATAAAAAGCCACCAAGGCACCGTCAAGCCAGTGATCCTTAATGTGTTTGGCGACTATATTTCTTTGAGCGGTTCGCGCGTTTTCAAGTTTGGAGTGGGTTTTTAATCGGACTTCCAAGATGTGCATCTTTTTGCCGGCAGGGTCCGCATATTCGCCGATCAACTTCAAGCTGTCGATGTGGCTGGCATAACCGGGATGAATATCAAGTTCCCTGATATTAGGCACAAGATCATTGAAAAACTCCAAAACAAACTTCTGGTAGCTTTCCGAGTCAAACTTTTTGGTTAAAGTCTCGATTAAAAATTCTTTCATAATGATTTATTTAGATAAAACTTTCCGACAAAACAATCTCTTTTTTATTGCCAGTTTGTCGGCCTTCACGCTTAGCCAGGTTTTCAAGATATTTCTCCGGGACGTGGCTTCTGATTAAATGCAAAATTTTAAGCGGTTGGTTCATGCCTTTGGTTTCCTTAACAATTTTACTGACTGATTTCTTGCTGACAGAACCCTCCTCAATGGCTTTTTGAAGCTGTGCCAAATACCATTCATCATCTTCGGTAAGTCCAGAAAAAGCACCAATAACTTTGATTGTCTTTAAAAGAGTCCTCTCGTTGCCAGTGATGCTTTTGCCAGTTTCAATGTCTTTCTCGTCTTCAATGCTTTTCTCAAATGAGTCCCTGTTGAGAGCCAACAGATCGTGATAATTTTTCGGCAAATCGGCTTTGGGAGTCTTTTCGTCTGTTTTTAGCAGTCCAGCGGCTGTAAGGAAATCAAGCTCCCGGGCTTCCTTAGGATCAGCAATAAAGAATTTTTTGAGATGACCCTTGCGAAAAAAAGTAATTGTTTGACCGGCGGTCTTTGTTTCTTTGCGCGAGCTTCGAGCTTTTTTCGGCAAACGTTTGACTTTTTCAAAGATAGCCGGCTTATTGTCTCTAATATCCCTGATCAATTTAAGGTAATAAAGCTCGCTGGAAGTGTCCTTATCCTCTTCGTCTAAAAATTCCTTTGAGTTTATGCGACTGAAAAGCTCATGAGATTTGAATTCTTCGTCTTGAGTCAAATATCTTGCATCCTCGCCGAGAGTATCGTGGAATGCCTGAATTTTGGCTACTGCCAATTTTTCTAATTTAATCTCGGACTCGGCCCGTTCAGTGGGAAAGAAGTTATAAATATAGGCAACATCGTGTTTTGTGCCAACACGATTGACACGGCCGACTCTCTGTAAAATACGGGTGGCATTCCAAGGAATGTCGTAGTTTATGATTATATTTGCCCTATGGAGATTAACACCCTCGGCCAGAATGTCGGTGGCCACCAATATTCTCACATCATCTTTTTTAACAGGGCTGGCCGGGTCGTAATTTTCTTTGGCTTTTCTGATATCTCCAGAGTCAGACTTGCCAGAGACAAACAGCACAGCGTCTTTATAAAGCTCTTTAAGATTTTTCTCCAGATACGTGCCAGTTTCTTCCGATTCCGTAAAGACGATCATCTTAAGTTTTTTGTCGTTTAAAATCTCGTCTGATTTTAAGGTCTCAATAAATTTCTCAATCTTAGGATCGTGATTTATTTTTTCCCAAGCATCAAAAAGCTCCTGCAAGAATTCACGGTCACGTTCAAGCACGGATCTGAATTCGGGAACGAAATCCTTTGAGGTATATTTAATAGCTTTGCCTTCTTCAACCAGATTCATTAATTCATCTTCAAAGCCACGTTCCAAAAAATCATAGACATCCACTTTTTTGCTGATGTAAACCGTGCCTTTATCAAACATTTTTATAAAGTCATCGTATGATTTGATAAATCTGCCGAGAGTCTGCTTGAAAGCGTAAAAACTGCTCTCCAGACGTTTGACCAAGAGAGATCGCATAAAGCCCCTGATGTTTTCCTGCGAGACAAGCTGTATCTGCAAGTCTTCGGAACTCGGAATATCCTTCAGATATTTGGCCGGGGCGTAACGAGCGTAGTTTATTTTTTTATTGATTTGCAGGGTCTTATCAAAAATTTGGTTCAACTCGTCATCAAACTGATAAAATAGCTTGGTCGGATTTTTTAAGGTCGGAAATTTAACTCCCTGATTTTTCAAATCCTCTTTATAAAATCTTTCAACTTCGGTTCTGGTTCTTCTGACCATGATGTATTTCAAAACCCGTTCTCTGATTTCAACCGAATTCTCTTTGACCACCTGCAGATATTCTTTCTTGGATAATTTACTGTCCAAGCGTTTCTCAAGATGACCAAAAAACTTTTTCAAATTTTTTAAATTTGGAATGGTGCTGTTTAATTTATTCTGGAAAAGATAAAGCTGGCTGGCGATATCCTTTGGGCGATTGTTAAGAGGAGTGGCACTGACCAGAATAACGTTTTTACCGGCACAGATTTGATGCAGAGTTTCAAAACCTTGAGTGATCTCATTTCTGAATCTGTGAGCTTCATCAACAAACACATGGTCATAGTTTTCCACGCCGTCAATAAGAACCCGATCAAGCTTGCCATGTGATTCCACTTTGGCGACCACCCCGGCTTGTCGCATGGTCTCTTCCCAATATTCCCTCAACACCGGCGGGCAAATTATAAGAGAACGACCGCCGAGTTTCTTGGCCAAGAGCGAAGCGATGTAAGTTTTACCCAAACCGACAACATCTGAAAGGAAAACACCGCCGTGCTCTTTTATTTTCAAATAAGCGTCTGCCACGGCCTCCTGCTGATATTCAAGGTCCATAAAACCTTTTGGGAGGTCGGCAAACATATCCAGATCGTAGTTTATTTTTTCCCTGAAATATTCGTAAAGGAATTTTATATAAAGCTCATAGGGGGTGATTTCATCGTTAAGCCATGTCCTGTTGATAATCGTATCAACATATTTGCCAGAAACATCAACGCCTTTTTTCCAAAGCTCTTCAAATTTTTGGAGTGCGAATTTTACGTCAACGGCGTCTTTTAGCTCAACATTGAATTCCAAATTCTCAACAAAACCAGCTCCAGAAAAATTGCTTGAGCCAGTAATAACCTGACCGAAATGCTCACTTTTTTCCTGATCCTTGCGGATTATATAAACCTTAGCGTGAATTGGATGATCCGGGTAGACTTTTATTTCCAATTTGCCTGATTTGATATACTCGATAAATTTTTTGATGCCTTCTTCAACATTAAAACTGTCTTCGGACTCTTCCATTTCTTTCTCAACCTTATCAGCAAAACCATCTTGGGCATTTTTAGTGGAAACGAATAAAGTGTCTTTGCCTTCTTTGGAAGTCTGAACCATTTGATGGGTAACCTTATCTACGTTTAGCCCGACCAGAATACGAACTTTTTCTACGCCCTCAAGAGATTTATACAACCTAAAAAATCCACTACTTCTAAAATAACCGACCAAAACATCGAAAAATTGAGTATTGTTTTTTAATGTTTTTTGAAACCTTTGAAGCAGTGTTGCTTCCGGCTCGTTGGTAAAAAATTTTAGATCAGTATTCATAAGTTTATTTTATTAAATCATCAACACCAACATTAAGCGCTTTGGCGATCTTGGATAGCGTTTCTATGGTTGGGTTAACATTCGCTCCCGATTCTATCTTGATGATCGTGTTATAGGTAACATCAGCAAGTTTTGAGAGCTTGTCTTGTGAAACACCGAGTTTATTTCGGTATTTCTTTATATTTTCTGCGATAGTGGATTTGTTTGTTGACGACATTGTAATATATTACTATAATTAAAGTAATAGCGATTTATATTGCTTAATTTATTACTATGTTATCAAATTTATTCACATTCGTAAAGACAAAAGGGAGTTCCCTGTTGCCCGCGCACGGGAGCGGTGGGGCAAGGGCAACTATAATTATAAAAGCCCCGCAAAACAATCGGGCGAAGCCCGAAAAGCAAAAGGGCAAAAAGGAAGGGGGTCTGGGGGAAGGAATTTTT
>JBBABL010000007.1:0-16544 GCA_041657645.1 Minisyncoccota bacterium
CCTTCCTCTAGCCATCTTCATATTCTTGGGAGCATGGATAGATAGTAAGTTAGGAATAGCGCCAATAGCCATTGTAATATCAGTTTTGATCGGAATCGTCCTAACAATAGTCAATTTATATAAGATAATAATGCCGTTTTTAGAAAAAAGGTCGAAAAAATAATAAATTAAGTTAATTAAAAAAAATATTATGGAAACATTAAACACAATCGCAGCAGCTCTTGCTATTGGATTAGGAGCAATTGGACCTGGAATCGCAGTAGGTTTAATAGGTGCAAAAGGAGTAGAGTCAATTGGAAGAAACCCTGAAGCAATGTCAAAGGTACAAACAGGAATGATTTTAGCTATCGCTTTCGCAGAAGCTATCGCTATTTACGCATTAGTCGTTTCGCTAATTATATTATTCGTTTAATAATTTTAAATAATGAGCAGTTTAGAAATAGATTGGAAAATATTAATAGGACAGATAGTTAATTTTACTATTCTATTTTTTGTTCTTAAATTTTTCTTATACAAGCCATTCTTAAATTTATTAAAAACGAGAAGAGAGAAAATTGAAGATGGAGTCAATAAGTCTTTAGAAGCAGAAGAAAAGCTTTCTCACTTAGAAGAAATGAAATTAAAAATGGAGAAAGATAATGAAGGAGCTAAAAAAGACATTCTTCTAAAAGCACAAGAAGAAGCGAAAAAGAGAAGTGAAGAAATGGCTAAGAAGCTAGAAGAAGACAGAATAGCTCTTTTAGCAAAAGCTAAAAAAGAAGCAGAAGACTTAAAAGAAAAGGAGAAAGAAACGACAAAGAAGCAAACAGTTGATAATGCTTTTTCTTTAGCCGAAAAACTTTTAAAAGAAAATATTGACGAAAAGAAAGGGAAAGAAATTACAGAAGATTTCTTAAGTAAAATTAAAGCATGAAGACAGAAAAAGAAATATCTTACTGGGCGCGTGCCCTATATCTTACTTTAGAAAAAGACCCAAGTAATTCTGAGTCAATTTTCAGTAATCTTAAATCCGCCCTCGGTAAAAAGATAGCTTATTTACCAGCTATTATTAAAAAAGTTGAAAGGATGTATAATAAGGAAAAGAAAGCAAAACTTTTTTTATCTCATGACTTTAATAATAAGGAGGAAATAAAAGAAAAAATTAAGAACGAAATTAAAGGGATAGAAAAAATAGAAGATGTTTTAGATGAAAATCTTTTAGGCGGATTCCGCTTGAGAACGAAAGATGTTTTAATTAAAGCCTCTATTAGAGATACTTTGATTAAATTAAAAAACAAAATATATGGATATAATTGAACAATTTAAAAAACAACTTGAAGGAGTGGATATCTCTCCAGAAATTGAAGAGATTGGAGAAGTTGTTGAAATCAAAGATGGTGTTGCTAAAATATCAGGCTTAAAGGGTGTTGAAAACTTTGAGATGATTGAATTCGATGAAACAGGGGTTCAAGGATTAGTTTTAAACCTAGAAGAATATGAAGTAGGAGCCATTGTTTTAGGCGATACTAAAAAAATTAAAGAAGGAACAACAGTTAAAAGAACTAAAAAGGTTTTCTCCGTGCCGGTGGGTGAGAATCTTTTAGGTCGTGTTGTTGATCCTCTAGGAAGACCATTAGATGGAAAAGGGGAAATAAAATCAAAAGAATTTTTCCCTCTTGAGAGAAAAGGGCCTTCTGTTATTGAAAGGCAACCGGTAACAAAACCACTTCACACAGGAATTAAAATGGTTGATTCTTTAATTCCAATTGGAAGAGGACAAAGAGAATTAATCATTGGAGATAGAGGGCTAGGAAAAACAGCTATTGCTATAGACACGATTATTAATCAAAAAGGAGAAAAGAACAGACCTTCTTGTATATATGTCGCCTGTGGCCAAAAGAAAAGTAAAGTAAAGAGATTAATTGCTACCTTAGAACAAGAAGGAGCAATGGAATATTCCACTGTAGTTTGTGCTTTTCCTGATGATCCAGCAGGTTTTACCTACTTAGCACCTTTTACTGGGGCAGCAATTGGAGAATACTTTAGAGATAACAAGCAAGATGCTTTAATTGTTTATGATGATTTAACTAGGCAAGCCTGGGCATGGAGAGAAATATCTTTGATTTTAAGACGTCCACCAGGAAGAGAAGCTTATCCAGGAGATGTATTTTATCTTCATTCAAGGTTATTAGAGAGAGCAGCGATGCTTTCAGATGAAATGGGAGGAGGTTCACTAACTGCCTTGCCTATTATTGAAACACAAGCAGGAGATATTTCAGGATATATTCCTACAAATGTGATTTCAATTACAGATGGTCAAATATTCTTAGATGCAACACTATTCAAAAAGGAACAGAAGCCAGCTATTAATATCGGAACTTCAGTTTCTAGGGTTGGATCTTCAGCTCAAATAAAGGCGACAAAGAAAGTTGCAGGAAGATTAAAGCTTGATTTAGCACAGTATCAAGAACTTGAGAGGTTCTCTGAGTTCACAGAAGAACTTGACCCTCAAACAAAGAAGACTATTGAGAGGGGTAAAAGAATGACCATTCTTTTAAGACAAAATGATTTAACTCCTATGCCAATTGAAAAGGAAGTTATCGTTATTTTCACCGGAGCAAATAGCGATATTGAAGATGTAGATATCAATAGGATTAAAGAGTTTGAAGAAGAAGTTTTAAAAACAATTGAATTGGAGAGGCCAGACATATTAAAAGACATAAAAGATACTGGAGATTTTTCTGATAAAAACAAAGAAGACGCTCTATCAATAATTAAAAAGATTAAGGTAAACTATGGAGCTTAAAGAAGTAAAAGCAAAAATTGGTTCAGTCAAAAATATCTCTGATATAACAGGAGCTTTAGAGACTTTTTCAGCTTTGAAAATGAAAAAAACTCAAAAGAGATTTTCTGAGTCAAAACCTTTTGCTGAGGAAATGGCAAGAATGCTTAGTAATATGAAAAAAGCATTAAGAGATGGAAAGTCAGTTTTTTTAGAAAAAAGACCTGTTAAAAATATACTAGTTTGTGTAGTTGCTTCAGATAGAGGATTCTGTGGTTCATTTAATTCAAGCATTTTAAAGCTTGCTGATAAAGAAATTGCAGAATTAAGAAAAGAAGGTGAAGTAGAAATTTTACCGATTGGCAAAAAAGCTGTTAGTCATTACATTAAAAAAGAAAGAATTAGATATAGTTTTTCAGGAGTAGGAGATTATTGGGAATTTAGTCAGACAAAAGAAATTGCGGACTTTTTAATTAAGTCATTTTTAGCTGATAAATATCAAAAGATTTATATTCTTTATACTCATTTTCACTCTTCTTTTATTCAAAAACCAACTAAAGTCCAATTATTCCCGTCAAGAACTTCAACGATTAAAGAGTTCTTAAAGAATGAAGAAGAAGTTGAATTAAATAGGAACTACATTTTAGAGCCATCTCCAAAAGTAATATTAGATGATGTTATTCCAGTGTTTGTAGAGTATTTAATTTACCAATTTATACTTTCTGCAAATACCTCTGAACACTCTGCAAGAATGATGGCAATGAGAAATGCATCTGATAATGCCAAAGAATTATTGGAAGAATTAAGATTAGATTATAATAAAGCAAGACAAGCACAAATTACTTCTGAGGTTTCTGAGATATCATCAACCAAGGAAGCAATGGAATAAATTAAAAAATATGGCAAAAATAACACAAATCATAGGGCCAGTAATAGATGTGGAATTTGAAGAAGGAAAAGTTCCATTTCTTTTCAATGCCCTTAAAGTAAAAGATAAGAATTTAACATTAGAAGTTGAGCAAGGACTAGGCGAGAACAAAGTTAGGTGTCTTGCCATGGGACCAACAGAAGGATTAAAAAGAGGTGACGAAGTTGAAGATACTGGAAAATCAATTGAAGTACCAGTAGGCAAAGAAGCCTTAGGAAGAATTATTAATGTTTTAGGTGAGCCGATTGATAATCAAGGAGAAATTAAAACAACTAAAAGGGAAACAATTCACAAAAAAGGTCCAGATCTTAAGGATCAAAAATCTGATATTAAAATATTGGAAACAGGAATTAAGGCAATTGATTTATTATGTCCACTTCCAAAAGGAGGAAAAGTAGGTTTGTTTGGTGGAGCTGGAGTAGGAAAAACAGTTTTAATTCAGGAGCTTATCACCAATATTGCTAAATTCCACGATGGATATTCAATTTTTGCTGGTATTGGAGAAAGATCAAGAGAAGGTAATGATATTTTTAGAGAGATGAAAGAATCAAACACTCTTAAAAATACTTGTCTTGTCTTTGGACAAATGAACGAAACTCCAGGAGCAAGATTGAGAGTTCCTTTTACTGCTATGACTATCGCAGAACATTTTAGAGATGAAGAAAAGAAAGATGTTTTGTTATTCATGGATAATATTTTCCGTTTTGTTTTAGCTGGTTCAGAGGTTTCTGCTTTGCTTGGAAGGATTCCTTCTCAAACAGGATATCAACCAACACTTTCTTCAGAGGTTGGAGCGCTTCAAGAAAGAATTACTTCTACAAATGATGGTTCAATTACTTCTGTTCAAGCTGTTTATGTTCCTGCAGATGACTTAACTGACCCTGCTATTGTGGCAACATTCTCACATCTTGATTCATCTTTAGTTCTATCTCGTGCTATTGCCTCTTTAGGTATTTTCCCTTCAGTTGACCCGCTAGAATCAACATCATCATTATTGAATCCAAGAATTGTGGGAGAAAGACACTATAAGGTAGCAACTGATGTTAAAAAAATACTTCAAAGATACAAAGAACTTCAAGATATTATTGCCATTTTAGGAATAGAAGAATTAGCTGATGAAGATAAGGTGATTGTTTCAAGAGCGAGAAAGATTCAAAAATATCTATCTCAACCATTCGCAGTTGCGGAGGTTTTCTCAGGTATCCCAGGAGTATATGTTAAGATAGAAGAAACAATAGAGGGTTTTGAGAAAATTATTAATGGAGAATTAGACGATAAATCAGAAGAAGAGTTCTACATGAAAGGAAATATTAACGAAGTAATGAAATGATTTTAAAAATATTAACACCTGAAAAGAAAATATTTGAAGGGAGTGTTGATATTATAACAATACCAACTAGTTTAGGTTTAATTTCAATTCTTAATAATCATACCCCCCTAGTATCTAATATTTTACCAGGAGAGATAACAGTGAAATATAAAGATGGAGAAAAAATATTCAATACCGAAAGAGGAGTGGTTCAAACTATTAACAATGAAACGAGCCTACTTTTAACCAAGTGTAGTGAAAAGAGCTAAAGGCTCTTTTTTCTTTAATTAGACAAAGAGGCATTTTTTGAGTAGAATAATATTATGAAAATACAAGAAATATTTGATCTAGCAGTAAAGATGGGAATAGACTCTGATTTTAGAGGTGCCTCAGGTGTCCAAAAGTTATTAGATAAGAAAAAGAAGAAATACGATTCTTTAAATGATAAGGAAGGTTTTGATTTAGATTCTCTAACTAATCCTTATTTAGATTCAAGAATATATAATATTAGTGATGATAGGGAAATTAAAAAAATATTAGTTGGAATAGATGTTGATACAGCGGAATTACTTTTAGCAAAACAATTAGGAGACATAGACTTAGTCATAGGCCATCATCCAGTGGGAAAAGGACTGTCAGGGTTAAGTGATGTAATGGAATTGCAAGCTGATGTTTATAATTATTACGGAGTTCCGATTAATATTGCTGAATCATTAAATCATCCTAGAATATCCGAAGTTTCAAGAGGAATTTCTTCTTCAAATAAGCAGAAATCAGTTGATTCGGCAAAAATATTAGGAGTTAATTTTATAAATGTACATACTCCCGCAGATAATTTAGTTGCAAGATTCTTAAAAGAATTAATTGAAAAGGAGAACCCTGAAACAATTGAAGAATTATTAAATTTATTAAAAACAATTCCTGAGTATAAAGAAGCAATATTAAATGGTTCTGGCCCTAAGGTAATTGTAGGAAATCCTGAAAGTAGATGTGGTAAAATTGCTGTAACAGAAATTACAGGGGGAACAGAAGGGTCATCAAAACTAATGGAAGCTTTATCTCAGGCAGGTGTTGGAACAACTATTGCGATGCACGCATCAGAAGATCACAGAAAAAAAGCAGAAGCATCACATGTTAATATTGTGATTGCAGGACATATTTCTTCTGATTCTTTAGGAATGAATCTATTCCTAGATGAACTAGAAAAAAAAGGAATAGAAATAGTTTGCTTTAGTGGTCTTACAAGATTTAAAAGGATTTAGTCATATAGGTATTTTTTAACCTGTATCCTAATTTTCTTCTATAATAATCTCTTACTCCTACCCCAGAAATAATGGATATTTTTTTGATACCAAATTCTTCTTTAACAATTCTCTCTGCTTCCTTAATCATTAACGTTCCCAAACCTTTGTGTTGAGCACCACGTACTCCTGAGATTGGTGTTGCTTGTCCGTAAACATGAACTTCTCTTATTAGGGCAGAATCTTTTAAGAAAGGCAAAACATCTTTATCAGGGATTCTTAATCTTAAGATAGAATAAAGATTATCATTTTCAAAAGTCAAAAATATTTCTTTTCCTTGAGAAGCGTCATAATCTAATCTTTTTAATTTTACTTTATCTTTAGTTTCAATATTTTTAACTTCTCTGCACCTTATACAATTGCAAGACCACCCTTCTTTTTTTATTATACTATCTATCTCTTGTCTTAAATTAGACGATTTTGCACCACCTTCAACAATTAAAGGAGAGGGAATATCTCTTATAATTCTTTCTATTCGAACATACTTAGGGATTAATTTTTTAATTTCTTTTATTGTTTCAATTAAAACTTCTTTGGTGTATGGCTTATATCCTCCCTTCAAGTATAGCTTATATAATGGAGCTTCTTTAACCAAGGCGCATGGATATATTTTTAAATAATCAGGTTTAAAGTTTTCATTACTGAATAATTCTTTGAACATTTGAATGTCTCGTTCAGGATTTGATTTTGGTAGATTTAGCATTATTTGATATGCAACCTTAAAGCCCGCATTCCTTAACATTTTAGTTGCTCTTATGGTTTCGTCTACCAAGTGCCCTCTTTTATTAAACAAAAGAACATCATCATATATTGATTGAACACCCAATTCTATTTTTGTCTCTCCTAATTCTCTCATTTGGATGATTTCTTTTTCGTTAATTAAATCAGGCCTTGTTTCAAAAGATATTCCTATAATTCTATTTCCAGCATTTTCATTTCTTTTTTGAGCTAATTGTAATGTTTTATCTTTTCTATTATTACAAGCTTCAAAACATCTTTTAACAAACCATTCCTTATATTTTTTTGGATAAGATGACCATGTCCCACCTATTAAACGAAGGTCTATTTTATCAGTTGGATGCCCAGCCATCTCTAAAGACTCTATTCTTTTCTTAACCTGATTATATGGATTATATTTTAATTTTTTCGCTCTCTCTACTGCTGGCTCGCCAGATAAATAACTTTTAGGAATATTATCTTCGTTTGGACAATATATACATTTTCCAGGACATTCATATGGTTTTGTTAATACAGAAATATTAACAACTCCAGAAAGGGAACGAACAGGTCTTGTTCTTAATATCTTTTCAATTTTCTCGTCCTTTTTGAATCTTTTTTTATTCACCAAATCATGATACTCTTTAAGTAAGCTAATATTACTAGGACAGTTTTCTTTACTTTCCTTTGAAATCCTCCTTTTAATAGAGCCCAAGTCAGAAGATTTTAAGAGCTCTCTAATTATTAATTCTTTTTGATTCATGGATGATAAAATTGCTAATAAAATATTAATGGATACTGTTAAAGATTATAACAGTATTTGTGATAAATACTCAAGCGTAAGAGAAAAAGAATGGAAAGAATTTGATTTCCTATTTGATGATATTAAAAAAGGAGAAAAAGTATTAGACTTAGGTTGTGGAAACGGAAGATTTTATAAATGCCTTAAATTAGCGGACTATATTGGAATAGACCCATCTTCAAAACTAATAGATATTTGTAGAAAAAACTATCCAGAAGGTAAATTCGAAGTTGCCTATGGACACAAGCTTCCATTTGATGATGATTATTTTGATAAAATCTATAGTATTGCAGTTTTGCATCATATTCCTTCAGAAAAACAAAGAATAGAATTTTTAAAAGAAATACAAAGAGTAGTTAAGGGTGATGGTCAGATTATACTAACCGTATGGAACTTAAAAGATAAAGCAAAAGGAGAAAAAGAAGTTTTTCTTCCGTGGTACGGAAGTGAAAAAACATTTTTTTATTGTTTTTCTTTGAAAGAATTGATACAATTAGTTAAGGATTCTGGATTCGAGATAATTAAGAGTGGAGAAGTGTTAGTTGGTAAAAAACCTTATTCCAATTTCTATATTATAGCAAGATGTCAAAAAAAGAAAAAATAAAATATAATATTGTTGTTTCGGGTGCTGCACAGGTTGGCCATTGTTGTGAAAAAATCGAAGAAATTTCTAAAGAGATTGGAAGATGTATTGCAAAAGAAGGGCACACTTTAGTTACGGGTGCAACAACAGGAGTCCCATATTTTGCTGCCGTTGGTTGTAATGAAGCAGGAGGGTTTAACATTGGATTTTCTCCTGCCTCAACAGAAAAACAACATATTAAATCATATAGATTACCATTAGACCCCTTTAATATTATGGTCTATACAGGAGGTGATTATGTTGGTAGAGATGTAACAATGACTAAATCGGCTGATGCAGTAATTATTGTATGCGGAAGAACGGGTACGCTACATGAATTTACTGTAGCAGTTGAAACTCAGAAAATTATAGCTGTTCTAGAAGGAACTGGAGGTATGGCTGATAAAATTAGAGGGATTATAGAAAGCTATTGTAAGGTATCAGGTAAAATAATATATGAAAGAGATCCTGCTAAGTTGGTAAAAAGAGTAATTTTGGAGATAGAGAAGAAGAAGAATAAAAACTTAGAAATATTGAAGAATTAATATGAAGAAAATAATCAAAGAAAAAAAGATTGGAAAAGTTACCCATTATTTTGGAAATATTAAAGTGGCGGTAATTAAGTTTTCGGAACCCGTTTCGGTAGGTGATTCAATAAGAATCGAAGGGGGGATAGATACCAACTTTAAAATGAAAATTGTTTCAATTGGACTAAAAGGGGAAAAAGTATTAAAGTGTAAAAAAGGTCAAGAAGTGGGGATTAAAGTTAAAAACAAAGTAAGAGAAGGGTATAAGGTATATAATATAATAAATAATAAATAATAAAATAATATGGATTTAAGTATATTTATCGTTATCGTTTTAGTAGTTTTATTGGTTTCAGTTAGACAAATCAATCAATATGAAAATGGTCTTAAATTTACATTAGGTAAATTTACAGGAACAATGAAACCGGGTTGGAATATAGTTTTACCGATATTCCAGTTTTATAGAAAAGTAGATATGAGAACAAAGGCAGTTGATGTTCCTGACCAAGAAGCAATTACAAAAGATAATATCTCTGTAACAGTTAATGCAGTTGTTTACTATAAAGTTTCTTCAGCTGAAAAAGCAATTTTAGAAGTAGAAGATTTTTATTACGCAATTTCTCAATTAGCTCAAACAACAATGAGAAATGCAGTAGGGCAAGTTGAACTTGATGAATTATTATCTCAAAGAGAAAGAGTGTCTGAAGACATAAGAGCAATTATTGATAAAGCATCAGATGCTTGGGGTATCAGTGTAGAAAACTTAGAGCTTAAAGATATTACTCTTCCTGAAGAAATGAAAAGAGTTATTGGAAAACAAGCAGAAGCAGAAAGAGAAAAAAGATCAGTTATAATCAAAGCTGAAGGAGAAGTTGCTGCAGCAAACAATATGGCTAAAGCAGCTGAAATTTTAGCTAATTCAACAGGAGCTCTTCATTTAAGAACATTGCAATCTATTAATGATATAAGTTCAGACCAATCTAATACTATTGTCTTTGCTCTTCCTTTAGAAGTATTAAGAGCTTTTGAAGGAAAAAATAAATAATTACTTTAGGTATTTATATTTATTTTGATTGTGTTCTTCTAATGTTTTAGAGAAATGAAGGTTTCCGTTTGTGTCAGATAAAAAATACCAATAATTATTTTGAGTAGGGTATATAGCAGCAATGATACTATCCATTCCTGGATTAGAAATTGGTCCTATTGGTAGTCCTCTATACTTGTATGTGTTATAAGGAGAATCAACTTGAGTATCCTCTGTGGATACTTGAGTTTTTTCTTCTTTAAGAGAATAAAGAACAGTTGGACAAGATTGTAATGGTATTCCAGCTTCGATTCTTTTCCAGAAGATTGCCGAAACAATTTTTTTGTCTTCCAATGTTTTTGCTTCTTTCTCAATTATTGACGCCATTGTTATTATTTCAAATATACTCTTATTTTGATTTTTAATTTCTATTCTTAAATCATCAGTTATTTTCTCATTCCAATTATTAATACTTCTCAAGACAATAGTTTCAGCAGTGTCTCCATTGTTAACATTATATGTGTCAGGAAAAATATATCCTTCTAAACTTATACTATTAGGTTTTTCTAAGCTAAAATTTTTAATAAGCTTATTTAATTCACTATTTTCTTTGATTTCTTTAGGATATCCTACTAAATTATAGAACTCTTCTTTAGTAGCAATTCCTTTTTCCTCAAAATATTTAGCAATATCATTAAGGTTCCATCCTTCAAGTATTGTAATATATTTTTTATTTATTTCTCCCTTAGTAATAATTTTAGTTAAATCAATTATACTCATCTGAGGAGAAAGGAGATATTCTCCAGCTTGAATGTTTTTATTGTTATTAGTTAAAAATAAATATAAAAGAAAAACAGAAGAATCTTTTATGAGGTGTTCTTTTTCAAGATTATGGGCTACTTTCTTTGCTGGTTCTCCTATATTAACTGTAAAAATCTTTAATTCAGAATTGCTGTTTAATGGTGCTTGAATTATTTTATATCCATAAAAAAGGATAAATATCAAGAAAACAATTATAATAATTGATATTTTATTTATTTTAGACATATTGCAATTTTAACATATCATAATTATTAATTCAATTATGATATTGACAATATATAAAATAAGAGTATATTATCAAAATATAGTATGGAAAGCTTAATTATCAGAAAAAATTATACGAAAATGTGGGCAAATAAAATTTGTTTCATTTTGGTATCTAATTTTAAAGATAAAGGGAGAGACTTTACTATATAAATAATATAATAATTAAAAATATAAAAAAGCCTCTCCCTAAAGGAGAGGTTTCTTTATTAACAAAAAATATGATAAAAACATATTACCTAACAAAAGAAGGATTAAGAAAGTTAGAACATGAGCGTGAAGAGCTTTTAAAGATTCAAAGCGAAGAATTTTTAGAAGAAGCGCCTGTAATGTTAGAGGGGGATTCTTTGAGTCCTGAGTTTTCTTCGTATAGAGAAAATCTTGATTTATTAGATCAGAGGATAGAAGAGTTGAATTATATTCTTAAAAACTATAAGCTGATTAAAAGCCCTCCCAAAAAACAGCAAGATATAGTTAATATAGGGGCTAAGGTTTTGTTAAAAGGTAAATCAGCTAAAGAAGAGTATAAAATAGTTGGAACCCTTGAAGCAGATCCATTTGCAGGAAGAATTAGCAACGAATCTCCATTAGGCATTTCTTTTATAGGAAGAAAAGTTGGAGAGACAATATCTTTTAACGGTTCGGATAAATATAAGATATTGAAGATAAAATATGAAGAAGTTTAATAAAATATTAATATTTAGCTTATTGGGATTTATTTTATTCTCTTCTCTTTGGTTTAATTCTTATTTTATTAAAGACAATATATCTAGCTTTAAGGAAAGACTTTTTCAAGCAGGACAAGAGAGTGATGTTGTTATTGTTTTTAATCCAGGTGGATGGGGGACAATCTCTCTTGAAGAAGCTTTAGATTTTAACCCGATAATCAACGAAATTAAAAGTAAAATTGAAGAACAAAATTATACAGTCTCTATTGTTGAATACCAGAGAACAAAAGAAAGTATAATTGGAAAAATAGGTTCAATAAAGGAAATATTGTTTAACTTTCCTAAAAGTTCAGAATCTTTTGCAGAAACTATTGATGATTTTTTGAATAATAATCCAGATGATAAAGTTATTGTAGCAGGACTAAGTAATGGAGCTACTTTTGCAAGTTCGGCGATGGAAGAATTAAACCAAAAAGATGAATCTGTTTTCTCTATAGAATTAGGAGCACCTTTTTGGGAGAATAAAATAGAAGGAAGTAATATTCTTAAAATTATTAATAATAACGATATTTTAGCTAATGGAAATATAGGAGAATTAATCTTTTCTTTAGTCAAAACACCCTTTGTTTGGGCATATGGTAATATTAATGGAGAAGGAACTTCTCTAACAGAAGCAATGAACATCTCTGGTCATGAATATTATTGGGACGAAGTAGGAAAGGAAATAACCTCTTTTATTGAAAGTAATTTTTCTAGGAAATAGTTTCTTGCGAATTAGCATATTTTGTAATAGAATACAGGTATGGATTTTCAGCTTAAACAAAAAGCACTTCTAGTCTTTTCTCTTGTTGTAGGAGTGTTTATTTTTATCCTATTTGGAAAGATTATTGGCTGGGAGGAAATCAAAGACTCTTTCTCTGTTTTTAATATTTACCAAGCATTTATAATCCTTGGTCTTTCTTTTCTTATAATTTTTATAGGAAACTGGAGATGGAAAGAAATTTTAAAAGATTCAGGAGAAAATATTAATTTTTGGTCATTATTTAAAATGTATTTAGGCGGTTACGCAGTAATGTATCTTCTTCCTGTTTTAGTCTGGGGCGGAGAGGGTTTTCGTATTTATAGACTGAATAGGGAACAAAAAGTAAGTTTTAAAAAATCTTTTTCTTCTGTTTTTATTGAAAGAATTCTTGAGTGGACAGCCAACATAGTAGTTATATTTTTAGGACTATTATTTTTTATATACAATGTTTATCTTCCTCCAAAAGAATTAATTATTATTTTTGGAGCATCATTAATTATATTTGTTTCTTCTATTTCTTATTTCTATATTAAAGCTTTAGGCAAGAAAAGTATAATTCAACAGATTTGTAAAATATTTCTTAGGAGAGAGGTGAGTGAAGATAACCATTTTCTTTCAATAGAAAATGAAGTTTTTGAATATTTTGATGTTAGGAATAAGTTTTTTTACAAAGGCATTGCAATTTCTTTTTTAAGAGCTTTTGTTATGCAGTTAAGAGCATGGATACTCATATTCTTTTTGGGAAGTATTACAGGATTCTTACCATCCTTATCAATTTTAGGATTTACGTATCTATCTTCAATGGTTCCTATTCCAGCAGCACTAGGGTCCCATGAAGCAATCCAATATTTTGCCTTTGGATCATTAGGAATATCTACTTCTATAGTGACTGCATTTACAATGATTATAAGGGCAGCAGAAGTTATTCTTTCTTCAATTGGAATAATATTTTTAATAAAAGCAGGATTTAATTTTTTAGATAAAAAATTAATTAACTACGATGGACAATAAAATAATTAAATATTTAGTTTTAACCGATATTGCTTTTTGGACAGGATGGGGAATGATAACCCCAGTTTTTGCTATATTTGTTGTTGATAGGATTGTCGGAGGAACAGCACTAACTGTTGGAATTGCAACAGCAATTTATTATATTTTAAGAGCGACATTAGTATTTCCTTTTGCATCAATATTAGACAAATACAGGGGAGACAAAGATGATTATTTATTCTTAGTAGCGGGTAATTTTGTATCAGCTCTTGTTCCTTTTGGATATGTTTTCGCAGTTTTTCCATGGCACATTTATTTATTGCAAGTTTTTTATGGAATTGGAATAGCAATGAGTTTAGTTGGATGGAGAGCAATTTTTACAAGAAATATTACTAAAGGAAAAGAGGCTAGTCAATGGGCAATTGATGATGCTTCTTTATGTTTTGGAACTGCAATTGCAGGAATTGTAACAGGGTTTGTTATTACTAAATGGGGATACGTTGTTGCTTTTAGTGTTGCAGGTTCATTCGCAATGATTAGTGTGGTTGTTTTATTAAGATTAAGAAAAGAAATAGAAGGAGTTTTTAATAAAAGATTTCCTTGGAATATTAGGGACATCTTTCGTAATAAATGAAAAACCAAGAATTAGCTGAGATATTATTTGAAATAGGGGACTTTCTTGACTTAGGGGAGGTTCCATTTAAACCTGAGGCTTATAAGAAGGCGGCTATTGCAATAGATTCTTTAGAAGAAGATATTTTTATTATCTACAAGCAAGATGGTCTTAAGGGATTAGAAAAAATTAATGGAGTTGGCAAAAGCATTGCTTTAAAGATAGAAGAGTTTATTAAAACAGGAAAAATTAAATACTATAAAGAATTAAAGAAAGAATCTCCTATTGATTTAGAAGAATTAAATAAGGTTGAGGGATTAGGAGTTAGAAAAATAAAAAAGCTTTGGCAGGAATTAAAAATTAGAAACCTTAAAGATTTAGAAAAAGCCATAGAGGATCATAAGATTGCTCCTTTGTTTGGTTTTGGAGAAAAAACTGAGCAAAATATTTTAGAGTCAATTAAATTTTTAAGACAAGGGCAAGGTAGATTTTCCTTAAGAGAAATCCTAGAAGAGATTAAAAAAGTTGAAGATAAAATTACAAAGATAAAAGAGGTTGTTAATTTTTCTACCGCTGGCTCAACAAGAAGGAGAAAAGAAACGGTTGGTGATGTTGATTTTCTTGTAGCGATAAAAGATACAAGCGATAAATATGTTGTTGAAAAAATAATGAATACTTTTGCACAAATGGAATCAGTTGTTAAAATCATTGCAAAAGGAGAAACTAAAACTTCTATTAAAACAAGGAATAACCTTAATATGGATTTAAGGTTGGTTGGGGAGGGCTCGTTTGGTTCAGCTTTACAGTATTTTACTGGTTCTAAGGACCATAATATTACTCTAAGACGGATTGCTATGAAAAAGGGGTATAAGCTTAATGAGTATGGTCTTTTTAAGGGAGAGAGTAAAATAGAGGGTGAAAAAGAAGAAAGAATATATGAAAAATTAGGTTTAAAATGGGTACCTCCTGAATTAAGAGAAAATCAAGGAGAGATTGAAGCAGCAATTAAAAATGAATTGCCAGATTTGATTAATTTAGAGGATATAAAGGGAGACCTTCATTGTCATACTAATTGGGATGGAGGAGAACATTCAATAGAAGAAATGGCAAGCGAAGCGATTAGCTTAGGATATAAATATATTGGAATAACAGATCATACGAAGTCATTAAAGATAGAAAATGGGTTAGATGAAAAAAGAATTATAGAACAAAGAAAAGAGATAGATAAATTAAATAAAGGATTTAAAAACTTTAAAATATTACAGGGGTCAGAAGTAGATATATTAGCCGATGGTTCTTTGGATATAAATGATAAAACATTAAAAACTCTTGATTATGTTGCAATTAGCATTCATTCAGGATTTAAAATGACTAAAAGAGAAATGACAAAGAGAGTTTTGAAAGCAATGGACAATCCTTATGTTAGGATATTTAATCATCCAACAGGAATGATTGTTAACAAAAGGGAAGGATACAATATTGATATTGAAGCAGTAATTAATAAGGCAGCAAAGAATAAGATTGCCCTAGAAATTAATTCTCATAGAGGGGACTTAAGTAGCCAATTTGCCAAGCTAGCTAAAGAAAAGGGTGTTAAGTTAGTTATTAATAGTGATGCACACAATAAAAAAGATTTAAAAATTATAGAATTTGGGGTTTATCTTGCCAGGAGGGCTTGGCTTACCAAAGAAGATATATTAAATACATATGAAGAAATATAAATGTTTAGTTTTAATGTCGGGAGGGCTTGATTCAATGCTTGCCTTAAAAATAATAGAAGAAAATAATGTTAAAGCTGTGCCAATATGCTTTAAGAGTTTTTTCTTTAATTCAGAACAAGCAGAAAAATCAGCAAAAATATTAGGAGCAAAATTAAGGGTAGTGGATATAGGTAAGGAGCATTTAAGAATGGTTAAAAATCCAAAAAATGGGAGAGGTAAGGGATTTAATCCTTGTATAGATTGCCACTTGTTAATGATAAAAATAGCAGGGAAAATAATGAAAAAAGAAGGGTTTGATTTTTTGGTGACGGGAGATGTTTTAGGACAACGTCCAATGTCTCAGAACCTTAATGCCTTACAAAAAATTGATAAAGCTTCTGGGTTATCAGGTCTAATTGTCCGTCCGCTCTCAGCTAAATTGTTACCAATGACTATCCCAGAAGAAAAAGGGATGATTAATAAATTGTATTCTATATCAGGAAGAAGTAGGGCAAAACAGATGGAATTAGCAAGAAAATTTAAGATAAAAGAATATCCTAGTCCAGGTGGAGGATGTATATTGACTGATATTAATTATTCAACAAATCTAAATAAACTTTTAAAAGCAAAGCCAACCTTTTCAGATAATGATTCTAATATATTAAAAATGGGCAGAGTATTTTGGGAAAAAAAT
>JBBABL010000008.1:0-16191 GCA_041657645.1 Minisyncoccota bacterium
AAATGATAGATATTAAATTAATACCTAAAAAAGTTTTGTTCTGTATTGAGGAACTTCAAAAATCAAATTTTGAAGCATATATTGTTGGCGGATGTACAAGAGATTTATTAAGAGGAGCTTTGCCTGCAGACTGGGATATTACAACCAATGCAACCCCCCAGGAGATTCAAAAGGTCTTCCTTGACAAAAACATTAAAACATTTTATGAAAATGATTTTGGCACAGTTGGAGTCGCCTTCCCTCTTAAAGACGAACATTTTGAAATTGTAGAGATAACCACATATAGAAATGAAGCTACTTACAGTGACAATCGTCATCCCGACAAAGTTACATGGTCAAAAACCATTAATGAAGACCTTAAGAGGAGGGATTTCACTATTAATGCTATTGCTATTACCTTTAAAAACAATAATTTTGAAATTATTGACCTTTTTGATGGACAAAAAGACCTTAAAAACAAGACTATTCGTACAGTTGATGATCCAAATGAAAGATTTCGTGAAGATGCCCTAAGAATGATGAGGGCAGTTAGATTTGAGACTACCCTTGGAAACGAATGGATTATTGAAAAGAATACTGAAAAAGCCATTAAAGATAATGCAAAATTATTAGAAAAGATATCTCAGGAGAGAATAAGAGATGAGCTAGCAAAGATTATCATGTCTAATAATGCCGAAAAAGGCATTGAATCCCTTAGAAAAAGAGGGCTATTAACATATATTATCCCTGAATTAGAAGAAGGCTGTGAAATCAAACAGAATAAACATCATATTTATGATTGCTACAAGCATAACCTTGAATCATTCGCCTATTCAGTTAAAAAGAGCTTTGATTTTGATGTTAGAATGTCTGCTTTATTGCACGATATCGGAAAACCTAGAACTAAGAGAGGGAGCGGAGAATCAGCCACATTTTATAACCACGAAATTGTGGGAGCTAAAATGACAGAAAAAATAGTAAAGAGATTAAGGCTTCCTAATAAAGAAGCAGAAAGTATTGTTAATTTAGTAAGATATCATCTTTTTTACTATAATGTTGATGAAGTAGGAGAATCTTCGGTTAGAAGATTAATTAAGAATGTTGGACTAGATAGTGTCGAAAAACTTCTTCAATTAAGAATGTGCGATAGAATTGGTTCAGGATGTCCTAAAGCTGAGCCATATAAGATGAGACATCTTAAATATATGATTGAAAAGGTTTCAAAGGATCCAGTTTCTGTTAAGATGCTTAAAACTAATGGAAAGGAAGTAATGGATATTTTAAAAATTAAGCCATCTCCTAAAATTGGTATGATTTTAGATATTTTATTAGAAGATGTTTTAAATGAACCTAAAAGGAATAATAAAAGATATCTTAAGGAAAGGCTAGTTGAGCTAGGAAGCTTAGATGATAAAAAATTAGAAAAAACAGCAGAAGAAGCGAAAAGAACTAAAAGTGAAGTTATTTCTTCAGAAGATAAAGCTACTAAAGAAAAGTACTGGGTTTCTTAATGTTTCACGTGAAACATCTTAATTTTCTTTAATAATTATTTTAAAAGATGAAGCGTTTCACGTGAAACATATAATAAGCTTGTCCAGAACCGTGTCCAGAATGTCCAGAATGTCCAGAACCGTGTCCAGAATGATTTTAATAATATTTTCTAAGTGTTTCACGTGAAACACGAAAATAATTATAAATTTTTAGAAACAAATAGATGTTTCACGTGAAACATCTCGGGATGTCATATAATGGCATTATGCGGGCTTCGGGAGTCTGTAATCTGGGTTCAACTCCCAGCATCCCGACATAAATATAATATAAAAATATGGAACAATACATCTTATTATTAATTTTCATTGCGTTAGGATATCTGTGCGGATCGATCCCTTTTGGTTATATAATATCTAAGATAAAGAAAATTGATATAACAAAACAGGGAAGTGGTAATATTGGAGCAACAAACGTTTCCAGAGCCTTAGGATTTAAGTATGCTTTCTTAGTGGCACTATTAGATGTCTCAAAAGCACTTCTACCTATATATATAGCTGGACATTATATCTCCAATGAATGGTTTATGGTTTTTGTTATACTTTCTACTGCTATTGGACATCTCTTCCCAGTTTGGCTTAAGTTTAAAGGAGGAAAGGCCGCTTCAACTGCTTTTGCTTCAATTATATATATATTAAACTGGAAAGCTTTTGTTTTTCTTGCTTTATGGGTAATAATGCTTAAATTGATCAAAATAATGAGCTTGACAAATCTTATAATTATTTTATTAATTCCAATTTTATTCTGGTTGGAATCCCACTCTATCCCTTATTTAATATTAGGAATAATCTATGTAATAGTTATATATTGGGCTCATCGGGAAAACATTAAAAGATTATTAAAAGGAGAAGAAAAAAGAATTGTAAAATAATTAAAATCTGCCATAATATTATTGATATGACACTTTTATATATTATATCTTGTATTTATTTTTTTATACCCGCTTATATTGCTAATGCTTCGCCACCCTTAGCTAATACTTTTAATATTCTCAATAGGTTCAATAAGCCAATTGATAAAGAAAAAATGTTGGGAGGAATTAGACTTCTTGGCTCTCATAAGACCTGGAGGGGAGTGATATGTGAGTTTATAATCTGCACATTTCTATTTCAATTAATTGTTTTTATTAACAATTATTACAATCTTCCTTTTATGGATACTATTGGTATTAATACTTCAGTTATTTCTAGTTGGACAATAGGAATAATGCTTTCAATTGGAATAATTTTTGGAGATGTTTTCTTCGCTTTTATAAAAAGGAGGCTGAAATTAAAACCAGGAGCCGCTTTTATTCCTTTTGACCAAACAAATTATGTTATTGGTGCCTTTCTATTTATTCAGCCATTTCTAAACCTTTCCTTCTATTTCTGGACTGTTCTTTTCCTATTGACATTTTTAATACATATTTTATTTAATAGAGTTGGGTACAATTTGGGGTTGCACAAAGCAAAGTGGTAATATATCATAATCCTTGTAATAAATAATAATTTAAAATATGTTTGAAATATTTTTAAACGAAGTAATAAGTAGTTTGCCTAATATTATTTGGGCGATAGCAATAATTCTTCTAGGTCTTTATTTGTCAGGTAAAGCTGCAAAAATAGTAAATTACTATCTAAAAAGACTCCGATTAGATCAGATGCTAGGCTCCTTAGGATGGCAAGCATTTTTTGACAGATTTGAAACAAAATTAAATGTTTCTAAGTTCTTTGGTCTAATTACTCAGATGTATATATTTCTTTTATTCTTAGTTGCATCTTTAGATTTATTATCTTTTGAGTCTTTAAACGGTATTTTGGCAGGAATTATAGGGTACTATCCTAATATCTTTATTTCATCTATTATCTTTATCTTTGCCGTTTTCCTTGCTGATTTTTGTAAAAAAATCATTGTTGGAAGTTTTGGAGGAGATAGAGTTACTTACTCTACTTTCTTAGGAGATATATTTTCCTCAGCAACATGGGTATTAGCTGCATTAGCAATATTATATCAATTGCAAATTGCTCAAACTTTAATATTAATTGTTTTTGTTGGCGTTATAAGCCTATTCGTAATAACCCTTGGAATTGCCTTTGGACTAGGAGGTAAAGAAATGGCTCAAAAAATTCTAGAAGAGGTGGAGAAAAAAATAAAGTAATATATGGAACAGATATCGCAAAAAGAACTTAAAAAAATGCTTTTATTCTCTAGCGAGAGGATAGAAAGAGATAAAGAACAAATAAACAAAATAAATGTTTTCCCAGTTCCAGACCAGGACACTGGTTCTAATTTATCGGCTACCCTAAAAGGGATTAAAGATAATATAATTGATAGAGATTTTGATAGTATTGCTGAATTATCTGATAGTGTCTTAGACGGAGCCCTTACTGCAGCACAAGGAAACACAGGAATAATATATACTGGATTTTTAGCAGGATTTTTCCCTTGCATTGCCGAAGAAGATTTTTTAACGGCTGAAAAAATGGGAATTGCTTTTGAAAAAGGATATGAAAGGGCAAAAGATTCAATTCAAGATCCAAAAGAGGGAACAATGCTTGATGTTATTAAGGCATTTGCTTTGGCAGTAAAAGAAAATTCAATAAAAGAAAAAGATATTGTTAAAAACTTTTACTATGCGATAGAAAAAGCCAATGAAGCTTTGATAGATACTCCTAATAAAATGGAGGTTTTGAAGAAAGCGGGTGTAGTTGATGCTGGAGGACTTGGATTCTTAATGATTCTTGAGACATATTTAGACACACTGAAGGAACAAGAGGAACCTTTTATTAATAAAAGGGAAGAACAAGCAGAAACATTAAAGCCAAAAAGATTTCTTCAAATTCTTTCCAATAGATATGAGGTGGTCGCTTTACTAGACGATGGATACTATGAAGAGAAACAAGTAAGAGATAAATTAGACAACTTGGGTAATTGCCTTGATATTATTAAGATAGGAAATAGAACAAAGATTCATATTCATACTGATAATCCATACGAAGTAAGAGATATTATTAAAAAACTGGGTAATATTGAAAGCTTACGTATTGAGGATATGACTAAAGAGGTGACAGGACAAAAATCAGTAGAAGATGTTTCAATAGGTATAGTGACCGATGAAAGAGCGGGACTAAATTCAAAAATAATTAGCCATTATGATATAGAAATCATCCCTTTGAAAATTACTTGGGAAGAGGGAGAAAGTGTTGCGGGAGAAAATATTTGTCAAAGAATTAAGGAAGCAAAAGATAAAGGAATAAAGAGTTGTCCTAAAATAGAGCCAATATCACCAGAGTTTTTTATGGAATCATACAAAACTCAACTTCAAAAATTTGACGATGTGCTATGCATAACATCTTCATCAGCTCTTTCAGATAATTATGACTCTGCTTTAAAGGGAAGAGAGTTGCTCTCTAAAGAAGAAAAGAATCATGTTTATATTATTGATTCAAAAAATATTAGCGCTGGACAATCAATTCTAATACTAGAAGCTATTGAAATGATTGCCGAGCAAAGAAAAATAGATGAAGTTATGAGAAAGCTAGAGAATCTAGTTGAAAAAATAAATCTTTACTGCCTTGTTAAGAAAAATGATTGGTGGAATAAAAAAGAAAAAACAAATTGGTTTAAAAAGAAATCGTGGTATTCTTTGGGGGAAATGAGAAAGGGAAAAATTGTTCAAGTGGAAATATTAAAAGATAATTGTTTCTCAGAATATGCTTTTAAGAGAATAGAGAGATACTCAAAAAGAGATATTTTGAATGGAAAAAGAATTCGTGCCGTTATATCTCATGGAGACAATATAGAAGAAGCAGAAAAATTAAAAAAACTATTAAAAACTATTAAAAAAACTGACATCTCATTTATTAATATAGCCGACCCAGTCACAAGTATTAATGCCTGCCCACAAAGTTTAATTGTTGGGTGGATAATAAAATAATTATGGAAAATATAGGAATAACAATAGATTCAAATGCTGACTTAGCAGAAAATATTATTAAAGATAATAATATTAGTATTATTGATTTTCATATTGATTTTGGAGAATATGAATCATTAGAAGGAAATATTTTTCAAAAAGAAAGAGCGGGGGAAAAACTAGATAAAAAAGGGGGAATAAAAACATCCCAACCATCTCTTCAAAAATATTTAAACACCTTCAAAGAAAAATTAAAAGATTTTGAGAAAGTAATTCACATCTCTTTTACCTCTGGAGCATCTGGTGCATATAATGCAGCAATCCAAGCTAAAAAATTCTTAGGAAAAGAAGGTGAAAGGGTGTATATTTTAGATTCTGAAACAGGTAGCGGAGCTCAAGGACTATTAGTAATGAGCGTGATTGAAGATATCAAAAAGAATTTAGGCATTGATAAAATAATTGAAAATTTTACTAAGAATATAAAGAACAATTTTCTAATTTTTGCATACGATGATCCAAAATGGCTTTTTGCTGGCGGAAGAATGTCAAAAATACTCCCTTTCGGTCTGCAAAAAATGAAACAAATGAATATTGGAATGATAATGGGAGTAAGAGATAAAACAATAAAACCATTTTCAATAAAAAAGAATTTCTTTGAATTAGCAACTCCTTTATTTGAAGAATTTTCTAAAAGGACAAAGGATTTTAAAGGAAAGATGGATATAATTATTTCTCATGGGGACAATGAAATCCAAGCTAATAAACTTAAAGAATTGATACAAACAATAACAAATGTCGATACTATTAACATAAGCTTACTAGATGTTGTTTTAGGTGCTCATACAGGACCCAATACAATAGTTCTAAGTTGGCAACAAAAAGAAATATGAAAATAGCATTAGTGGCAGATGAAGCAATTGATTTGCCAGAAAATATTATTGAAGAAAATAAAATAGGGCTTGCTCGATTTAAATTAGACCTTCAAGATATGGCATCCCTTTCAGGAAATATTTATCAGAAAACGAGGGAAGCTGAAAGAAAAGGAATTTCTAGTGCAGTTAAAACATCGCAACCATCTATTAATGAATTTCTTAATTTATTTAAGGAAAAATTAAAAGATTTTGAAAGCGTTATTTGTGTTACTATTTCTTCAAAAATATCAGGAACATATAATTCAGCAATCCAGGCTAAAAAATTTTTACAAAATGAGTTTCAAGATAGAGTCCATATTTTAGATTCATTAAATGCGAGCGCAGGAGAAGGATTAGTTTCCCTAAAAGTTCTTTCTCTTATTAAGGAAGGATTAAATCCTGAAGAAATAATTAGTAAGGTTTCATTTAGTATTAAAAACACCAATCTTCTTGGAGTTTATAAAAATCCAAAATGGCTAAGATTAAGCGGAAGATTTCCGAAGATTATACCAATTATGATGGAAAAAATAGAAAAGATGTCTATTAAGCCAATTTTCACAATAAAAGACGGAAAGCTAACAATTGCTAGATTTAAAAGAAATGTTAAAAATTTATCTGACGCATTGTTTGAGGATTTTGAAAAATCAACTGCTAAGGTGAGAAGCAATGGAGGGAAAATTATAGCAGGAATAACTCATGCTGACGATATAAAAGAAGCCGAAAGATTGAAAGAATTAATACTTTCTTTAAAAAATACTGAGGTATCTTTCATTAACCTTACATGCTTTCCAATAGGGGGACATGTCGGACCAGATTCATTAGTTTTAGCTTGGAGAGAAGAATAAATTTAAAATATATATGAAAAAAGCAACAATAATTATAGGCGAAAGCGCATCATTGACGAAAGATATTTGTCAAAAATACAATATAATAGTGGCTCCATTTAAAATAGACTGGCCAGAAATGGATTCATTAGAAGGAGATAATATTTTTGAAAAAATGAGGGATGCTGAAAAGAAAGGAATAAAAACAACCCCCAAGACATCTCAACCTTCAATAGGAATATTTAAAAAGGCTTTTGATGATGGGCTAAAGGAAAGCGAATCTATTGTTTGTATAACAATAAGTTCTGGTATCTCGGGAACATATAATTCTGCCATTCAAGCTAGAAAAATGATGAATGAAGAAGACCAAAATAAAATATTTATTTTAGACAGCTTTAATGCTGATGCTAGTGAAGGACTTCTTGCTATTAAAGCAGGGGAACTAGCAGAAAGCGGAAAAGACGGAAAAGAAATATTAGACATACTTACAAAACTATCCCCTCACGTTTTTCTTTTCGGAATGCTTGAAAGCCCTAAATGGTTAGAAGCAGGGGGACGAATAAATCATACTTTATCAGTCATTCTTTCTCAAATGCAAAAGTTGGGAATGAGGCCAATCCTATCAGTAAAAGATGGTGTTATTAAACCTGCTAATCTTAAAATGCAAGCAAAAGATACAGCAAATGCTTTATTCAAACAAGTTGAAAGCGTAATTAAAAAACCTCTTGAAGATGGTCTTACCTGTAGAGTCGCGATTAGTCACGCTGATGCTGAAGAAGAAGGGGAAAAACTTAAAAAACTATTTGAAGACAATTATCCACAAGTAAAAGTTGCGTTTATAGGACAGACAAGCCCTGTTATTGGATCACATGTTGGTCCGGGAACGTTGATTTGCTGTTCAATAGAAGAATAATATGACAAACATTATTAATTATATTTTCATATCTCTTATCGCTTTCTTTTTAGGTTCAATTCCTTTCGCCTTAATTTATGTAAAATTATTCCTGAATAAGGACATGCGTCAATTTGGCTCAAAAAATACAGGGGCCCTTAATACTCTAAGAATTGTTTCTCATAATAAGGGAAAAGTTTGGGGAGTAATTTCTTTTATTCTAGTATTTTTGCTTGATGCTTTAAAGGCAGTTTTAGCAGTAATTATAGCTCAGCAATTATTACCAGAAAACCCTGTTCTTGCAATAACACTAGGAACATTCTTTTCTATATTGGGTCATAATTATTCTCCATTCCTTAAGTTTAAAGGAGGAAGAGGAGCAGCATCTTTGCTTGGAATTTTCCTTTATTTAAACCCACTCGTATTCGTTGGATGGCTTATTAATGTGCTTTGTTTTATGTTCTTGTTTGAGGTAATATTAGGAGGATTCGTTAATAAGAAGTTTATTAAAAATGCTATTTCTGAACAAATAATTGGAAGGATGGCAGGAGAAATATATGCTGTTTGGTGGATTTCGATATATGTCCCATATTTATTTATCCCTGCTGCATTAGGAACATTTTTAGTTATTATTGCTCATAAAGGTAGAATTGAAAATCAAATTAAAAAATTAAAAGAAAAAAAATACTTTAATGACTAATACAATATTAAGTTTAATAATTGCTTACCTTTTAGGCTCAATTCCTTTTGGATATTTAATCACTAAATTTTCTACAAGTAAAAATATTTTTGAGGTTGGCTGGAAGAAAAACTCAGGTTCGAATGTATATAAGAATATAGGGAAGTGGCAAGGGGTAGCCACTTTCCTATTTGATGCTTTTAAAGGTTATTTAGCTGTATATATTGCATGGAGACTCGGCCTTCCTGCTCTTGTTCAAGTTTTCTGTGGATTATTAGCTGTTGTCGGCCATAATTGGTCAATATTCTTAGGTTTTAGGGGCGGACGAGGATTAGCTGCATTAGTAGGCGCTGTATTATTTATGAATCCACTATTTTTGGCGATAATCTTGATTCCTTGTATTCTTTTTACTATAATCTGGACAGCTTCAGTTGGAACTCTTCTTTCTTTTTTAACTGGGGTTATATTCTCCTTATCTTTTAATGGCTATGAGATGGTTGGACTATTACTATTCTTATCTTTAATCCCTGTTTTAATTAAAAGATTAAGCCCAATTAAAGAAATTTTAAATAATCCTAATAAGGAAATAATTGAAAATAGACTTTTTTTTGACCAAGATACCGTTCCTCCTTTAAGGATAAAAGTCAAAAAGCCCCTGTAGCTCAACGGATAGAGTGCTGGTCTTCGGAACCAGTGGTGCAAGTTCGAATCTTGCCAGGGGCACAATATTTTATTTCTATTGATTTTTTATTTAAAAAGGGCTATACTCAACTCATAAAACAACCTTTCTATATGCTTAAATTAAAACCTAAAAAAATATTTTTTGCATTATCACTATTTTTTTTGTTTTTAATTGTTTCTCCTGTATTAGGAGATGGGCTTGTTCCTTGCAGTGGGTTTGATTGTACATTTGATCATCTTTCCCAAATGATAGGAGATGTAATTAATTTTGTTTTATTCCAAATCGTTCCCGTCCTTGCTATTATTGGTTTTTTAGCTTCAGGCATCATTATGATTACTTCTGGAGGAGATCCAGGAAAGTTCAATCAAGGCAAAACTGCTATGATTGCCATAGCTGTAGGACTAATGATTGCTTATCTTGCTTGGGCAATTGTTAAGCTATTCATTGATGTAATAGGAGGAGCAGGATGGACAACAATGTTCTTTCAATAATAATTCGCCCCGTTAGCTCAGCTGGCAGAGCAGGAAGCTCTTAACTTCAAGGTCGGGGGTTCAAGTCCCTCACGGGGCACTTCATAATAAATAAAAATATGTTAACAACAAAAGAGAAAACAAAAATAGTTGACGAATTTAAAGTCAACGACAAAGATACTGGTTCAGCAGAAGTTCAAATTGCTTTATTATCTCAAGAGATTGATAAGCTATTAAATCATCTTAAGAAACACAAAAAAGATGTTAGTTCAAGAAGAGGTCTTTTAAAGATGGTAAGTTTAAGAAGAAAACTTCTTAAGTTCTTAAAAAGAACAAACGAAGAATCATATAAGAAAGTAGCTAAAAAAGTTGGGCTAGAGAAATAAAAATGAAAACAGAATCTTTTAAATTAAAAATTGACGACAAAGAATTAGAAATAGAGTTTAATAATCTTGCTGAAAGAGCAAATAGTTCTGTTTTTGTAAAAATGGGAAATACTTGTTTAATGGCAACAGCAGTTATGAGCAATAAAGAAATCGATGGTATCGATTTTTTCCCTTTAATGGTTGCTTACGAAGAAAAATATTATGCTATTGGTAAAATACTAGGCTCAAGATTTACAAAAAGAGAAGGCCGTCCAAGCGAACAATCTATTTTAACATCAAGATTAATCGATAGAACTATTAGACCATTATTCCCTAAGAATCTAAAAAGAGAGGTGCAAGTTATAATCACTTGTCTTTCTTGGGATAAAGAAGCTGATTTAGCCTCTTTAGGAATGATAGCTGCATCAGTTGCTCTTAGTGTTTCTGATATTCCTTGGGGTGGACCAGTTGCTCCTGTAAGAATAGGAATGGTTAATGGAGAACTTAAAGCATTTCCAACATTCGAAGAGAGAGAGGAGGGAAGTATGGATTTATTACTTGCTGGATTAAATTCTGAATCAAAGAAAAAAGTATTAATCAATATGATTGAAGGAGGAATGAACGAAATTCCTGAAGAAACTATTTCAAAAGCAGTAAAATTCGCTGAGAAATACCACAAAGATTTACTTAATTTCCAAGACGAGATTAAAAGCAAAAAGGGTAAAGAAAAGGTTATTCTTCCTGAAGTAGAAAAAGACGAAGAAATAGAAAAAATCGTAAAAGAAATTGTTGGAAACAGAGTAGAAGACGTTCTTAAAAAAGATCCTAAGGAAAGCGTAAGCGATATTAAAAAAGAAATAGCAGAAGCTCTAAAAGAAAATGAAAATAATCGTTATGGTCTTTCTTTCTTTGAAAACTTAGTTGAAGAAAAGATGCATGAGGGAGCTATTGAAAAAGGCCTTCGTTTTAATGAAAGAAAATATGACGAAATAAGAAACATTGACTGTGATGTTAGTTTTATTCCTGCAGTTCACGGAACAGGACTATTCTCAAGAGGAGAAACAAGGGTTTTGTCATTCCTTACATTAGGAGCACCTGGTGACCAAAAAATATATGAAGAAATGGAGAAACAAGAAAAGAAAAGGTTTATGCATCAATACAATTTTCCACCTTCTTGTGTTGGAGAAACAGGACCAATGAGAGGTCCAGGAAGAAGAGAAATTGGACATGGAATGTTAGGAGAGAAAGCTTTGAAGCCAGTGATTCCTAATGCAGATGTATTCCCTTATACAATTAGGGTTGTTTCTGAGGTTCTATGTTCAAACGGTTCATCTTCTATGGCATCAACTTGTGCTGCCTGCCTATCATTAATGGATGGTGGAGTCCCAATTAAGGCTCCTGTTTCTGGAATAGCAATGGGATTAATGATGGAAATGGATGACACTAAAAGCTCTGAGGATAAAAAATATTTAGTTTTAACTGATGTTCAAGGAGAAGAAGACCATTATGGAGATATGGATTTCAAAGCAGCTGGAACAGAAAAAGGTATTACTGCTTTACAAATGGATATTAAAGTAAGAGGAATTACTCAAGAAATAATAGATACTGCTCTTACTCAATCTAAAAAAGCTAGAATGGAAATACTTAAGAAAATGACTGACGTTTTGCCTGAACCAAGAAAGGAACTTTCAAAGAATGCTCCAAGAATATATATTATCAAGATTAAACCAGAACAAATTGGAGAGGTTATTGGAACAGGGGGAAAGACTATTAATGAAATTATTGATACTTGTAATGTAGCAATTGATATAGAAGAAACGGGCGAAGTATTTGTAACTGCTGAAAACGAAGAGTCTGCTCAAAAAGCAGTTGAATGGATTAAAAATATTACAAGAGAAGTTGTAGCTGGAGAAATGTTCCAAGGTCTAATTAAAAGGGTTCTTGACTTTGGTGCTTTTGCTGAAATACTTCCAGGGCAAGAAGGTCTGATTCACATATCTCAACTATCTGACAAGAGAGTAGAGAAGGTAACTGATGTTGTAAAAGTTGGTGATATCGTTCCTGTTAAAGTTATCTCTATTGACGAACAAGGACGAATTAATCTATCATTAAAAGAGGCAAAGAAATAATAATAACTTTCAATTAAATGGAGGAAACTTTTTTAGACAGGAAAAAGATAAGAACAATGGCAAAAGACCTAAAGGAGACTACGGGGGCAATGGTCTACCCCAAAGAAGACGAATCTATCGATTTGCCGTCTTTTTATATTGATTCTCCTAAAACTAGCTATCAACCAGCAGAAAATCAAGAAGAAACTCCTGTTATTGAAGAAGTCAATGAAGAAGAAACTCCTATTATTGAAGAAGTCAATGAAGAAGAAACTCCTGAAGAAGAAACTCCTGTTATTGAAGAAGTCAATGAAGAAGAAACTACTGAAGAAGAGGAAATTAAATTAGAAGAATATTCAGATGTTTTGCCTAGCGCAATTGAATTAGGATTAGAAGAAAAAGAGGAAGAAGAAACAGAGGAAGAAAACATACTTGAAAAAGAATTGCCAGTTATTGAAGAAAAAACTATTGAAGAAGTTAATGAAGATGAATTAATTCTTAAAACAATCGCCGAAAGAACTTTTGAGACAGAGAACGAATTAAAGATGATTGAGGACGAGAAAAAACCTTTTGAAAAAAGAAGGGGGGAGATAAATGAAGAAATGGAAAACATTAGAAAGAAGATTGAATTTGTTATTGAAAAAAAGGATATTGCCGAAAGCGATAAGAAAGCTATCGAAGAGAAAGAGGCTACAACACAAGATCCTGATGAAAAAAGAAATATTGAAAAAGAAAGATGGAAAGCAGAAGATAGAATCAAGGAACTTGAACGTGAAATTTATGACAAAGAAGATCAATTAAAATCACTTGACCTTCAATTAAAAGAATGCGAATTAAACTCTGAAAAGATTTTAATTAGAGAAAAAGAATTCAACGAAGAATTAGCGATATTAAAAAGAGACAAAGAAGTTATACTTCTTACTCAGTCTAAAAAAGACCTTCAGGAAAGACTTAAGCCACTAGAAGAAGAAATAGAGTCTATTAAAAAAGAAATGTTTGAGAATACAAAACAGCAAGATAAAGCCGAGAGGAATCTTGCCGCTATTGGCTCAAAAGAAACCTCTACAGAAGAAGAGATAAGAGTGGTGGAAAGAAGACAGTCTGAAACAAAAGATGAAGGAGTTTTAAGAGGATTATCTCAAAGAAGAATTGATTTAGAAGAGAAAAGGAGGGAATTAGAAAAAGAAAGATGGGACACTGAAGATAAGATGGGGGACTTTGAGTTTAGAAGAAAAATGATTAAGGAAAAATATCAAGAAATTGCTTCTCAAGCAAAACAAATTAGAGTTGAAATATTTGCCATAGAAGACAAGATTAATAAATAATAATGCCAAAACCAACAACTTTTTCTAAAATATTAATTAGGGCTATAATACTAATAATAATTACTCTTGTTGTTTTTTGGATAATACAAATAATATGACACCAGAATTTTTAAACAAAAGAAAGGAAGAATTACTAAGTAAAAAAGAATTAGTTGAAAAAGAATTAGGTAGCTTTGCCCAGAAAACAAGTGAAGATAATTGGGAAACAAAATTTCCTCAGATGAATGATAATAATGACGAGGAAGAAGAAACTGATGAGGTAGAGGAATATGAAAATCTTTTACCGGTTGAAAAATCACTAGAAGAAGATCTTAAAAATATTAATATTGCTTTGGTAAAAATAGAAGAGGGAACTTACGGAAAGTGTGACGATTGCGGAAAAGAAATATCTGAAGAAAGACTAACGGCTCTTCCTGAAGCAAAAAATTGCACTGAATGCAATTGTAAGACTGGCGAGTGCGCTAGTAACTAACAGATGTTCCAAGTGAATAACTTCTTAATGGATTTGATGTTCCTCTTGTTTCAAAGTGAAGATGAGAGCCATTTCCTCCTAAACTAATACATTTTCCTGTATTTCCCATATATCCTATTATTTGCCCCTGGTAAACTGTTGCTCCAGGGGTTATTCCTTTAGCAAAAGCACTTAAATGGGCATAAAGAGTAATTACTCCATTTGGATGTGAAATAGTAATATATTTTCCATAAGGCCACACATTCTTAACAATTTGGACTGTTCCTCCAGCAGCGGCAACAATAGGCGTGCCAATAGAATTACCGATATCTACTGCAGTATAGTAAGAAACCCCTCCACTAGTGTAAGAATAATGCGATTTTTGTGTAATTATTCCTTTTGTTGGAGAGATAAAGTAAGAATTTGGTATAGCAGTATTAACTGTGGCTACATAAGTAGTTGGTACTATCTGCTTAGGCATTGTTCCATTAGGAATAATAATAATGTCTCCAACATATATCTCTCCATCACTAGAAAGGTCGTTATAAGACAAAATTTCGTCCTTTTCAGCAGAATATTTACTAGTAAGGGCATCTATAGTCTCGCCGCTATCTACCATGTGCAAAATGCCATTTATCGGTAAAATTAAAAGCTCTTGGCCAGGATATATTTTTGAGTTTGTTAACTCATTTGCCAAGAGTATCGTTGTTATAGATATATTATATTTTTCAGAAATTTTAGACAATGTTTCTCCTTCTGCGACTATATGTTTAATAATGTAATTTTCTTCACTCGTTTCATCAGAAGAAAAAGAGGCCATTGTTTCAGAAGTTACGAATAAGGGAGAAGATATTGCACCTAATATATTACCTTGCTGAATAATCAAATTACTCATTGCGGGTTGAAAAGAATCCTGAACACTGATAAAGTTACTTTGTATACTAGAAATCGTGTTTTTAGGGGAAACATCTCCTTGAACAACAGAGGTTGTTAGCCACAAACAAAAAGCAACAAAAAATAGACAAAAGAGCTTCTTTTTTCTTAATTTTTGAACTAAATCGTTAATTTTTTGTTTTATAAGAATAAACCGAGCTACCTATTTTCTATTCAAAAATAGGCAGATTAATAATTAATGTAAAAACCAGAATAACTACTGGGTAATAATAATTTTACCCTTATATCAATATATGTCAAGAAACTTGTCCACATTCAAAAAAGATGGTGTTCCGCTTAAAAAAAGCCTCGGACAGAACATTCTAACTGATAAAAATATAATAAAAAAGATTATAGATTCTGTTGATATTAAAAAAAGTGAAACTATACTAGAAATAGGTCCTGGGTTAGGAGCAATAACTACTGAATTGGTTAAAAAATCCAATAAGGTTGTATGTGTAGAAAAAGATGCAAAAATGGTTTCTGCTTTAAAGGAAAAAATTAGCGATTTAAATATTATAAACGAAGACGCTCTTGTATTCTTAAAAAAGAATCCTCTTAAGAAGTATAAGGTAGTAGCAAATATTCCTTACTATATTACATCATCATTAATTAGATCTCTTTTAGAAAGTGATAATAAGCCAACCGACATCTTTTTAATGATACAGAAAGAAGTAGGGAAAAGAATATGCGCTTCAAAAGGAGATATGTCGGTATTATCAGTCTCTGTAAATTATTATGCTAAACCCAAAATACTTTTTACCGTTTCTAAAAATTCTTTCTATCCTAGACCAAAGGTAGATAGCGTCTTTATACGAATAACACCCAATGAAAAACCAAGGAACAATAAATTCTTCGGATTAGTAAAAGAAGGATTTTCTCATCCTAGAAAACAATTAGCAAATAACTTAAAAGATAAAGAACTTGTAAGAGAGTGGCTATCAAAAAACAATCTCCCACTAGGGGAGAGAGCTGAAAACTTAAGCGTTGAACAGTGGGAAGATCTTTTTAATCTAATGAGAAAAGATTAATAGAAAGAGGTGTGTCTTCGTCTAGATGATATAAAGGGCTGTATTTATTTACATTAACACAGGAACCACCAGGAGCTCTAAGATAATAACATCTTCCT
>JBBABL010000009.1:0-15759 GCA_041657645.1 Minisyncoccota bacterium
ACTTAAAGAATTAACTAAAGCTGATCCAAAGGTTGCTAACTATCCTTTTACAACCTTAGAGCCTAATCTAGGAGTTTATTACGATTTAATTTTAGCCGATATTCCTGGTTTGATTGAAGGGGCTTCAGAAGGAAAAGGATTGGGAGATAAATTTCTAAGACATATTGAAAGGACAAAGATTATTTTTCATTTTATTTCAGCAGAAAAAGAAGATTTTAAAAAAGATTATGATACGATTAGAAATGAATTAGGAGAATATAATAAAGACCTATTAAAGAAAGACGAGTATATCTTTATTTCAAAAACTGATACTGCTGAGGAAAAAGAGTTAAAGGAAAAGTTGAATAAATGGAAAAAGAAAGTTACTCCAATATCAATATATAACTACGAAAGCATAGAAGAGGTTAAAAAGATATTAAATAAAATAATGAAAGATAAATGAAGGGACCGGAGTTGATGTCACCAATTCGTAACTGGGCTAGCTTAGAAGCTTGCAAGGATTATGCCGATGCAATATATTTTGGTGTTGATAGTCTAACAATGAGAGCTTCAAGTGGAATAACCTTAAGAGAGTTGCCAAAGTTTGTTTCCAGAGTCCACTCACATGGCATAAAAGCCTATCTAACGGTTAATTCTGTGGTATATAATAAAGATATCGCAAAAGCGGAAAAGCTTGTAAGAAAGGCAAAAGAGGCTAATGTCGATGCTCTAATTGTTTGGGATCCGGCAGTTATTGAGATTGCTAAAAAAGCAAAAATTCCTTTTGTTATATCTACCCAAGCAAATATATCTAATTGGCGAAGCGTTAACTTTTATAAAAAACAGGGAGCGAAAAGAGTAGTATTGGCTCGTGAAATGACATTGGAACAAATTAAAGAAGTTAAGAAGAAAACAAAAATTGAAATAGAAGTATTTATTCATGGAGCAATGTGTATGGCAGTTTCAGGAAGATGTATTTTATCAGCCTACTTGTTTGGAAAATCTGCTAATTGTGGTTCCTGTGCCCAGCCTTGTAGAAAAGAGTGGTTTTTGTCAGACGAAGATGGGAATAAAGTATCGGTTGATAAAAAATATTTTATGAGTGCGAAAGATATTTGTATGATTGAATTTATCCCTCAATTAATTAAGGCAGGAATAGACTCTTTTAAGATTGAAGGAAGGAGAAGGGATCCTAAATATATTGAAGTAACAAGTAGATGCTACAGAGAGGCGATTGATTCATATTATTCAAAAACATTTACAGAAGATAAAGTCAAAAAATGGAAGAAAGAACTTTCTTCAGTTTACAATAGAGGATTTTCAACTGGATTTTACTTTGGAACCCCAGGGAAAGAGGGAATTAGTTATAATAAAGCTGATAATATCTCAAGTATTGAGAAGGTTCTTGCAGGATATGTTACACATTATTATCCAAAAGCAAAAGCCGGCTCAGTAAGACTTGACCATTTAAATTTAAAAGTAGGGGAGAATATTATTGTTGAAGGGAAGTATACATTTATTGAGCAAACAATAGGGTCTATTGAAGTTGAGAATAAAAGTGTTAAGATGGGAAGAAAAGGAGAAGAAGTGGCTATTATCTTTAAAGATAAAGTTTCAAAAGGTGACAAGGTATTTTTAGTTAGAAAAAGAAAATGAATAAAAAAGAAAACAATTTTGCGTATATAGATGGAAACAACTTATATAGAAGTGTTTCTTATTCTGGATGGAAAATAGATTTTATTCGTTTTAGAAAATGGCTTTCTGATAAATATAACATTAAAAGAGCTTATTATTTTATTGGATTAATTCCTCAAAAAAAAGACTTATATGCTTTCCTACAAAAAGCGGGATATACTTTAATTTTTAAGGAAGTTCTCTATAATAGTGATGGAAAAGCAAAAGGTAACTGTGATACAGATTTAGTTTTAGAATCAATGAAAGATTTATATGAAAGTAATTGTGATAAACAAGTTTTAGTAACTAGCGATGGAGACTATGCCAGTTTAATCAAATTTTTAGGAAATAAGGATAGAATAAAAGCGGTCCTCTCTCCGAGTCTTCCAAATAAATGTTCGATATTATTGAAAAGAACAAAGACTCCGATTGTTTACCTTTATGATGTTAAAAATAGAATAGAAAAGAAAAAATCCCCGTTAAGGACAGAACCTTAAAAGGGTTTTCTTCGTGTGAATTAACTTAATTATATATCAATAATTTAAAAAGTCAATACCATGACAACAGAAATAATTACCTTAATATTTTCATTATTAATTATAGCGGTTTTTTCGTATTTTCTTTTTAGTAAATTAATTAAAGAAAATGCTAAGTTATTAGAAGAAGAAAGAAAGAGAATGATAGAACAAGTTGATTCTAAAAAAGAAATTATTAATGAATCTATTAAGAATAATAAAGAAACTATTAAAGACTTGATTGAAAGAATGAGTAAGGAATTAAACGAAGCCGAAAAGGAAAGGATAGGAGAATTCAATGTTTTAAAAACAGTTTTGAATGAAAACAAGATTGTTACAGAGAATCTTAAAGATTCAACTGATGGACTTAAAAATATATTATCTAATAATCAATTGAGAGGAAAGTATGGTGAAGAAATTGCCGAAAATCTTTTAAGAACAATTGGATTTGTTAAAGGAGAAAATTATGAAGCTAATGTTAATAGAGATAGGTCTTCTTCAAACAGACCAGATTTTGTAATATATCTTCCCGATAAAACAAAAGTAAATATTGATGTAAAATTTCCTTTAGATAATTTTATAAAATTCACAGAAGAAGATGATAAGGAAAAGAAAAAACAATATAAAAAACAATTTGAGGCTGATGTTAGAAATAGGATTAAAGAAATATCAACAAGAGATTATATTAATCCCGAAGAAGACACTGTTGATTTCGTAATTCTATTTGTTCCAAATGAAATGATATTTAGCTTTATATACGATCAAATGAGTGAGATATGGACTGATGCAATGAATAAAAAAGTAGTTTTAGCTGGCCCATTTAGTTTTACAGCAATATTGAGAATGATATATCAATCATATAGAAATTTTAAATATCAAGAAAATATTTATGAAGTTGTGAAGCTAGTTAAGAAATTTGAAATAGAATATGATAAATACAATCAAGAGGTGGATTCTTTGGGAAAGAAGATAAAAGACACTTCTCTTCAATTTGATAAAGTTTCAACAGTAAGAGATAGAAAACTTTCGGGAATAGTTGAGAAAATTAAAAATGAAGATATGTTGCCTAAAAAAGATGAACATAAACTTAATTGAGGAAAAATTTAAAGGGTATAGATTAAAGCAAATCAAAAAGCTTATCTTTAAAGATTTAATTGAGGACTGGGACAAAGCAACTGTTTTACCTTTAGAAATGAGGCGTGAGTTAAAAGAAAGTTTCCCTTTAGAGATAAAGCATAAATTATATAAAGATGGAAATACGGTTAAGGCTTTAATTGAACTTGAAGATGGGGCAAAAATAGAGTGTGTTTTAATGGAACATGACAAAGATAGGTCTACAGTATGTGTTTCTTCTCAAGTTGGCTGTCCTTTAGCCTGTCTTTTTTGTGCAACAGGAGCTTCTTTTAAAAGGAACTTAAAATCTTATGAAATTATTGAGCAAGTTTTACTTTTTTCTAGATACTTAAAAAATAAAAGAATAACTAATATTGTTTTTATGGGAATGGGGGAGCCATTTTTGAATTATGATAATGTTATGGAGTCAATAAAAATGTTAAACAGTCCAGATTATTTTAATATTGGTTCTAGGAAAATATCAATTTCAACCGCTGGAATTATTGAAGGAATTGAAAGATTTTCTAATGAAGAATTGCAAGTAAATCTTTCCATTTCTTTGCATGCTCCTAATGATGAAATAAGGAGTAGGTTAATGCCGGTGAATGAGAAGTATGGTATTGAGAAATTATTGAAGACAGTTGATGAATATGTTAAAAAAACAAACAGAAAGGTAATGTTTGAATACTTAATGATTAAAGGTGAGAATGACTCTATCGAATGCGCTAAAGAGTTAGTGCCTCTAATGAAGAAGCCATTATATATGATAAATCTGATTATTTATAATCCTACGGGAAAGTTTAAACCTTCTGAGAATGTTAAAGAATTTAAAGAATACTTAGAAAAGCATGGAATATTTACAACTCAAAGATATGAATTTGGTAGAAAAATAAATGCTGCTTGTGGACAATTAGCTTCAAGAAATGATATTATTGATTAAATAAATAAATAATAATATGTTTATGAAAAAACAAAATTATCTTATCATCACAATAATTTTTATTATAGGGATTACTTTTGGAGTAGGGTAATATGTTGGAACATGGAATGCTTTGTTCGCTGAAGCAACTGCTCCTAACCCAGGACATTCCTGGAGTGAATTGGAATGTACAACTGAATTGTGTGTTACTAGTACGGGAGTTGGCATAGGAACAGCAGACCCTCAGACTACTCTCGAGGTTAATGGTAACATAATAGCAAGTGAGCCAACTGCTGCTAGCATGTAGCGACAAAGAATTATGTTGATACTTTAACTGGTTTGACTTGGCCTGATGGTGGTGCCGCAGGAGATACGTTAATAATGGGTGTAACTGGTCCATATTGGAATTCTCCATTAACATGGGCAGGATCTGTTAGGACAGCATATGATTGTGATCTAATTGGTGGCACTGTTTACGACACTGGAACAACAGGAACTATATGTCGATATCCTGGATCTACTCCATATACAGGATGGACACAAGCTGCAAGCTGGCAACGATACAGTGGAGATGCTTCTTGGGGAGGTGACGCCTGTGGCCTTAATAAATCAAGTGCGCCAACGAGTTTTGCTAATCAATATCGTGTTACAAAGGCAAATTCTGGTACTTTAATTACGTCAGGAGGTTGTTCAAGTTCTTATTGGAATGTGTGGAGTATTCCGAATAATAATTATTCTCACTATGGAGCTTCTTCAACTGTCAGTAATACCACTACCGATCGTGTAGAAATTGGTATATATTAATTTTATTCCTCAAAGGATAATTCTTAGTCTAATTTTTTAATATTTGCCTCGTTATGGAAAATAGAATACAATAAGGAAGATGAAAAAATATAAAAGAATTTTATTAAAATTAAGCGGAGAGGTTTTTGGAAAAGATGGTGGAGAGGGTGTTTCTATATTAAGTTATATCAAGGTAGCAAAAGAAATTGCGAAGATTAAAAAAGAGAATAAGATTGAACTAGCTATTGTAATTGGTGCTGGTAATATTTTTAGAGGCAGAATGGTTGGTGAGGAAAAATTTGATAGGGTTGCCGCTGACTATATGGGAATGATAGGAACAATTATTAATGGAATAGGATTAAAAGAATCATTAAAAGAAGAGGGAGTTGATTCAGAGGTTTATTCTGCCTTAGGAGTTAGGGATGTTGTTGAGTCATACTCTAAAGAAAAAGCAATTAAATCACTAAGGGAAGGCAAGATTGTTATATTTGCTGCAGGAACAGGTAATCCGTTCTTTACAACTGATTCAGCTGCAGCACTAAGGGCTTGTGAAATTAATTGTGATTTAGTTCTAAAGGCGACTAATGTTGATGGAGTATATGATAAAGATCCAAGGAAGGATAAGGATGCTAAATTATACAAAAAATTATCATATTCTGAGGCAATCGAGAAGCAATTAAATGTAATGGATATTACTGCTTTTACATTATGTTTCGAAAACAAAAAACCAATCATTGTTTTTAATGTAAAAGATATCAAGAATGTTTCAAAAGCCATTAATGGTGAACCATTTGGAACAATAATAAATTAATCGTGAAAATTACAAAAGCAAATTTCATAAGAGGCGTAAGCGGAACAGATCCTGTGTTGTACGACGATATTCCGCAAGTTGTCTTTATAGGTCGTTCAAATTCTGGAAAATCTAGTACTATTAATGCACTGGTTAATCAAAATAAACTAGCAATAACTAGTTCTTTTCCTGGCAGGACTCAAAAAATTAATATCTTTTTAATTAATGAATCATTCTACTTTGTTGATTTACCTGGGTATGGATATGCAAAAGTTCCTGTTAAAATAAAAGGAAAATTGCGTTCCATGGTCAATTGGTATTTTTTTGATTCTGGAATTAATCATAATAGAATTTTTGTAATAGTTGATGCCAACGTAGGGATGACAAAAGATGATTTAGAGCTATTGGATGCTTTAGAGCATTACAAGAAGAATGTTATTATTATAGCGAATAAGATTGATAAGATTAAAAAGTCTGAGTATGAAGAAAAAATGAACAATTTGAAAAGTTCATTTAAAATTATTCCATTTTCAGCTAAAAAGAAGATAGGAGTAGAAGAAGTATTGTCTAATTTATTTTAAATATATGTCAGGATATTATAAAAAATCTAATAATCTCTTTAATCCAGAAAGTAAAACTCCCTTTAAGCTAAGTAGGTCTAAAATAGATTTATTTATTCAGTGTCCGCAGTGTTTTTATTTAGACAGAAGGTTGGGAACTGGAAGACCACCAGGATTTCCTTTTAATTTAAATAATGCTGTTGACTCTTTACTTAAAAAAGAATTCGATATCTATAGAAATCAAAAATCACCACATCCTTTAATTGAAGAGTTTGGTATTGATGCTATTCCTTATAAACACAAAGATATAGATATTTGGAGAAATACATTTAAAGGAATAGAGTATCTTCATGAGCCAACTAATTTATTAATTACAGGAGCGATTGATGATATTTGGGTTAATTCAAATGACGAAGTGATTATAGTTGATTACAAGGCGACTTCTAAATCAAGCGAGGTTAATATTGATGCAGAATGGCAGATTGCATATAAAAGGCAGATGGAAATATATCAGTGGCTATTTAAAAAGAATGGATTTAATGTTTCTGATACTGGATATTTTGTATATTGTAATGGTAATGCTGATAATCCTACGTTTGATAAGAAAATAGAATTTGATATTAAGGTAATTCCATATAAAGGAGATTCGTCATGGATCGATAGTAAACTTTTTGAGATTAAAGAATGTTTAATGTCTGATAATATTCCTGAAATGAATATTGATTGTGATTTTTGTAATTATCGGAAAAATGCTGTAATAGCAAAAATAAAGCATGATAAAAGTAAGAAGGAGGATTAATTTTAATCCTCTTTTGTTTCATTCAACTTCTCTTGTAAGAGGTTGAAGTATTCAACTGCTACTTCACGGCAGAGTAACGCCTGCCAATAGTAGCTTACATTGCATTGGAAAGATACACTATCTTCAAAAAGATAAGATATCTCTTCAATACATTGGTCGCAGTTCCTTTGAGAAAAATCCAAGTGAGCAATTCCATTGTGAGTTGAGTCTCCAACATGTACAGCAACTAAACCATTTTTGTTGAATTCTGTTTCTCTGATAAAAACCGCTGTTTTTGGATTTTCTAACATAATATTTGTTAGAACTCCTAATTCGTCTTTGGCTACCAAATTTAACATGAGGATTGTTACCCTTATAGTTTCTTTAAGTTCTTCAGGGTCATAAATTAGGAGAGCATCTTTATATCCCTTTGGCAGGGGGCATATAAAAGAATATTCTCCTTTCTTCATGTGAATTGGCACCATGTCCGATGTTAGCCTTAAGTATTTTCTCATTTTTAAACCTCCAATATATTTATAATATAATTTGCTTTTTATGTCAAATCAAGATAAAATTAACTAATGGAAATAAAAGGAAAATCAGCGGTAAAAGATTTGTTAGAAAATAATATATTTTCTATTTCAGCATATCTTAAACTTTTGAATGGTGTGCTTAATTCCTTTGGAGCAAAAATTATTGGAGAGGTTAGTGAAGTAAAAATAAGCTCAGTAGGACATGTATACTTTTCATTAAAAGATAAAAAAGATGGTAGTGTTTTGTCTTGTGTTATATGGAACTACGATTATAAAATGTGTGGGATTGATTTGGTTGAAGGTATTGAAATTAAAGCGACTGGTTTTCCCGATGTTTATCCTCCAACAGGAAGATTAAGTTTCAAGGCAAAAACTATTCAAATGGCAGGAGAGGGACAAATTAAAAAAGAATACGAGAAGCTTAAGAAGAAATTAGAAGAAGAAGGATTGTTTAGCGAGGAAAGAAAGAAAGAGATACCAGATTTTCCTCAAAAGATAGGAATAATAACCTCTAAACAAGGGGCAGTTATTAATGATTTCTTAAATAATTTAGGAAGGTATGGTTTTCAAATTAAGTTTATTGATTCTCGTGTTGAAGGCTTAGAAGCAGTTAAAGATTTAATAAATAGTATTAAAACATTTAAAAGAAAAGAAATAGATGTTTTAGTTATAATGAGAGGAGGTGGCTCTTTAGAATCATTTCTAGCCTTTAACAATGAAATGTTAATTAGAGAGGTTGTTGATTTACCATTTCCAGTTATTGCTGCGATTGGGCACGACAAAGACATTCCCTTATTATCCCTTATTGCCGATAAAATGGTCTCTACGCCGTCAATTGCTGCAAGTTTGTTAAATAGTTCATGGCAGAAGGCAGAGATTGAGTTAGAGGGCAAAAGGAGGGAAATATTTAGTTTATTCAATTCTTCCTTATTATCTAAAAAGAATGAAATTAATAATCTTTTTAATAGGTCAAAAAGTAAGATAGAAGAGATTATTAATAATTTTAAAATGATTGAATACAAAGTTATTAATATTTTACCAGGAATAATGAAGAGGGAAATTGAAAGAATAAAGGATAATATGAATAATATTGAAAAGATAATTAAATATAATAATCCAGAAAGAAATTTAAAATTAGGATACTGCATTGCTAAAAATAAAAAAGGAGTGATGAAAAAAGTAGAAGATTTCAAAAAAGAAAAAGAGTTTGATTTGGTAATTTATAATGGTTCGATTAATGCAAAAATAAATAAAATATATGAAAGAAAAAAATCTAAAAAATAATTTAAAAGATCTTTCCTTGATAGTAGATTGGTTTGAAAATCAAGATGAAGTTGATGTGGAAGAAGGTCTTAAAAAAGTCAAAGAAGCAGTTTCTATTTTTAAAGAAGCTAAAAAACAGTTTAGTGAAATAGAAAATCAATTCGAGGAAATAAAAAGGGAAGTTGAATAATTTTTATAAAAGTTGTACAATAATTATAGAACATTGAGAAGGTGGCTTGATGATTAAAAAATCTGGAGCAAGACAAAAAGAGAGACGTACAATCAAAACTGACAATCAAAAAGTTCATAATAATTATGGATTTAAAATGGGAACCTGTCCTAAATGTGGAAAAGAATTAGTTCCTTTAACTGAACACCACATTTGGAAGCGATCGGTTTGGGGTCCTAATAATCGCACTGTATTCCTTTGTCGTGATTGTCATAATGAACTTGAACGTAAAGTTAGGATTATGGAAAACATGATTCTAAGGCTTTTTATGTTCTGTTACAAGGCTATTTATAGAGACTTTATGAGTGGTTCTTCCTTAACAAATGACGATATCATGAAGATCTGTTTAACAGGACTAAAGAAGATGATTAGTAAAATTTTGAATGAATCTCTGGAGGTTAAACAAGGATGGATAGTTAAAATGATGAAAAAGAAAGACATTCTGCTTGAAAAGATGCAAAAATAATTGCCTCTTTTTTTATATTATAATATAATAAAAATATAATAATAAATGATAAAAATATGAATATACTTACCGATCAAGAATTTGAAGAAAAAGTTAAAAATTCATCTAAGCCAGTATTGCTAGATGTATATACTCAATGGTGCCCACCTTGTAAGATATTAGGACCAATACTAGAAAAAATATCTGAAGAATATACTGATAAAGTGGATTTCTATAAAATGGACTTAGACCAAAACCCAAAAATAGGAGAAATGTTTTCAATTGATAGAATACCAACTGTTCTTTTGTTTAATAAAGGTGCAGTCAAAAATTTCTTTGTTGGACTTAGAGAAGAAGAAGACATAAAGAATTGGATAAATAAAAACATATGAACGATGAAATCGAAAAACTTAAAAAAGAATATGGAGATTATGCCAAAGAAAATGGATTTAATCTTAATCCCAACGAAAATATATTGAATGGTGTTATAAATGGTTTAATCGCACGTAAAGAAAATTTTGGAGAGAAGTATTGTCCTTGTAGGAAAATGACGGGAAACAAAAAGGACGATAAGAGAATTATCTGTCCTTGTGTTTACCATAAAGAGGAAATCGAGAAAGACGGTCACTGTTTCTGTAATCTTTTTACTCGTTAGTTCTTCTAACGTATTCTCCAGATTCGGTATTAATTTCTATAACGTCTCCTTCTTCTATGAACAAGGGGACGTTTATTTTTACGCCTGTTTCTATAGTTACTGATTTGTTTCCGCTTTGGGCTCTGTCTCCTTTAATTCCTGGTGGAACATCTGTAACTTTTAAATTTACCTTTATAGGCATTATAATGTTTATAATTTTATCATTAAAAACTAATGTCTCAACTACTTCATTAGACTTTAAGAAGTCAGCTTGATCACCAATTAAATCTCTCTCTAATTCGAATCTATTAGAGCTATTGTCTTTTTCTGAAAAAATATATTTTCCTTTATTTTGATATACGAAGACTGCTTCTTTCTTGTCAATTTCGGCCTCATCAAAAGAATCTCTTGGCTGAGCTGTTTTAGCGATAACATTTCCATTGATTAAGTTTTTCAACTTCATTTGAAGGTAGGAATGACCTCTGCCCTTAAAAGTACTTTGAGCTTCAACTATTTCGTAAGGTTGATCATTGATTATAATTATCACCCCTCTATTTAATTCTGAATATGATAGCATTTTTTTTGTTTAATTAAATTATTATTCTTCAATTCTCCATTCAATTTTGTTTTCTTTGTCGGCGTATTCTAACCATTCTCCGCCGTTGTCAATTACAAACCATTTCTTTTTTGTCTGTGACCAGACCATTGGCAAGTTATTATAGAAAGGTTTCTTTATTATTTCTTTTGGTTTTAATTTATCTAATTCTAACCACTTTTTGAAAACTGTTTCAATAGAGTAATCAAGTTTTCTTGACTTGGCCCAGTTAGCAATAATGGTAATTGCTTCCTTAGCTTTTCCTACTGAACCGGCTAATTCAATTAATTCTTTAGCTGGTCTTGTGAACCTTGAATAGATTATGCTCTTCTTTTTGGCTGATTCTTTAATTTCGTCAAGGCTCAGGCCTTTTGTTTCAAAAAAATGGTTTACTACTTTTTGTATGTCGGTTTCTTCATTCATCTATTTTTTTAATAATTTGGGAATAAAAATCTTTAACCTTTACTAACTCATCTTTACCCAATTTTGTTATTTTGTAAACCCTCTTTCTTTCTTTAGTTTCACTTGTAACAAATCCTTGATCTTCTAATCTGTATAGGACTCGATAGGGAGTAATGCTTCCAGGCTTAAAGCCAAACTCCTTTTCAATTATAGTATAAAGATCCCATCCATAATGGGGTTCTTTTTGAAGGACAAGGAGAATGTATATCCAAAGGTTTTCTTTTGTATTTGATTTAATTAATCTTTCGTATGGTGTCATAATCTTGACAAACTATTTTACGCGTGTAAAATAGAATTAATAATAAATTAATTATATATCATATGGAAAATAAATCAAATGACAGGGAGATAAGAATTGCAATTTCCGGAATAGGTAATTGCTGTAGTGCTTTAGTTCAAGGGATTCATTTTTATAAAGATGTCAGCAGTGATGATGAAATAGTTCCTGGTTTAATGCACAATGTTTTAGGAGATTATAAAATCTCAGATATTAAAATAGTTGCTGCTTTTGATATAGATAAGAGAAAAGTTGGAAAAGACATCTCTGAGGCTATCTTTGAAAAGCCAAATTGTACAAAAGTATTTTGTGGTAATCTTCCAAAAACTGGAGCTATTGTTCAAATGGGTCCAATTTTAGATGGAGTTGCTGATCATATGAAGGACTATCCAGAAGAACAAACATTTTTACCTTCCGATGCAGATCCAGTTGATGTGGTAGAAGTATTAAAGAAGAATAAAGTAGATGTTCTAGTAAACTATATGCCAGTGGGTTCTCAAAAAGCAACAGAGTTTTATGCTGATGCTTGTTTAAAAGCAGGAGTAGCCTTTGTTAACTCAATGCCAGTATTTATTTGTTCTGACGAGACATGGGAAAAGAAGTTTAGAGATAAGAATATTCCATGTATTGGAGATGATATTAAATCACAAATTGGTGCAACTATTACTCATAGGGTTTTATCTCACTTGTTTGCAGAAAGAGGAGTTACAATTGATAGATCATACCAATTAAATGTTGGAGGAAACACAGATTTCTTGAATATGCTTGAAAAAAAGAGATTAAATACAAAAAAATTATCAAAAACAGAAGCAGTTGAATCTCAATTAGCTAAAAGATTAACTTATGACAATTTACACGTTGGACCATCTGATTGGGTTCCTTTCTTAAAGGATAATAAAGTTTGCTTTATCAGAATGGAAGGAAGAAAATTTGGAAATGTACCGATTGAATTAGAATTAAGATTATCAGTTGAAGATTCTCCTAATTCAGCAGGTTGTGTTATAGATGCTATTAGATTATTAAAGATGGGACTAGATAGAGGAATCGGTGGAACATTGTTATCAGCTTCTGCTTACTTTATGAAGCATCCAATGCAACAATTTACTGATGAAAAAGCTAGGGAGATGATCGAAGAATTTATTCTTAACAAACGAGAGAGATAGTGTTATAATAAATATAATAAATATAATAAAAACTATTATGGAACCAATAAAAAGATTCGCAAACTCAGTTACAGAAGGAAATATTTGGATTTATGTATTATCACTTGCTAAAGAAGTTGAGATTAAAGAAGAAGATGTCTCAAGGATTATGTTCGAAAAATTTGGATTTCTACCAAACTCTTTAATGATTAAATCTGTTTTGTTTAGATTAAAAAAAGATGGTTATGCAAGTAAAGAAAAATTAGCTGGAAAGAAGTCATACAAAACTACAGAAAAAGGAATAAAGGAGTTGGGAAGAATGAGGGAAAAGTGTCAAGATTTATTACAAAAAATATAATATATATGTTACATAAACAAAGGGAAAATTTTGAATTTTTGGAAGACATAGTTATTAAAACCATTGGAAAGCTTCCCGTTACACCCAATCAATGGACGATATTGAGCGTGGTAATTGCTTTAGTGGGTTTATTTTTTGTATATTTACAATTATTCGTTCTTGCTTTAATATTTTTTTTATTGTCCCTATCATTAGATTATGTAGATGGAGCTATTGCTAGGGCGCGAGATATGGCTTCTAATAGTGGAGCATATTTAGATACATTGGCTGATAGATATGTTGAAGCAATTAGATTATTTGGATTATTGTTAATTCCAACCCTCCCAGTAATAATATTTCCTTCTTTTTTTTGGATATTTTTAGCATTATTTGGTTCTATGATAACTACTTATTCTAAGGCTGCTACGGGGGAAAAGAAAATAGCAGAAGAAGCCGTTAGAAAAACATTAATGAGTAAAGGGCTATTGAAAGTAGCAGAAAGATCAATTTTAGTTTTGTTGATATATATAGCCATTATTTTTAATCAGTTCTATGTTGCCATGTATTTGTTAATTATTCTTGCCCTTTTTACAAATATAACGGCTATTAGGAAAATTTTTAAATTTATTAAATACAACAAAGAAATTGGTATAGAAAAAATAGAATATAAAAAAGGGGAAAAGATTATTAATTAAGGATTATAATTTATTCCTTTTTTTATTTTTAGGATAAATTCTTTTATTAATAAAATAAGTGAATATCTCCCCAATAATTTTATTATGTTCTTTCTTATCCTTCCATATTAAGTAGATACTATTCTAGTATACTTAATCATTCAAGCAATTTCTTTTTTATGTTATAATTTTTTCATTAACATATAATATATGAAAAAAATTTTATTATTTGATTGGGATGGGGTTTTAGTTGATACAATGTTTAATCATACTTGTTTAGCAACCGAATGTATCTGTAAAAATTTCAAAGTATCAGAAGAGGAAGTAATTAAAAAATATACAGAAACCACTGGACTTCCTTTTGATAATCAATTAGAAATGATATTTCCCAACGAGAAAAAATATCTTAAAGAAAATTGTGCTAAAGAATATCATAAAAGAAAGATAGTAGATGTTTATTCAAATTTTAAAGAATTTCCAGAAGTAGTAAAAGTTCTAGAGAAAATTAAAGAAAAAAAAGATATTGTGATAATTATCTCTTCAGGAACAGAAGAAAATATTATCAATAATTGGGTAAAGAAACACAATCTTGGTTTAGAAGTTTTTGGAAAAGAGAGTGGATTAAAAGAAAATCACATTTCTAAAATTAAAAAAAATCTTCCTAATAGAAAAAATATTTTTATCTCGGATTCTATATTAGACATGAAGCTTCCTGTTGATATTTCCCTTGGTGTCAATGTTTCAGAAAATGAGAAAGATATTTTCTTTGATGGTGGTGCAGAGCATGTTTATCATGGACCAATCAGTTTTTCTTGGTTAAATACAGTAAAGGACTATTTATTTGATATTGAGTAATAAAATAAATTATGTTACAATTCAAAAAATGAAATTGTATAAAGAAATTCCATATTTATTACATTGGTTGTGGTCAACTGGATTCAATATTGTGTCCAAAGTTTTCCCTTCTTTTTTTGCTAGTGTTGCTAGTGCGTCTCAGATAAGTATTATATACTCTCTTTATGCTTCTGCGAAGTTCTTAGTGATTCCTTGTGGATGGATTTCTGACTCTCTTGGAAAAGGAAAAACATTATTTTATGTTTTTTTTGCATTACCAATTATTGCATTAATGTTTACAATATCCGACTCTATTTTATTTTTTACATTAATGTATTTTATTGTTGGGATTTTAAGTAATTTTTACTATGCATCTATTAGTAGTATTATAACAATTTTACATAAGGAAAAGACAAAAGCACTATTTAGACTAGAAAGTCTTTATCAACTAGGAGCTTTTATGGGTCCAATTATAGGTGGAGCTTTGGTGCTAAAAAATGGAGGACTTCAGATGGCCTTTTATGTTTGGGCGGCGCTTGGTTTAATTGGATTACTTTTTTCCTTCTTTCTTAAAAAGGAAAATGCTGTTCAAAAGGAGGATAGAAAACGACCTAGTTTTAGAAAACTTTTGAGGGAGCTTGGTTCTAATAGATGGAACTTTTTAGCTTATTTAGTGATAGGTTCATTCTTAACTGGTTTTTTTGAATCTGTAATTACCCTAGCTGTTCCTTTATACTTAACATTTATTAACTTTGATATTTCCGTAATAGGTTTAATTATTGGGTGTGGTTCTATAGTTAGTATCATCGGCTTATTAGTATTGGGGAAGTTTATGGACAGAATGGGGCATAAAAAATCATTAGTATTTACATCGTTATTAGTAGCTATATCTACGATATTTTTTATAACCACTAAAAATATATTTTTCTTAATCGCTTTAATTGGATTATTTACAATAGGCAGGGCAGGAGGATTAAATATTACGAAATCATTTATATCTTCAAATATCGCAGAAGAACTTAGAGCTACAGGTATGTCTATTAATGATACTTTTCAGTATTTAGCAAGGGTAATAGGACCTTTAATTGCCGGTTTGCTTATTGATTTTAATGGAAATTACGCTCCTTTTATTATGTGTTTTTTCCTAGCTTCAATAGCTGCTATAGCAATGCTATTTAAAGATAAAGTTTTTAAGTTATTTAACCAGCTTACTTAATAACGGA
>JBBABL010000010.1:0-15461 GCA_041657645.1 Minisyncoccota bacterium
TAAAATTATCCTCCTCAGTTAAAACATATCTTTATAGCAAATTATTTCTTTAAATCTTGAGGAGGAAAACTTTTTTAAAGGAGTTAAAAATGTATAAACCTAAAATACCCCAGGATATAATCCAAAAGCTCTATCGTCTCAGGGAAAAATTAGCCAAAAGGGGAATCAGAAAACCTATTACCGTTTTAGTGAGGGAAGCAATTGAAGAGTATTTAAAAAAGCTAAAACAAATCTAAAATCATTTAAAGCTAAATTACTTATGAGCCAATGTTAATCTTTGCATTGGCTCTTTTTCTTTGGTACAGGAGAAAATATTTGATGTTTTAGATAAATTGGCATTTGGTATAGTAATTTGTTAAAATTAAAAAATAAACAAAAAACAAAGTAAAATTGATTGCTACAAAATTTATCTCACAATATATTACAAGAATGCTAATTTCAAAAGATTAAAATGTCATTAAGTGGTAACTGAAAGAAATTAATTAATATGAAAAACTTTATCACCAATAGCAATTATGTAAGGCTCAAAAAAAGAATCATCGATTTGATTGAAAAATCTGATGAATTAAAGTTTTTGGTTGGTTTTTTCTATTTTTCAGGCATAAGAGAACTCTATGAGGGCTTAAAAGATAATCCAGATGTAAAAATCAAGGTATTAGTTGGTTTAGATGTTGATAAAACAAATCATAATTTGATTGAATATGCAGATGATCATCAACAGGTATCTGATGAAGAAAAAAGTTACAGGTTTTTTCAGTCTGTTAAAAAATCAATCAACTCAAATGAATTTGATACAAAAGAGTTCTATGAACAAGTTCGCTACTTTATAAAATTAATTAAAGACGATAGATTAATCATAAGAAAAACTTATCATCCCAATCATGCCAAACTGTATATCTTCAAATTAATGGAAACCCAGATTGCCAGAAACCAGCTTTTTATTACCGGAAGTAGTAATTTAACCAAAGCTGGTTTAACTACTCAAGCAGAATTTAATGTGGAAATTAGTGATTATGGAGTTGAAGATGCTGAAGAATATTTTGATCATCTATGGGATGAGGCAGTACCCATAACAGAACATAATGAAACAAGAAAAAAATTGATTGAAACTATTGAAAACGAAACCCTAATAACAGAAATAACCCCCTTTGAAGCCTTTGTCTTAATATTGAAAACCTATCTTTCTTCTTTTGAATATAAAAATATTGGCGAATCTGTTATTGACACTTTAAAAAGAAATAATTACAAGGTATATCAATATCAATTGGATGCGGTAAAACAAGCCCTGGCCATTATTGAAAAGAACAACGGAGTTATTATTGCTGATGTTGTAGGACTTGGTAAAACCATTATTGCCTGTGCGGTAGCAAAGCAATTAAGAAAGAGAGGTGTTATTATTTGCCCGCCAGGCATTATGGGGGATAAAAATAAGACTTCCGGTTGGCAAAGATATCAAGAAGAGTTTGGCCTGTATGATTGGGAGGTTCGTTCCTGTGGTGACCTGGAAAACATTGCTAAATTCATTAAAGATAAAAGCGATATTGAGATAGTAATTATTGACGAAGCCCATCGTTTCCGAAATCAAGATACCAAAGGTTATGAATTACTAAAAAACATATGCCGTAACAAAATTGTCATATTGTTAACCGCTACACCTTTTAATAATCGACCTGGCGATATATTGTCATTATTAAATTTATTTATTATTCCTAAAAAATCAATAATAACCCTGGAAGATAATATTATCAATAAGTTTCGCCATTTCAAAATTATCTTTGATCGACTCGGCTATATTAAAAAATATCATAATTCTTCTGATGTTAATAAAAAAAGAAAAGCAGAGAGTTTTTATGAGAAGTTATTTGAAGAAAAGGGAATTAATCTAATAAAGGTCCAAAACCGTGCTCATTATTTAGCCAAACAAATAAGAGATGTAATTGAGCCAGTAATAATTCGAAGAAATAGACTTGACTTGCAAAATAATCCTTTTTACCAAAATGAAGTAACTGATCTTTCTATCATAGATGACCCCAAGGAATGGTTTTTTGAGTTAACTAAAGAACAATCTAGGTTTTATGATGAAGTCATTCAAGAATATTTTGCCGATCCAGATGATGGAGGGCAATTCAAGGGGGCAATTTATCGACCCTTTGAATATGAGATAAAAAGAGAAAAAATTTCAGAAGAGAAGTTGAGTGAAAAAGAGAATTTTCAGTTTATTCAGCAAAAGAATTTATATGAATTTATGAGAAGGTTGTTGGTAAAAAGATTTGAAAGCTCTTTTGGTTCCTTTAAACAAAGTGTCAAAAATTTCATAAAAATTACTGAAGATATTTTAAAGTTTATTGAGAAAACTGATAAATATATTTTAGATCGTTCTTTATTAGAGAAAATTTATAATAAGGAAATTGAGGATATAGAAAAAGAATTAGTAGATTTTTCCGAAAAGCTTAGAGAAGGTGATTATCCCAAGAACAGCCGGATTTACGAGATAAATAAATTTGCTCACAAAGAAGAATTTATTACTGATGTCAAATCAGATTTACGATTATTGAAAGATATATTTAAAAGACTAAGTATTCTAAAATTAGACGATAAAGACCCCAAAGTTGATTGCTTGATTGAAAATTTAAGAGAAATCTTTTCTAGAAATTATTCTTCTGGAGAACCCAAAAGGAAAGTAATTATTTTCTCCGAATATGTAGATACAGTAAACTACCTCACTCCTATTCTTAAAGATGTTTTCGGTGAACGCGTTCTCATTATTGCCGGGGATTTATCCGCTAGAAAAGTCAAAGAAATCAATCGGAACTTTGATGCTTCTCATGCTGAACCACAGGATGATTACGATATTCTGCTTGCCTCTGATAAAATTTCTGAAGGCTTTAATTTAAACAGGGCTGGGATAGTTATTAATTATGATATACCCTGGAATCCTGTAAGAGTAATCCAGCGTGTTGGCCGAATTAACCGAATCAGTAAGAAAGTTTTTGATAACCTCTATATTGTGAATTTCTTCCCTACAGAAAAAGGTGCAAGTGTAGTAAAAAGCAGGGAGATAGCTCAGAATAAAATGTTCTTAATTCATAACACTTTAGGGGAAGATGCCAAGATATTTGATATAGATGAAGAACCCACCGCTTCAGGTTTGTACAATAAAATTCAGCAAAACCCAGATAAGCTTCAGGAAGAGAGTTTTTATACTATGGCATTACGTGAATTTACTAAGATAGAAAAACAGTACCCTGATATTGTAGAAAGAATAAAGAAATTTTCACCCAGAATTAAGGTTGCTAAATTGTATAATGAGAATGAATTGATCGTCTTAATTAAAAAAAGAAGGATTCATATTAAGAGTATCAGTAATCACCAGAAGAAAAAACAGGCTATTAATGATTTGATGATGGAAGATATTTTTGAAAAAGTAAAATGTAATAAAAAAGAAAAATCAATGACTTTAAGTAATCATTTCTGGGATGCCTATGAAAGAATAAAAAATCCTAAAAAAGAATCTTCTATTCCTAATAGCGAACAGAGTATAGAACAGAAGGCATTGAATAATCTAAAAACCTTTATAAGCAAACCATGGGATGGTCTTTTTCTATACTTAGACTTTATTCGGACTTTATTAGAAGATATTAATGATTATGGTACCTTGGCTGATTACACTCTTCGACGTATTGCTAACCTTGATTCTCTTAACGAGAAGCAGAAAAAACAAACTGCAGACGAAATAAGAATTCTCAAAGAAGAGCTTGGTGAAGACTATTTACAGAAAGAAAAAGATAAGCAGATTTCCTTACATAAAGAAATTATCATTGCAGTGGAGAATCAAAACTATGAGTAAAGAAATCTTACAGGATATTATAACTGATTTTAAAGTAGATAAATTTGTTAGGTTTTTCCGGCATAAAAACCGCTCTTTTCGACCCCAAAGAGAAACCCTTAATGAATATGATGATAATGATTTTTCAGAAGGTCTTAAACTTGGTGAAATTAAGTTTGATAATGAAGCTAATAATCTTATAATTTGTGCCTTTTATTCTATCAAATCCCTCTCGGAGAGAACTGGGAAAAAAGCACAGTATGAGAAGGCTAAGAAAATTTTAAAAGAAAAAGGTTTTGATAGCGGAATATTTATTTTTTACGACCAGAAAGGAAATTTTCGGTTTAGTCTTATCTATTTTAATTATTTAGGAAAAGGAAGACATCCCAGCTCTTTTCGTAGGTTTACTTATTTTGTTAGTCTAGATTTTACCAACAAAACTTTCTTACAAAGAATTGGGGAAGGAGATTTTTATTCTCTAGAAAAAATTAAAGATGCTTTTAGCGTTGAGAAAGTGACTGAAGACTTCTATAGAGATATTGCTAACTGGTATTTTTGGGCAATACAGAATTCAAGGTTTCCTAAAGACGCTGAAGAAGAGGAAAATGGTCGTAGTATGGCCATTATTCGTTTGATAACTCGCCTTATATTTATTTGGTTTATGCGTGTCCGGGGTTTGGTACCGGATTCTTTTTTTAATAAAAATAGAATAGATGAATACCTAAATGACGTTTCTCCACAATGCAGTTCTTATTATAAAGCAATATTGCAGAATCTGTTTTTTGCTACTCTTAGCACCAAAAGGAAAGAAAGAAATTTTAGAAGTGAAATTAGGGGAGCACGAGGCTATAATCCGGATTTTGGAAATCAGTATACTTATCGATATCACCAATTATTTAAAAATTCTGAAAACATAAAAGATTATTTTGGAGAAATTCCCTTTTTGAATGGTGGTATTTTTGAGTGTCTTGATGATAAGAAAAATGGAATTTACATCGATGGCTTTTCGGATACTATAAAAAATCAACCCATAATACCCAATTTCTTATTCTTTTCTGAAGAAAGTAATACTGATCTAAATAAAGAGTATGGAACTAGGGATAAAAAATATAAAGTGCGGGGGATTATTAATACTTTATCATATTACAATTTTACTATTGATGAGAACGATCCAAACGATGCCGAAGTTGCGCTCGACCCAGAGCTTTTAGGAAAAGTATTTGAAAATCTTTTAGCCAGTTTTAATCCTGAAACTGCAACAACTGCTAGGAAAACAACAGGTAGTTATTATACCCCAAGAGAAATTGTTGATTATATGGTTACAGAATCCTTAAAAGAATACTTCAGAGCATATTTTAATCATAAAGAAGACTTAGATGAAAAATTGGAGATTCTTTTTAATAGTGAAAATGATAGAAATCCTTTTGATGAACAAGAAAGTAAAAAAATTGTAGAGTTGATTGACAAGTTACGGATAGTTGATCCGGCTGTAGGGTCTGGTGCTTTTCCAATGAGTATTTTAATTAAATTGGTTTATATTCTTTCCAAGCTTGATCCGGAAAATTTGTTTTGGAAACAAGCCCAATTAGATGTAGTTCACAATATTCCTGATCCAAAATCCAGAAAAGATGCTATTGACAATATTGAGAAAAATTTTCAGGAAAAAAATGTCAATTATTTCAGGAAGCTTTATCTAATTCAAAAGTGTATTTATGGTGTTGATATTCAGCAAATTGCAGTTGAAATTTCCAAATTACGTTTTTTTATTTCATTATTAGTTGATGAAAAGATAGATAAAGATAATATAAATGGCAATTGGGGGATTGAACCTCTTCCCAATCTTGATTTTAAGATTATGCAAGGAGATAGTCTGTTATCTGAATTTTTAGGTGTAGATTTTGATAATAGTATAAACGATCAAGATAAGAAAGGGCAGTGTGTTTTTGGTTTTAAAGAAGAAGATGATGGACTTATTAGAGCCTTTGAACAGAAAAAAATTGATTATCAAAATGAAACAGACAGGGACAAGAAAAATAAGCTACAGAATGAAATTGAAAATTTAATGGTTAAAATATTTGAAACAAGGTTACAGAGAAAATATGAAGGAATCAATAATATTATCGAAAAAGCAAAAGGGATTCTGGATTTAAAAAATAGGGAGGAATTTATAAAGAGAGAAAGAGTAAAATTTTATAAAAGACAAGGATTTGATTTAGAAAGCATTGAAAAACAATTTAGAGAATTTTCCAGCAAGAAGAAAAAAAGACCATTTTTTGCCTGGAAGCTATATTTTGCCGAAGTGTTTAGAGGGAATAATCCTGGGTTTGATATCGTAATAGCTAATCCGCCTTACGGTAATCTTATTGAATTAGACAAAAAGGATTTATTAAAGAAAAAATATAAATATGGTGATTTTTCTGAAATTTCTAGTTTATTTGTTGAAAGAGGATACAATCTTTTAAAAGAGAAAGGTTGTATTTTTTATATTATTACCTTTGCTATCACCTTTAGCAAAAACTTTTCCCAAATAAGGCAATTATTAAATAAAAACTTTAAAAAAACATCTTTATTTACACTTGATAGGGATCGTTGTAGTACTTTTAAAAGCATGACACAGTCGGTATCCGTTTTTAAAGGCTTAAATAAGCATTCAACAATAAATAAAGGAATTTTTACTAGTAGATTTTTTAGAACCTTTCCGGATATAAATCAAATAGAATATAGTAATTCAAATAATTATCTTTTACCCACAATAAATGATTTTTCAAAAAAACATAGATTGCCCAAAATTGGTGAAAATAATAATAGAGAGATCCTCGATAATCTTTTCAAGTTTAGAGAACATCTTTTGAAAGTAATTAATAGAGGGAAAAATATTTGGATTAGGACAAGTGGTAATTATTGGTATAATGCCTTTGATAGAAAACCCTACAATAGTTCAGAGGTAAAAACATTAAAAGTGGAAGATATGTATAGTGATCTTGTTATAATTTTAATGAACTCTTCTTTGTTTTATTTTTGGTTTAGAGTTTACGGAGATGGTAGGCATATGAATAGAGATATTTTTGAATGGTTTCCTTTGCCGTCATATATAGAAGTAAAAAAATATAGTTTGTTGTTGGAAAATGCTAGAAGGGTGTTTTTAGAAAGATTATTTTCTGTTTTTGATACAAAAAGAAATAGGTTTTTAACAAGTAATATAAAAAAAGATATTGATTTACTTGATTTGGTTTTAGGTAAGTATCTCTACAATTTTTCATATGAACAGATAGATCATATAATGAACTACGACCATGAGATAAGGGGTGGGAGAAAAATAAATAGTGAAATTGCCAAAATCATAGATGAAATGCTGCTACTGTTTCCAAGTAATAAGAGTCAAAAAAATAATGAAAATCAATTAAAAATACAACAATTAGACAAAATTATTGATAATTTAATTTATAAAGAGTACAGGCTAACAGGTGATGAAGGCAAGTCAACAGGACTAGATAATAAAGTCTAAGATCAAGTCACCATAATGATTTTGAGAGAATATTGGTAAAAAACGAAAAGAAGTATAGCAAAAGATTATTTATGATTAGCAATTATTCAATTTTGATTAATAAGGAAGAAAAGCTCAAGATGCAAGAAAAAATAAGAATTGCAAAAGAAACGAACGGCTTTACTGAGAAGTATTTAAAGAATCAATAGGAAATTAAAAAGTTACTTTAGAAAAAAATGAGGGTGCAATTAGGGAAAAAATAAATTTCCTACAAAAATAGATATGAAAATTACGAAAGTTGTAATAAATAATTATAAAAGCATAAAACATTTAGAATTTGAAACTTGCCATGGGTTGAATGCTTTTATTGGGGCTAATAGTACAGGCAAAAGCAATATTTTTGATGCAATAAATTGGTTGCTTGGACCGACATATCCATCTTTTAATTCTGTAAAAAAAGAAGATCATTTCTTAGGGAAAGAAGAAAATAAAATAATGGTTAGGTTAATTTTTGATGACGGTAAAAGTTTGGAATTAAACGAGCACAGAGAGGTATTCAATACATACAGAAACGAAAATGAAATAAAATCTGGACTTTTTTACAACGACCAAATTTATAATTGTAAGTCGGAAATAAGAGAGCAATATTGTTCTGCTTATCTTGGAATTGACAGAAAAATTTTAGATTATTTGCCTTCAAGTCGATGGTCGTTAGTTGGCCGTATTTTGCAAGAAATAAATAAAAAATTTTTGCAAGAGTCAATGACTTATAAAAACGAGACGAAAGCTAAAACAGAATGGTTAAAAACTTGGCTTCAATTCATAAGAGATAAGTTACTTTTTTCTGTTAAAGACCAAAGCGGCCAGGAAGTAATGAAAAAATTTCTTAATATCTTGCAAGAAGAAAGTGCGAAACAATTGAACAGACCACAATCGGACTTTGTTGTTGATTTGAGCCTATATGATCCCTGGAATTTCTATAAAACCCTTCAGTTAATTGTTAAAGAACAAGATATGGATTTAGAATTTCAAGCTTCAACACTTGGAATGGGCGTTCAAGCCTCAATCTCGATTGCCATTTTGAAAGCATATTCAGAATTAAATTTAGCAAACAAAAGCCCTATTTTTATCGATGAACCGGAATTGTTTTTACATCCACAAGCGCAAAGGAATTTTTATAAGATTTTGCGAGAGCTTTCGGAAGATAAGTATGATATTAACGGAGAACTTGAAAGAGAAGGAACGCAAGTATTTTATACTACCCATTCACCGAATTTCCTTTCTGCCGGGAATTTTGACGAAATCTTTATTGTTAGGAAAACAAAAGAAAAGGGGACATTTTTAAGGTGTGCTAAAATAGATGACTTTAAGCAAGATTTAAAAATAAGGACAGGACATGATACCACGGATAGATATTTACTATTGCACTATAAAAATGCTTACGAGAATACTGGTGACACGCAAAGAGCAAATGAAGGGTTTTTTGCAAAGAAAATTATCTTGGTTGAGGGGCAATCAGAGGTGCTTTTACTTCCTTATTTTTTTGATTTGATAGGATTTGATTTTATAAAGGAAGCAGTGTCTATAGTGCGATGTGGAGGAAAAAATGAAATAGATCGATTTTATCGTTTATATTCTGAATTTGGAATTCCTTGTTATGTGGTATTTGACGGAGATAAACAGTTAAAAGGGACTGAGGGTGAACAAAATAACCTTAGCAAGAATAAGGTAATTTTAAAGTTGTTCGGTGAAAGCCAAAATTATCCTGATAACAACCCAAAAGAAAAATATTTGGGATTTGAATATGAATTTGAGAATAATTTAGGATTTGAAACTTCAAAAAAAGGACTTGATTTATTTATTGAAACAAAGAAAAAAATTACAGATAATTCAGTTGGTGTTCCATTTTGGATTGAGAAATTGAAAAATAGTATAAAATCTTTACCCGAAAATTATGTTGATAGTATATTACAAAAAGAAAATAACTAATCTTAGGTATCATCCTTTAATTTTTTATAGCTCCATAAAAAATTTCATGGACAGATTCAAGTAGAGAAAAAAGAAAAGGGCAATTGAAAGAAAACATTAGAAAAATTGTTTTGCATTTACACATAAATTTACCTCACTATTTTCCTTCTAATAATTAGATTAAAATGTACAAGTCTACTTATTCAAGCTTAAAAAGACTACCTGTAATTGATGCCATTCTCGCAGTTCTTTCACAAGCTAGTTTCAACTGAATCTTGAGTGGCCTACAAGGGTACTAATTTGCGCGTGGATGCAAATCAATTATACTAGTCAAAAACCTGGACGGTGTTCTTCCGGGTTTTGAGTTTATATTAAGCCAATTAAATAGACTATTTTGGATGTGGATAACTTTTTCTTGACATTACAACTTATTTGATATAATATTCCCAATATGGGAACATATATGAATATAATTATTAAACACCCCACGGCTTGTTATGAGATTAATAGGAAAAAAAATATTATTTGATTTTAAAAATAAACATGCTGACGCACGGCCACAAATTGAGTCGTGGGAAACTGAAGTTGAAGAAGCAGAATGGGACGCTCCTCACAAACTTAAAAAGAGGTATCCAAAGGCAAGTCTTATAAAAAACAATCAGGCAATCTTTAATATTTGTAGAAACAAGTATAGATTGCTCACACAGGTTAATTATAAAAATAAAATTGTTTTAGTGCGTAAAATTGGTACACATAAAGAATATGATAAATGGAGAATAATTTAATTAAAACCATGATTAAAATTAAAGTAATAAAAACTGAAAAAGATTACGAAGAAGCTCTCAAATCAGTTGAGGAATTGATGAGTATTGACCCAAATCCTGATTCAACAGAAGGTGAACAGCTTAATCTTCTTAGCGCTCTTATTGAAGATTATGAAGAGAAAAATTTTCCAAGTTCACTTCCTGATTCAATTGAAGCTATTAAGTTCAGAATGGAACAGTTAAATCTTAAATCAGCTGATCTTATTTCTTATATTGGTAGCAGAAGTAGAGTATCAGAAATTTTATCTGGTAAACGTCAGCTAACTATTGATATGGTTAGGGCTTTATCAGAAGGCCTTGGAATTCCTGCCAAGGTGTTGATCAAAAAACCTGGTACTGATTATATAGATTATAAAAATTGGGATAATCGTCTTGTGGCAGAGATGGAAAGACGAGGGTATTTTGGTGATACTTTAATAAAACAAAACAACAAAATTGAGCTACTCGAAAAGTTTTTTTCAGACATTGGACCTCAAGCACAAATTATTGGAATGTTACGCAAATCTACTTATCGATCTTCTCCACTCACGGATAAACGTGCATTATCTGCCTGGGCCGTGTGTGTAATAAAAAAATCTCAAGAAATAAAAGTACCTAAAAAATACAAGCATGATAGTATTGATCTTAAATTTTTACAAGAGTTGGTCAAATTAAGCGTAGGTGAGGATAGTCCTATCTTAGCTCAAGAATACTTAAAAAAAATCGGAATTATATTAGTAATTGAACCGCACTTTCCAAAAACCCGTTTGGATGGTGCAACTATTCTTATAAACAAGGACAACCCTGTTATTGGTCTCACGCTCAGATACGATCGTTTAGACAATTTTTGGTTTACCTTATTACACGAATTAGCACATATTGCCCAACATTATAATAGTGATATTAGCCTATTTTATGACGAAATTGAAGGATTAAAAACAATTGATCTAGACAAGAAAGAAAAAGAAGCTGATGCATTAGCAGAAGAAGCTATTTTACCAAAGGCTAAGTGGGAAATCAGCCCCGCTAGAATAATTCCTTCTGCAATGGCGGTAAACAGTTTAGCTAATGAACTTGAAGTTCATCCTGCTCTTATCGCTGGCCAGATTAGATATAAAGGCAATAAATATATTTATTTGAATAAAATTGTAAATGCAGAAAAGGTCAGAAAATATTTTTCTAATGAAAAGTGGAAAAAATAATATGTTTGATTTAAGACATTATGTACCAATTTTAAAATGGAAGCGTGCTGAACAAGGTGCGTTGAAGGCATTAAGGGAGGATCAGAAAAAATATATTACTCCCTTAATCCAATTTGTAATGCCAAAAAGTAAACCCGGTAAAACAATTGAGGATGTTATTACAAAATTTGAGCAACAACTACTACAATTACCCAAAAAAATTATAGAAGCATGGGGGATAAATCCTGTTTTTATTGATGTTAGTTTGTTATACACAACTTCTCTCAAGGCAGAAAGCATTAAAAGTATTTTAATGACTGGCTATAAACTTGGAGGTTTTTTTATTCCAGTTATTTATCTTAATGATGATCAGAAAATTAAGGATATCGCTTGTTCATTAGCAAAGAAAACTAAAAGTGGTATCTGCTTGAGATTAATAAGTCCAGATTTTTCTGATTTAACAAAATTAAATCGAGATATTGACAATTTGATTTCATCTAATACATTAATGGTAAAAGACATCGATCTATTAGTAGATATTAAAGAAATAGAAGACAATAATGGTAATAAATATATTAAATATTTCGAATTAAGCCAAGGTATCTCAAATTTAACAAAATGGAGAACATTTATTTTTGCAAGTGGTTCATTCCCCAAAAATTTATCTCAATGCAAAATTGATGAAGAAAACCTTATATCACGTATTGACTGGAAGTGTTGGAAAGAGCAGATAAATAGTAAAAAGATAAAAAGGAAACCTTCTTTTGCTGATTATACAATACAGTATCCAATCTATGAAGAGACTTATCAGTTTTATCATCCAACCTCAAGTATTAAATATACACTTGAGGATTATTGGTTGATCATGAAGGGGCAAAGACAAAAATTTGGGCAATATTTAGCCCATGCAGCTACATTGGTAAAAGATAAGAGATATTATGGTGAAAAGTTTAGTGAAGGTGACAAGTATATTACTGAAAAAGCAAATCATTTTTCAGCGTATATAAAAAAGCCCTCAGTCAAGGGCACGGGTAGTACAGAAACGTGGCTTAAAGCTGGTATTAACCACCATTTAGTATTAGTAGCGAATCAGGTCGCCAATCTGTTCTGAGAAATATTGTTTCCCTTACTTCTCCACTAAGAGTTTTTTTATCAAGTAGATCTGCTAATTTTTTATAGATCAAATCCCTGGGTTTTGAATAGAAACCATCAGCCTCTTTATTTCTTTCAAGGATTTTAAGAGCTTCATCTCTCCATAAGAGTCTAGCGACTGAAATACTATTCTGGTTCATATTAAATTCTTCTTTACGGATAGTATTAAATATTACAGAGTCGTTATCATTGATTTTTGCAACTATAATACCCCACCATTCAGGCACCATATTTATCGCCTGATATAGATGATTTTTTCCAACGACTAATGTCATTTTATCAAATACTGAATTGAAGACATCTATTTGTTCGGGTAATCGTTGTAGGGTATCCTTGTCACTTTTTATTTCATAGCCATGCATAATTCCATTTATAACAGCGATATCAATTCTTGCAGTGCCGTGTTGGATACCAAGCTCTTCAATTATTCTTACTTTTTTATCTTGTGTATGGTAGTGTATTAAATCTCTTTTTAGAGCGGATCTTATGTTCAAATCGTTTGTAGGAATTATATTTTTAAAAACATTTTTTTTCATAAGATTATAATCCATATCAAATATTTTGTTTTAATTATATCATGAAATAAAATGGAATGGTATGTACTTTCCTTATTAGTCTGTGTCAAATTGCCCGGAATGTATTATTACGGGTTTTGTGTTATAATAAATAAGCTCAATAAATCTTACAAAGCTCATAAAATCCTATGTTTTTTTCGCCCCAAAAGTTAACCTTTGACTTTAAAAACTCAAAAGCGCTTTATCTTTATTAAGCATTTTTATTTTATTAATGATATGAAAAATCTGAAGAAGTTTAAATATATATAAATATGATGTTTATAATAGGAATGTTATTTATATTTTTTAGCATAATGTTAATGTATCATTATTTTTCACAAACAGAGTGGAGAATTCCTCTTTTAGAACTTTCTAGCGAGATAGAGGGTGGTTTTTTAAAAAAGAATAGGCCTGGAGCTAGATTCCGGGGAGTTTCTGTTTCAATTTTTCTTTTATTCTTATTTATGTTTGGTAGTGTCCTTGTTTTAAGAACACCATTTTTAAAAAGTTATTATAATATTGCGTTAATTGTACTAGGGATTGTATTGTTTTGGTTTTTGAAAGGTGCCTATGAGCTATTCAAAGCGTCTTATTCAAAGAAAGTTAGGCTTTTAAATTATTTATACTCTCCGTATTTATTAGTATGGAGACGAGATTTTCTAAAAGAATATAACGATTATGAAATTATTACTGCTATTCTTAAAGTTTGTGACATTCAAGATAGCCATCTTTTAAAAGAAGGTTTAGATTTAAAAAGTTTTTTAATTGAATTACACAAAAAAACAATGCCGAATGATAACCAAGAGAGATACTTAAAAAATTTAGAAGATAATTTTTCTCAGTAAAAAAAAATATGGAGACAATTTTAAATTGTTTTTTATTATAAAATATTAAATTTCCTAATATGACAATGTGTCGAACTGGATTGGTGAAAATTTATGAATACAAAATACGAAATATCAATTGAACAAGAAATTGATGATACAAAAATGAGTAAACCTCATGTTGTTATTCTTGGAGCAGGAGCAAGTCGTGCAACCTGCCCTAGTGGTGATAAAAATGGAAAGAAGTTGCCGTTGATGATAGGTTTTGCTGATATTGTCGGAATTAAATCAATGCTTCAAGAATGGGGTATTGATCCAGATCAAAACTTTGAGGAGATTTTCAGCTATTTATACGAGAAAAACGAAAATAAAAAATTAAAACAGATTGAAAATGCGATTGAGGAGTATTTTAATCAATTAGAACTACCACTTAAACCTACAATATACGATCATCTTGTTTTGTCATTACGTGAAAAAGATTTGATAGCGACGTTTAATTGGGATCCGCTATTATTAAATGCTTATTTGCGGAATGGCAGAACCGGATTAAAATTACCTAAACTTGCGTTTTTACATGGTAATGTCAGTGTTGGGTATTGCGAGAAAGATAAAATAGCAGGTTTAGCTAATTTAAGATGTAAGAAATGTGGAGAGATATTGAAGAAAGTACCATTAATTTATCCGATTAAAGAGAAAAATTATACTAAAAATCTATTTATTGCTAATGAATGGAAACAATTGAAATGGGGATTTCAAAATGCATTTATGATAACTATTTTTGGTTATAGTGGGCCAAAAAATGACACAGAGGCGATTATGGCAATGAAAAAAGCATGGGGTGATAAAGATCAGCGTTCGATGGAGCAAACCGCTTTTATAACTATACAGAGCGAAAATGAAATTTCTGAAAACTGGGAACCGTTTATTCATACGCACCACTATGAAATGAACACGGATTTTTATGATTCATGGATTGCTAACCATCCACGCCGGACAGGAGAAGCGTATCTAAACCAATATCTTCAAGCCAAATTTATAAATAATAATCCAATACCACGTACCCTTGACTTTCCGGCACTCTGGGAATGGTATGGACAATTCAAAAAGGTTGAGGATATGAAGACATGATATTTTATGAATATTCACTTGTCAATTTAAAGCCTTCTGTTTGCCAAAAACTTGCAAGACACCACATAGAAAAATTTAAAGTGGAACTCAGTATAAATGCTTATGTGGGTTTTTCTTTAAACAATTTTAGATTTCATTCAGGATTTAAATCATAAGAGTGCCAGTTGAACTGTAAATGCAAATTTACCTTACTATTTTTCCTCAAAAGAATAGATTAAAATACAACAAACTGAAATATTCCAAACATAATTGGGTAAATTAAAGATTTCCATTTAAACCGGGGCACATTTATTTAATCTCTTAACAGTTTAGATAAGATCTTAGAGTGAGAAAGTTATTATCTTTCTAAAACAAATCTATTCATTCAAACTTAAAAACGATGCCTTTAACTGTTGCCATTCTTGAAGTTCTTTAATAAGCTGGTTCCAACTGAATCTCGAATGGGGCACAATTTGTAAAGAAAGTCAAAACTTCAAAAACTCCTAAATCTGAGATCAAGCTGGTTGACAAAAATGAAGAGAAAACAGAAGAGGAATTCTTG
>JBBABL010000011.1:0-13280 GCA_041657645.1 Minisyncoccota bacterium
TTTTTGTTAATTTATTAAACTTTTTATTGTAAAATTAATGGGAATCCTTACGTTATTTTTTAAAATATTATTTAAAAAATTATCCTACTCCATCTCCTGGATATATACACGTCTCTATTCCTTCTTCTCCCGTTAAAGAAATCGCTTGCTCAAGCTTTTCTCCTGCCTCTGGATCTGTAAATGGAAAATTAATTTCTCCAACAGTTAATTTTTTTGTAAATTCTAAAGCAATTTCTTTCATTATTTCTAGTTGTTTCTCATAGTTTAAATCGCTATTTACAAATTCTCCATTCTTTATTTCAGCAGAACCATCTTCTGGATTTTTTCTGTATGGATGAAAACTTATTGTGTCCACAAGCGATGTTTCTATATTATTTTCTAATTTCTTTTTTTCAACTTCTAATAAAGTATCTTTTATATAGGTTGGGTCAAAACAAGCTACTCCAGCCATAGAAATTCTTAGGTTTTTGTGTTTTTTCTTTAACTCACTCGCAACAACGAAAAGAAAATCGCTATATTCCTTAACGTCTACATGACTTGAAAATTGTGCATTGTTTTTAAACATTTCTCCAGTAGTGTTAGAAACATTTGTCTCATTACCTATTTCTAATTGAATATCTTCTCCGATATTTTCAATAATACTTTCGCAGACGGCAATATACTGATTAATTTGATCATCTGTCTCTGGAACATCTGAAACTTTTTCCTTATCTAAAAGATGATTATAAAAAGGAACTACAATAGTTAAATCTTTAGTATGTTCCTTAATTTTTTTCATTTGCTCAATAAAGTCAGGAAATATTTGAACTTCAAATGAACTATCTGATTTTTCTTTGATTGCTTGAGACACGGATAATGGCGAATTTTCTGGAAGAGGATGTATCCTTGCATGGATTAATTTTCCTTTAAATCCAGAAATATATTCCTCGAAAGCATTTTTCTTATTGTTTTCATCTTCACGAATTTTTAAAATCTGCTCTTGTTGCTCTTCTGTAAAATTAGATATAGGGGTTTTGTGTTTTTCTCCATAATATTCAAGCAAATCTTCTTCAGACATGAAAGATCGAGAATCAATAAGAGTACGATGATCAAAATTAATTCCTACGTATTCAGGATTATTAATAACGAAATCTTGCTCCTGCCTCCTATAATAACCTTGCTCCTTCTTCTCTAATCCGTTTCCATTAAATGTTTCAAAGTTCATAATCTTATATTAAATAATTATTGAATTAATCATATCAAATTATATTACATTTTTCTATACTTTTCTCTATTTCTATCCAATCCAAAGTTCTGAATGTGTCACGTAACCGACCCAGCGAAAGTTATTGACAATTTTTATAACTCTATGGTATAAAATATATATCAAGACAAAAGGGTCCCTGCAAAGGTCCCCTTTTTTTATTTTTTTTCGATTAAATGTTTAATGTTAATCAGATAATCGAAATACACTCTTGTTATCTTTTTATATAAAGAAGATGCAAAATCTTTATTTGGAAATAAAACTTTCTTAAACTTATTTTCTTCAATCAAAAAATCTACCAACATCTTATAATCCCCATCTCCAGAAACTAAAATTATTTTATCAAAATTTTCTTTTTCATATATTTTTTTCATAATGGCAAAAATAATATCAGAGTCAACGTTCCCCTTCTTTTTTCCAATCATAGCAGAATTATGTTCACGAAATTTTATAATAAAACCAGACTCCTGTATTTCATCGTAAAGACTTTGATTGTCTTCATCGAGGAACCCTAAAAAATAATAAGCTTTTTCAACATTGTACTTTTTAGATAAATATTTTCTAAATTTAAAAAGGTCAACCTTCCATTTGGGATTAGTTTCTGTCGTTCCTCTGTATAAGTTCTGCCCATCTATAAATGCTAAATTTTTTTGTTTCTTCATAAATTTATAAAAATATTTATTATTAATATAATTCTATCAAATTGTACTATATTTTTCCACGCCCTTGCTTATTACATCCAAATCTAAAGTTCTGAATGCGTCACGTAACCGACCCCAATTGTAAATAACGTTATTCAAAAACACCTTTTTAAAGGGTGTTTTTGTTTAAAATTATATTAAGCAAATTAATTAAAAAAATTAATTGTTTTATTATATTTCTTCCGTTAATTTTTTCCAATCTTCTAGAGCTAACCTTTTCATTTTCTCATCGTGTAAAACTTCTCCTGTTATCAGCTTGTATAGCAAGTAAGGAACAGCACATTCTTCACATTTTGTTTTTCCTCCAAAATTACAATACCCCTGCTTTTCCCAAAGCTTTAAACAAAAATTTAATTCTTCCTTTATTTTTTTCATAATTTATAATTTAAAATTAATAAAACGATCTCTAAATACCAATAAGACAAACTCCTTGTCGTGGAATATAGTGTGACTTAAAACGCTTTTCTTTAACTGTTCCGTCAGGATAAGTAACAATGTAATCAAAGTAAGCGTCTGCTCCATTATAAGGAGTATATGTACATTTTACCTGACCTGAATTTAAAGTATATGTTTTTATATATTTTGTTGGTAATGGTTTGACTATATTATATACAACAGGTTCAGTTGCTTCTATTATCCTTCCATCTTTAGTCCCCCATAATTCAATATATAATTCTTGACCAACTACCTCCGCCTGAATTAAAATATAATTTCCTGTATCATTAACAAATCTAAAATCAGGGTTAGGATTATAAATAGTAGCATCTGTCCCTGCAGGCTGATAATAAGGCATATTATAAGAATGGTTTTGCCTCATTGTTATTGGTAATCCCGCAAGAAGAACTGTTCTAAATAAGGTTGTGCTCGTATGACAAAGTCCTCCGCCAAATTCATAATAAATTGCATCTCCCTTTATCACTGCTTCCTTTTCATAACCATGCTCTTCATCAATATCTCCTAGAGCTTTAATCATAGAAAATTCTTCTCCCGGTTTTAATAATAATCCATTAAGAGAAGAGGCTCCATTTTTAATATTTAAAGTACGCTCTATTGTTGAACCCTCAAAACCCAAAGAATACTTTCCAATAATTTCTTTAATGCCATAGTCACCTACATTTTCATCAACACTATTTGGAAAAGGCAATATTTCAACACTAAGGTCTAATTCGCTAAAAGGATTCTCTATTAAATTGGATAATAGTTCCACCGTTAAATCAATATTTAGTCTTCTCCCCTCTCTTCCAGGTTCAAAGTTTTCAATAATATTATTTTCAAAGCTAAACTTAGGCAAAGAAGGAGTTTGGTCTATTTCAGACGAAACATTTTCTTTAATATATTCTCTAATTTTATCTTTATCTAAGCTAATTATTAAATTATTATTTTCTTTGGACAAAACAATCATTTTTAAAAAATCTTTTTGATTAATTGTCCATTCTTTTTTTAAATATTTTAATTTAACAGGCATTAAGTTTAAAATATTTATCAAACCATCTTTCGCATTCAAACAATCACTTGTTAATATTTCTGAACTTGCATCAACTCCTTCTAAAATAATGTTAGAAAAATTAAGATTCTCTAAATTATTTTTCAAAATAATTAATGACCCTTCATAATCAATTTTCTTGCCTTCTTCTTCTGGTTTAATTAATAAATTATTATTATCATCAAAATAATAATAAGCATTCTCAGGATCAAAAATAGAAAACTCTTCTTTTAGATAATTGGTAATTTTTTTATCATTAATAGATGAAGCTAAATTAACATAAATTTTCTTTTGAAAAAGAGGTTTTATTTTGTTAATCGTATTTACTATTAAATTTCCACTGCGCCCAACAAGTATAGCTTTATTTAAAGTCTTCTCAACATCAAAATTAATTATAATATCCACTACTTCTGCATCAGAGGAAGAACTAATCGGATGTATAGTTACTTTATTTTTTCCATAGATGAAAGTAATGCCTGTCTGATTTAGATTATCTAAATTATTATTTATTAATCTTTCTGCTTCTAATAAAGTCTTCCCTCCTATATTAAAATCTCCGACATAAACTCCTGGATAAATTTTATCAGCATATTTAATTTCATAAACAGAAAAAAGTGTCCCTAGAATAATAAGGACAAAAGAAATAAATATTATTAATTTTTTATTAATCATTTTATTCAATGCAACAATCAATTGCTTTTTTAACTAAATCACCCATCTTTCCCATAAAACCCTTCTTTTCTTTGTCTTCTTTGTTGATGGCATTATCATCAATTTTCTTAATGTCTCCAACGTTTAAAAGTTTTAAATTTAATCCCCAGAAAAGAGAATACAAGTTGTATGCCTTTTCAAAAAATCCATAAGCTTCTTCTTTCTTGCCCATTCCTAATTGTTTGGTTCCTACTTCCATCAAACGATAACTAGCTGCTAATAAATGTTTTGAAATACACCAAACTTCTCCTTCGTATTCTTTAATAATTTTCTGAAGAAGTTCTTTTCTCATCTCTCTCACATCCTTAATCATATCGTAATACTCTGTTTTGCCAAGCTTCGCCCCCGTAAAGAAAAAATGTTCTTCGATTGAAACTAAGTTCATAATTGCGATAGTAAGATCTTGATCAGAGGATAAGTCCATCTTATCTTGCTTTTTCATATCATCAAACTTTTTAATAAATTCTTCTATGTTTTCTATTTTATTGCTCATATAATTAAAATATAAAAAATTAAACTTAAGATAATAAGAGGTATTATTGGCATTAATACTTTTTGAAAAGGAAAATATGCCTTATTATTGTTTCTTTCTTTAAGGAATTCGTACCAGCTCGCTCCACACCAAAATGCAACAGCCCCTCCAATTATACCAATAAGAAGCTTATCAACCCCACAACCACAAAAAGTGTTGATTGGATTGCCAATTATTCCCGAGGTATATAGAGGAATTATCGTTAAAGATAGATATACTAATATATTAACAATCGTTCTTCCTTTAAAATTAATATTCTTTTTACTTAACCAATCCTCTGTCCACATAATTAATGACGTAAGAAGTCCTCCAATCCATAAACCTACTATAAGATCGTCTATTCCAGCAGAACGCGACACTCCTACCCCCGCTCCAACAGCTATTGTACAGACAGGACAAACTGCTAGTGCTGGCGAAGCAACAAACAATAAGAAAGAAAATATGATTGTACTTAGTTTTTTATTCATTTTATATATTTATATATTACAAGATATTGATAAATTAGTAAACTTTATTTTTTATATTCCATATGATAATATAAATAAAAGATAATAAACAATAAAATATATGAATAAAAATATTATATGGATCGCTTTAGTTATTATTGCTTTATTAGGATTAATTTTCTTTTTAATGAACAATAAAGAAGTAAATCCTCAATTACTAGCTGAAGACTGGATAGTCAATAACTCCTCTACCTATATTTTTGATGGTAGTAATTTAACATTCTTAACTATTGAAGCAGAAAAATATTATTTTTCATTTGAATCTTCTCATGGTGGATATGGAGACAGGTCTCAAGAAATGGTGACTCAGGTAATAACAACTCATATTATAGAAATCGTTGTTGAGAATAATAAAGTGGTAAGCGCTATTACCGACGGAAGATATGACGAGATTAATAAAGAATCAATTGCTCCTGTTTTTGAAGGTGAGACTGTGAGTGTTTTCTTTTTGAATATAGACTCTGAGCAGGAAGAATTAATCAAAGAAGAAAGAAAGGTTTCTGTTGTTAGTGGAAAATCTTTTCCTCAGCTTGCGATTGAAGAACTTTTAAAAGGTCCTAGTGCTGAAGAAGCAGAAAGTGGAATATTTTCAATGATTAATCCAGGAACTGTGCTTTATAGTTTAACGCTTGAAGATGGAGTTGCTACTGTAGACTTTAATCAAAAACTTCAAGAAAACATTGCAGGTTCTGCAACAGTAATGGCAATAAGAAACCAAATTGAAAAAACTTTACTTCAGTTTGAATACATTGAAGAAGTAGTTATCTCAATAGATGGAGAAACTGAAGAAATACTTCAGCCTTAATTCTTTTCTTTTAACAATGCCTCAAGGTCAATTTCACTATCCCCTCTCAAAACTTTAAGATTTATTTTTTGGTTAATTGTACACTTGGAAAGAACTTCATTTATATTATTATCTTCTGTGATTGCCTTTCCATTTATTTCTAATATAATGTCATATTCTTTAATTCCTGCTTTTTCAGCACTTGATCCTTTGGCAACCGCTGGCTCCCCGAACATTTCTCTAACGACTAAAGCTCCAAAACAACATTCAATTTTATTCTCTCTGGCAATTTCTTGATTTAAAAGAACATACTTTAGCCCTAAGTATGGTCTTTTTATTTTCCCCTCTTTTTTCACTTCTTCTAAGTCTTCTTTGATATAGTTAATAGGAAGTGCAAAGCCAATGTTTTCTGCTCCCATAACCATTGCTGTATTTATTCCTATAACCTCCCCTTTCATATTTACCAATGGTCCTCCTGAGTTTCCTGGATTAATCGCAGCATCTGTCTGTATTAATCCTCTTAGATTTGTTGACTTAGAGTTATTTTGACTTGTTCCATTATATGCTGTAATTCTCCTACTTAATCCTGAAACTATACCAGATGATAATGTATCTTCAAATTCACCTAAAGGGTTACCAACAGCAAGAACTGATTCACCTAATTCCACTTTATCTGAATTGGCCATTTTCAAAAAAGGGAATTCTTTCTTATCTTTAATTTTAAGAATAGCTGTATCTGTTAATGGGTCCCTAGAAAGAACTTCTGCTATATATTTATGATCAGAATCAAAAATGACATTGTATTCAGCATCAGACTCTTCAACAACATGATTACAAGTTAAAACATAACCATCTTTTGAGACAACAAATGCTGACCCTCCCCCTATCTTAGTTTTTTGTTTTTCATTATTTAAACTTTTAGGAAAAGCTACTTTTTCTCCCCTAAAAGGAAGAAAGTAAAACTCTTCTATTTTTGGTAAGTCTCTTGAAGCAACAATTGTTACAACAGCGGGACATACCTTTTTTGCTATTTCTACGATTGGTGATTTCATAATTTGATTATACACTAAAAAATAACTTAAGAAAACAAGTGGACCCAAGGAGACTTGAACTCCTAGCCTCTTCCATGCCATGGAAGCGCTCTACCAATTGAGCTATGGGCCCCAAAATGGTGTCCCCGAAAGGAATCGAACCTTTATCTAGAGCTTAGGAGTCTCTTGTTCTATCCGTTGAACTACGGGGACTTTGTAAGCAAATAATAGCAATTTTAGTAATTATTATCAAGAATAAAAATATATGGCAGAAAATACAAACAATCTCCCCTATCATAAAGCATTGATTAATTTCCAAAAATCAAAGGAAAAGATGCTATCGAGGCTCCTTCTTAGAAAAATCAAATCAAGATTAAAAGAAAAGTTTCCTGAACATTATCTTATCCAATCAATTCCTTACAAAAAGATTAAGTTTATTAAAGAGAAGTCAAAAGCATACCCATATTTTCTCAAGTTTGATATCCGTCTTTACTACCCATCAATTTGCCACAAAACGTTAAACAAGGAAATAGAAACAATCTTTGGAAGCTCGCCCTCAAGGAGAATGAAAAAGCATCTAAAAGATATTATTCCTAAATACCTAAACTCATCACCATATAGCAAAGGAATATCAATCGGATCTTCTCTTTCTTACACCCTAGGCGCTATCCTTCTTCTTAATTTAGATTTAAAGATTCCTCAACCTTTTCTCAGACAAACAGATGACTATATTATCTTCTGTAAAGACAAAAACGAACCAGAAAAGATTCTAAGAGAAATAGTGAGCCCAGAATTAAAAAGATTAAACTTAGAGATAAATGAAAAGAAGTTGAAGTCAGGTAAATTTCACAAAGACAAAGTTGACTTTATTGGTTTTAATTTCTATGCAGGACACTTTACTATTAAAGAAAGCAAGATTAGTGATTTCAAGAATAGAATTATTAAAATAACTCATCTTACAAAGAAAAAACCAGACAAGGCAATTATTAAATTATTGAATAACAAAATACTTGGATTTGGACACTACTACAAGCATGCCTCTTGTAAAGAGGACTTTGAAAAACTTGACTCTTTTATCCGCATGAGATTGCGCAGATATTTATCAAGGAACAAAGATAGTAAAAACAAACAAGGGAATTTAATCTTAACCAATGAAGTTATTAAAAGCATTGGATTAAAATCACTTTTGGAGATAAAGGAGAAATATGCCTCAAAAAGACCCCTTAATTACAAGAAAAGAAGGGATAAAACGATGCAAAGTGGTAAAACAATTAAGCAAGTCAATGTACTTAAATTAAAAGAAAAGGTATATACATATAAGCAAGACCTAATCTTAAAGGAATTAAAAACATTGACCAGTTTGGTTAAGAAAATTGAAAAGAAGATGGTTAAAAGTGAAAGCAAAGTGGCAAAGAAAGAAAAGGAAAAGTAGGAGGATAAATAGCGAGATAAATAAAGGAGCTAGCTCTTCATTGTAAATTAGTTTTCTTGATTAAAGCAAGGAAAGAGAAAGAAAAAACCCAAGGGTTGACCCTTGGGCTAGGAAATTACGGTAAATCAGTTTTTTATACACCAGATAACGGTTACATAGGGTATATTAGCAGTCGCCGTAGTACTGTCGACACCGACGCTTCCCGTTGGAATTCCATGTGTGTGCGATCCGCCCACTCCGGTGGTACCGTAGCTCGTCGACCCTATCGCATAACGATCATCGAGAGACGTTTCTCGTGTCCATCCGCTCGGGCAAGCAGTTTTAAACATCATTATGGCTCCAGAAGGTACACCAGGTGTAATTTTACCATCAACATAATTCTTAGTTGCTACATGATTATCCTCGATTGGTTCATTTGCTATTATATTTCCAGTTACTCTAACATTGCCTAAAATATCTAAGTTATATTCTGGGCTTACTGTCCCAATGCCAATGTTTGTCCCTACACACAATTCTGTCGTACACTCCATCTCGTCCCAAGAGTGTCCTGGGTTAGGAGCAGTTGCCTCAGCTAAGAGAAGATTTAGCTGACCGATATAGTTAAAACCAACTACGCCAATGGTTAGAATTAGAAGAGAGAATATGATGATGTGTTTTTTATTCATAATAATTTTTTATATTTGCATTACTTTAATACTTATTATATATCACCACCTTTTTTTGTCAATTTTAATAAAAAGAAAAGCCACCCGAAGGTGGCCTTATTATCTTCTGTAAACTTATCTTACAGCGTCTTTTAATCCTTTTCCTGCCTTGAACTTTGCAGTATTCATTGCAGGGATTTTGATTTTTTCTCCTGTCTTAGGATTTCTTCCTTCTCTTGCAGCTCTTTTACCAACTTTGAATGAACCAAAGCCTGTAAAAGTGATGTCTCCTCCTTTTGACAATGTTTTAGTTATTTCTTCAAGAATTGTGCTCAATGATTCAGCAGCATCCTTTTTAGAAATACCTGTTTTTTTAACGATTGCTTCAACAATATCTTCTTTTGTCATTGTAGTATAATATTTAAATTATATAATTCGACCTTTATTTTGCATACTCTATTACTCTTGATTCCCTAATTAATACAACTTTGATTTCTCCTGGATATTTTAATTCACTTTGAACCTTCTGAGCTATCTCTCTCGCTAGCTTATGCGAGGTTAAATCATCTATATCTTTAGGTTTTACAAAAACTCTTAGTTCTCTCCCCCCTTGGATAGCAAATGATTTTTCTACACCATTAAATGAATTTGCAATATCCTCTAAATCCTCTAATCTCTTTAAGTAATTCTCTATACTGTCTTTTCTTGCTCCTGGTCTTGCTCCTGATATTTGATCAGCGGTTTGAACAACAATTGCTTCAAGACTCTCATAAGGATATTCCTCATGATGAGATTTTACTGCAGAAATTATTACTGGATTTATGTCAAACTTCTCTAAAATCTTACCTCCTATATCAGTATGCGACCCTTCTATCTTATAGTCAAGTGCTTTACCTATGTCATGCAATAACCCAGCTTTTTTAGCAAGAGCTACATTCAAACCGATTTCTGAAGCTATAGCAGCTGATAAATGAGCTACTTCAATAGAATGACTTAATACATTTTGACCATAACTTGTTCTATATTGTAGCCTTCCTAATATATGAATTAATTTCTCAGGTAAGTCTAAAACTCCTACTTCATATACTGCTGCTTCACCAGCCTCTTTTATCTTCTTATTTACTTCTTCTGTAGCTTTTTCAATCTCTGCTTCAATTCTTGCAGGTTGAATCCTACCATCTCTTAATAGCTTTTCTAATGTAATCTTAGCAATTTCTCTTCTAACTGGATTAAAGCTAGAGATAATAACCATTCCGGGTGTTTCGTCAACAATTAACTCTACTCCTGATGCTTTTTCAAAAGCACGAATGTTTCTACCTTCTTTTCCAATAATTCTTCCTTTAATCTCTTCTGATGGAAGAACTACTGAAGATGTCATAATTTCTTGAGCTTGTGATAATGCATATGACTGAACAGCTGAGGCAATAATACCCTTTGCCTTTCTTTCATATTGTTCTGTTCCTCTTTCTTCTAACTTCCTTATTCTTTCTAAAACATCTGCATCATATTCTTTCTCTGCTTTCTGTAATAGTTCATCTTTTGCCTGCTCCCTTTTTAAGCCAGAAATGCTTTCTAACTTAGCAATTGATTCTTCTTTTAAGCTTTCCAGCTGACTTTTTATCTCTTTAAGTTTTTCTACCCTTCCAGAAATTTCTATTCTTTTTGTTTCTACTTCCTTTTCTTTCTCATCTGTTTCTTCTTCCTTTTTGAAAAGTCTACTTTCTGCCTTAATAACTATTTTTTGTCTTTCCTCTAGGTCTTGAGAAGTTTTCTTTTCAATCTCTTCAGCCTTCTCCTTGGCCTTTGTCATTATTTCTTCTGCAGTCTGCTTTGTTTGTGTTATTTTCTTTTGCAGTTCGGCTTCAATTGTCCCTGCACGCTTTCTCGCAATAGATTGTCGGATATAGTATCCGACTACTCCTCCTAATATTAGTGCTATTGCCACTATTATTAGCGATGTTAATAGTTCCATATTTTTTAAATATGAAAATTTGGCACAAAAAATAACCTGTGCGATTCTCTATCAATATATTTTAATTTCAAGGTTCTTGATTTTGATTCTTTAAGATTATTAAGATTAATACCAAAAGTTCAAAGGTTAATCTTTTTTCTAACAAATTCATATTAACAAAAAACCCTTGACTAGGCAAGGGTTCTTCTTTCTTTGTCTTTAATATGGAGAAATTATCCTCCAGATTGGATTAAATATTTTAGTATTTACATCTTCCCCCATTTCACAATAATATCCTGAATCATCAGTAACCCTTAATAAAACAGGATATGTTTCTGACTCTTCAAAAGTAACTTCAACCGAAGACTCTGTAGATGTTTCAGGATCTCCTCCTGTAAACGTCCATGCGTAAACTGGTGTACTATCATCATACGTTTGAGAGGTTGTTTCTCCTGATTCGGGAGTAAAAGTAATTGTTCTACCTTCTAATATTATTTGGGGACTATTTGAAAAAGTAACTAATGGAGATGCGTGTGTTCTTGAAATGTTAATAGTCTGAGCACTACTCCAACTAGAAACATCTCCTAATTCGCTCTCTACCATCACTCGCCAATAATATACACTTCCCCAATTTAATTGTTCACTATTCCACTCAGAACCTTCTAAATTAAGAATATATGATGTTGAAGAGGTGTTTGCTGTAACTTCAAAGGGACTAGTAAACGAACTATCTGTAGATACTTGAATTGTATAGCTATCTTGCGAACTTTCTCCAGTATAATCCCAATTAAAAGAAACTGTTAGCCCAGTATTTACCGTAGGCGTAGATAAATGATTACAGTAATTAATGTTCGTTACATAATTACTTGTTGATATATTTCCTTCAATAGAAACCCCGTATTGAACAGTTCCACAAGAACCTTGATTTTCACAACTAAAACTTAGCCATCCAAAATTATCTGACCAAGCATAACCAAGAATATTATTATTTGATAAATAAGCTCCATAATCAGTTGATTCAATAATGTTTGGTCCTAATTTAATCCATCCATCTGCAAGATTTAACTGTCTAGCCCAGCCAACTATCTTCCCACTCTCTATTCTCGCATTACAGGTTCCACTTGGACAACCAGTTAATTCTGATGATTCAAAACTAATCCAACCAATATTTTCTGACCAAGCATAACCTGTCAAAATATTATCATCACCAAGGCTAACACCATAAAAGCCTTCTAAATAAAAATTCACCCAGCCAATGTTTTCTGACCAAGCATAACCAGAGACATCTCTTGCCGCTGAAGCAATATCAATAAAAGAGAAAAAACAAATACAAGAAAAAAGAAAATAGAGAATCAGATTTATTTTTTTGTTTTTATTAGTTTCTTTTTTCAATTTCTTTATTTTTTATTTCTTAATCGGTCAATGCTCTCCATTTGTTTTTTGATTTCTTCGTCTATATTAACAACTGGTGAACTATCTTGTTTTTTTTCAATAATATCTTCTATTTGAGATTGAAATTCTTCTTCATTAATAATACTCGCGTCTGCAGACTGCTTTAATTGATTGATATCTTCTATTTGTTTTTGAACTATAGCATCAATTTCTTTTTGATTTTCTTCAACTATTATTTGTTCTTTATTAATAAAATAAAGAAGAAGAATTAGTGCTATGAGCAATAACAATATAATAATAATTTCTTTCTTCTTTTCTATTAATGAGTCTTTAATTAGTTTCTTCTTGTTCTCCATTTAAACAATCAACATTGATTAAATTAATATTTGCTTCTCCACTAAAGACTGAAAAAGGTTCACAAGATTCATTTTGACCAGAAGAAATAACTTCATTAAAGGCCTTCTCATACCCAGCATTATATGCCTTGATATAAAGAGAATTAGAATAAGAATCAAAAACATTTTTAGCGGTATATATTGAAAAAGCAATAACTATAACTAAAAGAATGTAAATTAATATTTTTTGTTTGTTCATATTATTTATTATTTATTATTTTTTAAGAACTTCGTCTATTACACCATATTCCTTAGCTTCCTCTGCGGAAAGATAAAAATCTCTGTCTGTATCTTTCGCTATTTTAGCCAAAGGCTGACCCGTGTGTTTAGACAAAATTTTATTCATTTGCTCTTTAATCTTTATTATCTGTTTGGCTGTAATTTCAATTTCTGATGCTTGTCCCCTTGCTCCACCCATAACTTGATGAAGAAGTATTTCTGCGTTTGGCAAAGCGAATCTTTTCCCTTTTGCTCC
>JBBABL010000012.1:0-12631 GCA_041657645.1 Minisyncoccota bacterium
TCAGCTTTATTTTTCTAAAAGGAAAGTGTCGTTATTGTGGTAAAAAAATATCTTATCAATATCCATTAGTAGAACTTATTACAGGGATAGTATTTTCTTTTGTTTTCTTACAAGTTGGACTAACTGCAGAATTAATTTTCTTGTGGATTATAATGGCCTTATTTATAGCCATTTTTGTTTTTGATTTGAAGCATTATATAATTCCTGATGGATTTGTTTTTTCAGGAATATTAGTTTCTATTATATGGATTGTTTACTCAGGCGGGGGAATTGATTATTTAATTTCGGCAACTTGTTCAGCTTTATTCTTTTTTATAATCTGGCTTTTTTCTAAAGGGATGGCGATGGGATTTGGAGACGTAAAATTAGCTTTTTTATTGGGTCTTATTCTTGGTTATCCTAATATCATTGTAGGTGTCTTTTTAGGATTTCTATTTGGTGCTATAATAGGATTAATAATGGTGATATTCCAAAAAAGACAAATTAAATCTGAAGTACCTTTCGCGCCATTTTTATTGGCAGGATCATTTATTGCTATTTTCTGGGGAAGTAATATTATTAACTGGTATACATCTTTAATTAAATGAATACAAAAGGTTTCACTTTAATAGAATTATTAGTTATTATTTCAATAATAGGAATAACTTCTGCTTTTGTTTTTGTTGATTATGGGAAAAATGATGATACATTTTCTTTAGAAAGAGCTTCTCAAAAAATATTACAAGACATTAGATTAGCACAACAAAAATCATTATCAGGAGTTGAATGGGAAGAAGAAACTAATGCATATGGAGTGTATTTTAGTATTAGTAATAATAATTACTTTATTTACAGAAACAATAATATAAATTATTATTATGATACAGGAGATACGATAGTTGAAACAATTGAAATTCCTGATGAAATGAGTATAGAAAGTATTTTGAATAATACAGATTCGGTTTCTTCGATTAGCATATCGTTTGTTCCTCCTGAGCCATTAACATATATAAAAAACGATAGTATTGGAAGGGAAGCATTTATTACATTATCATTGAATGAAAATAAGACTGAAAAGAGAACAATAAAAGTAAATAATTCTGGAAGAATTGAAATTAAGAAAAATGAATAATAAAAAAGGTTTTACTTTAATTGAAATGATTGTCGCAATTTTAATTGTCGGTATCGGTATTATCGGTGTATTTTCCATTATATCTAAGTTTTCTGAACAGTCACAGTATATTAGAGATGTATCAGTAGCATCTTATCTTGGAGAAGAAGCAATAGAAATTGTAAAAAATATTAGAGATTCAAACAAAATTGGTGGATTGGCCTGGGATAAAGGTCTTACAGATTGCCATAATGGATGTGAAATAGGCTATGATGATTTATATTTGTCTGCATGGTCAGAAGATGGGAGATTTTTATATCTTGAAAATGGCACGAGCCAATATAAGTATATTGATTCGCCACAATCAGGAGATGTTAAGACTTACTACAGAAGAAGAATAACAATAACCCCAACAAATATTGACGAACTTCATATTAGAGTTGATGTTTATTGGGAGAATAATTCATATGAGATATATTCTAAAATATATAATTGGTAATGAAAAAATTAATTAAAAATCAAAAAGGGTTAACTTTAGTAGAGACACTAGTTTCTATTGCTATCTTTGGAATTATATCAATGATTTTAGTTAATATTTTTGTTATTGCCATAAAGACACAAAATAGAATTATTGAGACTCAGACAGTAACTGAAGAGGCAGATTATACTATTGAATATATGACTAGTAAGATTAGGATGGCGACAAAAGATGAAACAGGAAATTGTGTTGGTTCAATAGCAAATTATGGGTTGGGATCAAATAGTATTAAATTTCTTTCTTACGACGTTAGTAGCGAAACATATAAATGCCGAGAGTTTTCTTTAGAAGATAACACAATAAATGAAAAGATTTCTACGAATAGCACTTCCTTTTCATTTGGCTTAGCAGTTCCTTTAACCTCATCTTCTATTACAGTAGATAATCTTTCATTTTCTGTAGCGGGAACTGATGGTGAATACCAAACTAAAGTAACAACATTAATTAATATGGCTAAAGGAACGTCTTCGATAAAATTACAAACAACAGTATCTAAAAGGGAATTAGACTTATGATAAATCAAAAAGGGGTATCACTTTATTTAATAGTAATAATTATGGCTGTTCTAATGTCAGTTTCTTTAGGTTTATCAGCAATCATTATAGGGGGAAGTAAGTTATCCCAAGGAACAGAATATGCCGTAAGAGCTTTTTATATTGCTGACACAGGCATAGAAAGAGCTTTATATGCAACTCAAACATTGGGTGACTGTAGTGATTTCTCAAGTGATTTTGAAGGAGGTAGTTATGAGGTAAAAATAGTTGCTCCTAGCGGGGGGACTTGTCTTGACGAGGGAACAATTATTACGTCACTTGGAATGTATAATGGATCTAAAAAGAAAATTGAGATTTCTTACTAATGAGTGAAAATGCTAAAAAAAGAATTGAAAAATTAAAATGGCTGATTAATTATCATCGCTACCTTTACCACGTCCTAGATAAAGAAGAAATATCTGAGGCAGCACTAGACTCTCTTAAAAAAGAGCTTTTTGATTTGGAATTAGAGTTTCCTAAATATATAACTTCTGATTCGCCAACGCAAAGAATAGGTGGAGAACCTTTAGATTCTTTCGAAAAAGTTAAAAGAGACCAGATTATGCATTCCTTTAACGATGCTTTTTCAAGAGATGATATGGATAATTGGGAGAAGAGAAATAGAAAGCTTTTGAGCGATAACGATATCGTTGAGTATTATTGCGAACCTAAGCTTGATGGATTAGCGATAGAATTAACTTATGAAAATGGAGTGCTTGTATTAGGCTCAACTAGGGGTGATGGAAAAGTAGGAGAAAACGTTACTCAGAATATTAAGACTATTGAATCTATACCATTAAGAATAGATTTTCCTAATAAATTAATTGTAAGAGGTGAAGCGGTAATTAATAAAAAAGAATTTGAGGAGGCTAATAAAGAGAGAGTTATGAATGGGCTATCTCCTTATGCTAATCCAAGAAATTTAGCAGCAGGATCAATAAGACAGCTTGATTCTAAGATAACCTCAAAGAGAAATTTAGATGCCGATATATATAGTATAGTTAGTGATTTAGAACAAAAAACTCATGAAGAAGAGCACGAGTTATTAAAAACAATCGGATTCAAGACGAACAATAAATACAATAAGCTTTGTAGGAACATGGATGAAGTTTTTGTTTTCTATAAATATTGGCAAGAACACAGAAATAAGCTTCCTTACGAAATAGATGGTTTAGTTGTTTTAATAAATAATAATAATATTTTTAAAAAATTAGGCGTAACAGGAAAGTCTCCAAGAGGAGGGATAGCTTTAAAATTTCCATTAAAAGAAGCTACTACTATTATCGAAGATATTAAAATGCAGGTTGGAAGAACAGGAGCAATTACTCCAGTTGCAGTTCTAAAACCAGTGACAATTAATGGAGCAGTGATATCTCGAGCAACATTACACAACGAAAAAGAGATTGAAAGATTAGGATTGAAAATAGGAGATACGGCAGTAGTTGGAAGGGCAGGAGATGTTATTCCTGAAGTTATGAAAGTTTTTCCTGAATTAAGAACAGGGAAGGAAAAAGATTTTATAATGCCAAAAGTATGTCCTGCTTGTTCTTCTGAGTTAGTAAAACCATTAAAAGAAGTTGTTTGGAGGTGTCCCAATAACAATTGCTTCAAAAGAAAGATTGGTTGGTTTAAACATTTTGTTAGTAGGGGAGCTTTTGATATTGAAGGAGTGGGTCCGAAAATACTGGAGAAGTTTCTAGAAGAAGGATTATTATCTATACCTTCTGATTTATTTACCTTAAAAGAAGGAGATATTCTTCCACTAGAAAGGTTTGCTGAAAAATCTGCTCAAAAAATTATAGAAAACATTCAAAGCAAAAAGAATATTCCTTTTTCAAGATTTTTATATTCACTCGGAATCAGAAATGTGGGACAAAAAACATCTTATGACCTATCAAAAAGATTTGATTCTATTGAGGAAATTAGAAAATCTAGCATAGAAGAACTAGAAAATATTAATGATGTTGGGCCTACTGTAGCGAAATCAATCTTTGAATGGTTTAATAATAAAGATAATATATACTTCCTTGATAGGTTAAGAGAAGAAGGAGTTGTGCATTACAAAGAAGAAACAATTAAGAATATTTTTAGTGATAAGATATTTGTTTTAACAGGAACAATGGAAAGTTTGAGCAGAGAATTAGCTCGTGAGAAAATAATATCATTAGGAGGAAATGTTTCTAATTCAATTTCTAAGAATACAGACTATGTTGTGGCGGGGGATAATCCAGGAACAAAATATAATAAAGCAGTAGAGCTTGGATTAAATATTATTAACGAAAAAGAATTTATTAAAATGATAAATCAATGAGTTTTATTAATCACATTAAAAAACTAGATTTACTTCTAATAATAAGTGCATCGGCACTTTCAATTATAGGAATAATTTCAATATATAGTGCTTGTATTTCTTCGGGGGATTTTTCTGATGCCTATAAGCAAATTATCTTTTTTGTTTTTGCTCTTGTATTAATGTTTTTAATGAGCCTTTTTGATAACAGAACAATCAGAGAAAACTCTTCTTTAATTTTAACTCTGTATTTTTTTTGTGTAATTGCTTTGATTGGGGTGTTCTTTTTTGCTCCAGAGATAAGAGGAATTAGGTCATGGTATAAGATTGGGCCTATTTCTTTTAATCCAATTGAACTTACGAAGGTAGTTCTTATAATCTTATTGGCAAAATATTTTAGTCGTAGGCACGTTGAAATGTATAAAGTAGGGCACATCATTCTTTCTGGATTATATGTATTAATTCCAGCAATTCTTATATTTTTCCAGCCAGAATTTGGTTCTGTGATTATTCTTGTAGCTATTTGGGTTGGAATATTATTGGTTTCAGGAATAAAGATTAAAGACTTCATTATGCTTTGTTTGGTTGGAATCGCATCGCTCTTGCTTATATGGTCTTTTTTAATTCAAGATTACCAAAAAGATAGAATGTTAAGTTTTTTAAATCCCCAGGAAGATCCCTTGGGAGCTGATTGGAATAAAAACCAAGCATTAATTGCTATTGGTTCAGGTGGAGTATTGGGAAAGGGGATAGGAGAAGGCTCTCAAGTTCAAAATGGTTTTCTTCCAGAACCTAAAACAGATTTTATCTTTTCTGTTGTTGCTGAAGAAATGGGATTGATTGGTGTGACTGTTCTTTTTAGTTTCTTCGGAATATTATTCTGGAGGATATTAAAAATAGCTTTTAATGCTAGATCTAACTTCACTAGACTTTTCGCGATAGGAATATCTATTAGTATTTTTGTTCAGATGATTATTAATATTGGAATGAATTTAGGGCTTTTGCCAATCATAGGACTTCCTTTGCCATTAGTAAGTTATGGGGGAAGTAATATCATTTTTACTTTTTTTGCCCTAGGCATTCTTCAAAATATGATAGTGGTAGATTCATAGCTCTTGACAATAATTATTTATTTATGATAGTGTAGTAATAATTTGTAAGATAATTACTTGGCATTTTGATTTCAAAACTTCCATTTATTAATTAAAAGTTTTTCGAACCCTATAAAAAAGAAGTACGGGTATTTTTTTGTTTCCAATTAGTCGTAAAATAAAATCATTATATGAAAACTAAAATTAAAAGCTTTGCGAAAAGCACGATCTCTTATCCTTTACCCAGTCTTATTTTTATGCAACAAGAAAGTTGGAGGCAATTTTGGGAGGAAGAGCTGAAGGATTTACTTACAGAAGTTTCTCCTATAAGGGATTATACAGGAAAAGAGTTTGAATTAGACTTTTTAAATTACGAACTAGGGAAACCTAATTATCCAACAGGATTTGCTGCTAGAGAAAATAATGATTCTTATGAGGCTACCTTGAGAGTCAATGTTAGATTAAAAAACTTAAAAACAAAAAGGGTTCAAGAGCAAGAGATATCCTTTGGCGACTTTCCCATATTAACCGATAAGGGAACTTTTATTTTAAATGGTGTTGAAAGAGTAGTTATTTCTCAATTAACTCGTTCACCTGGAGTATTCTTTCCTTTAAATATTAATAAAGGGAAAAGATGTTTTGCCGCTAAGATTATTCCTAATCGTGGCTCATGGCTAGAACTTGAAACAGAAGCAACAGGAGTAATTAATGTAAAGATAGACAGGAAAAGAAAAGTTTCTGCTGCAACACTACTTAAGGCTTTGGGTGGATACAATGATGATGATATTAGGCAGATATTTACTGGTTTTGATACAGGAGAAGTTTCTTACATTGAAGAAACCTTAAAGAAAGATATTACAAATAATCAAGAGGAAGCACTTTTGGAAATATATCAAAGATTAAGGGCAGGGGAAATGTCTAATCCTGATGCCGCAAAAGAATTAATCTTTAATATGTTCTTTAATTTTGATAGATATGACTTATCTAAAGTTGGAAGATGGAAAATGTGGTCAAGGGTTCCAGGGCTAAAACCTAAAAAAGAAATAGAAATTGGAAAAGAAGAAAGAGTCTTATCAGTTGATGACATCATCGCTGTAATGAAAGAGATTATTAGATTAAATAATGACCCAAGAGCAGTTGCTGACGTTATTGATCACCTAGGGAATAGAAGAGTTAAAACTGTCTCTGAATTATTATCAAGCAAACTAAGAGTAGGACTTTCAAGGATGGCAAGAATTATTAAGGATAGAATGTCTACATTAGATTTTGAAAATCTTGAACCAAAACAATTAATTAATCCAAGACCTTTTTCAGCTCAAGTTGCTCAATTCTTTACTGCTAGTCAATTCTCTCAATTCATGGACAACACGAATCCATTGTCAGAATTAGAGCACAAAAGAAGATTAACTGCGACAGGTCCTGGAGGATTAACAAGAGAAAGAGCAGGTTTTGATGTTAGAGATGTACAGCCATCACATTATGGTAGAATTTGTCCTATTCAAACCCCAGAAGGTCCTAATGTTGGTCTTGTTACACATTTATCTTTATATGCAAGATTAAATCCATTTGGTTTTATAGATACACCATATTTCAAAGTTAAGAACACAAAAGTAACTAACGATGCTTTTTATATGGATGCGAATGAAGAAGAAAGGTATAATATTACTCCAGCAAGTACTTTGATTGATAGTAAGAACAATATCGTTCAAGATAGGGTAGAGGCTAGAATAAAAGGAGAGCCAGGAGAGATAGAAAAAGAAGATATAGACTATATGGATGTTTCTCCTCAACAGTTTACGTCTGTGTCTACAAGTCTTATTCCTTTCTTGCAAAATGATGATGCTAACAGAGCTCAAATGGGTTCTAATATGCAAAGACAGGCAGTTCCTTTGGTTAATCCAGAGGCTCCTTTAGTCGGAACAGGATTAGAGCCTTGGGCTGCTCGTGACTCAGGGCAATTAGTTTTTTCTTCTGAAGCAGGAAAAGTTGTTGCAGTTGATGCTAATGAAGTTCAGGTAAAAGGAACAAATTCAGGAAAAATTAAATCATATTTTGTTAGAAACTTTGATAGGACAAATCAATATTCTTGTTTACATCAAAGGCCAGTTGTTGATAAAGGAGATATGGTCAAGAAGGGAGATGTTTTGATAGAAGGAGGGTCAATTGATAAACAAAGATTAAGCTTAGGAAGAAATCTTTTAGTATCCTTCGTTTCATGGAAAGGAAATACTTATGAAGATGCTATCGTTTTGTCGGATAGGCTTGTTAAGGAAGACTTCTTTACGTCAGTTCATATAGAAGACTTTTTCTGTGATGTTAGAGAAACTAAACTTGGACCTGAAATTACAACATCAGATATTCCTAATGTAGGAGAAGATAAACTTAAAGACTTAGATGAAGAAGGTGTTATTAGAGTTGGAGCCGAGGTTGGACCTAATGATATTTTAGTTGGTAAAATATCTCCTAAAGGAGAAGCGGATTTATCTGCTGAGGAAAGATTATTGCGTGCTATTTTTGGAGATAAAGCTAAAGAGGTGAAAGACACTTCTCTTCGAGCAGAACATGGAAAGAGAGGAAGGGTAACAGATGTTAAAGTTTTTTCAAGAGAAGCAGGATATTCTTTAGATCCAGGAGTAATTAAAAAAATTAGAATTAGAATTTCTGAGGTTAGAAAGATTCAAGTGGGTGATAAGTTAGCAGGAAGACATGGAAATAAAGGTATTATTGCTAAGATATTGCCTGTCGAAGAGATGCCTTTCTTAGAAGATGGTACAGCTGTGGATATCATTCTAAACCCACTATCAGTTGCATCTAGAATGAACCTAGGGCAGATTTTAGAAACTCATTTAGGGCTTGCTGTTAATAAATTAGGATACCTAGCAGAAACTCCTTCTTTGTCAGGTGCAAACGAAGAAGATATCAGAGCAGAATTAAAGGAGGCTGGTTATCCAGAAGATGGAAAACTAAAATTATTTGATCCTGAAACAGGAGAATGTTTACCTGAAAGGATTACAGTTGGATATATTTATATGATTAAATTGGCTCATATGGTAGAAGACAAAATCCATATGCGTTCAATTGGGCCTTACTCATTAATTACCCAACAACCACTAGGAGGAAAAGCTCAATTTGGAGGTCAGAGATTTGGAGAGATGGAAGTATGGGCACTAGAAGGTTACGGTGCAGCATATACTCTTCAAGAAATGTTAACTATTAAATCAGATGATGTTGCTGGTCGTGCTGCAACATACGAGGCGATTCTAAAGGGAGAGAAAATTAAGAGTCCAAATATCCCGGCATCATTTAATTTGTTATTGTCAGAATTAAAAGCCCTTTCTTTGAATGTAATTATTAAAGGTAAAGTTGAGGAAGAAGATTAATTAATAATACTAAAAATATGTTTGTCTCAAATTTAGAATCAATTAAAATCAAAATAGCTTCTCCTCAAGATATACTAAGTTGGTCTTTCGGGGAAGTAACCAAGCCAGAAACTATTAATTACAGAACCCAAAGACCAGAAAAGGACGGCCTGTTCTGTGAAAAAATATTTGGACCAACTAAGGATTACGAATGTTTCTGTGGAAAATATAAACGGGTAAGGTATAAGGGAATAATTTGCGATAGGTGTGGAGTAGAAATCACGAAATCTTCAGTTAGAAGAGATAGAATGGGACACATTAAATTAGCTACCCCAGTTTCTCACATCTGGTTTTTAAAAGGTCTTCCTTCAAGAATAGGAATGGTTTTAGGGGTTCCGCTACATAGAATAGAGGAGGTTGTTTATTTTGTTTCATACATTATTACTAAAGTTGATGAAGATTTAAAAGCAGGAATATTAAATGAAATTGAAGAAGAATTTAAATCAAAATCAAGAGATATAAAGAAGAACATCGAAAATGAAAAACAACAAGCAACTGCCTTGGAAGACCTTAAAAAATCAAAAGATAAAGCTAAACAAGAATTATCTTCTATTAATCCTTTAGAGGTTTTAAGTGAAGTTGATTATCATAAGCTTTCTCTAAAATATGGAGAAATATTTGAGGCAGGAACAGGTGCAGAAATTCTTAAAGAGCTATTTATGAAAGTAGATTTAGCTAAAGAAATTGTAAAGATTGAAAAAGAAATGGAAAGCAAGAAATCTGCCGAAGATAAAAAAATAATCTTGAGAAGATTAAAAATCTTTAAAGATATGAAGGCGGCTAATATTAGACCTGAGTGGATGTTTATAGATGTTTTACCAGTTTTGCCACCTGACTTAAGACCGATGGTTCAATTAGACGGAGGAAGATATGCTTCATCTGATTTGAATGACTTATATAGAAGGGTTATTAACAGAAACAATAGATTAAAATATTTATTAGAGATTAATGCTCCTGATGTTATTGTTAGAAATGAAAAGAGAATGCTTCAAGAAGCAGTCGATGCTTTAATCGATAACAAGATGAGAAAGAGTACAACTACACAAGCTTCTACAGGAGGAAAGAGACTGCTTAAGAGTTTAGCTGATATGCTTCAAGGAAAGAATGGAAGATTCAGACAAAATCTTTTAGGGAAAAGAGTTGATTATTCAGGAAGAAGCGTTATTGTCGTTGGTGCAAACCTTAAACTACATCAATGTGGGGTTCCAAAGAAAATGGCTTTAGAACTATTTAAACCGTTTGTTATTAAGAAAATATTAGAAAAAGAATTAGCTTTTAATGTTAGGGGTGCATCAAGATTAATAGAAGAAGAAACAAACGAAATTTGGGAATCTTTAGAAGAAGTTGTAAAAGATAAATTAGTATTACTAAACAGAGCTCCAACATTACATAGATTAGGTGTTCAAGCTTTTTCTCCGATATTAATTGAAGGAGAAGCTATAAGATTACATCCTTTAGTATGTACTGCTTTTAATGCTGACTTTGACGGTGACCAAATGGCTATTCATGTTCCATTATCAGATGAAGCTCAGGCAGAAGCAAGAAAAAGGATTCTTTCTAGTGCTAACTTATTAAAACCATCTACAGGAGATCCAGTTATGATTCCTACAAAGGATATGATTTTAGGTTGCTATTATTTAACTAAAATTGCCCCAGGAGTAGAAGGAGAAGGAAGAATGTTCGGCTCAAAAGAAGAAGTTTTGATTGCTTACAATCTTAAGAAAATTAATATTAAAGCATTAGTTAAGGTAAGAATGGGAGAAGAAATGGTTGAAACAAGCGCAGGAAGAATAATATTTAATAATATATTGCCTGAAGAATTTGAATATCAAAATGATACAATGGATTCAAAGACAATGAAGAAAATGATAAACAAGGTTATTGATATATATGGCCCTGAAGCGGTTGTCACATTAGATAAAATTAAAGAATTAGGATTCACGTTTGCCACTCGTTCAGGAATTACTTGGGGTATGGCAGACTTAACTGTTCCTAAAGAAAAGAAAGCATTAATTACTGAAGCAGAAAAGAAGATTAAAGACGTTGAAGCATATTATGAAAAAGGTCTTCTTTCCCGCGATGAAAAAACAAACCAAGTTATTGAAGTTTGGAAAAAAGTAAAAGGTGAGATAGAAAAGCTTATTCCTCAATCAATATCATCAGCTAGTCCAGTGTTCAGTATTATTGATTCTGGTTCTAGAGGTTCTTGGTCTCAGCCGGTGCAGATGGCAGGAATGAAAGGTCTTGTTGCTAGTCCATCCGGAAAGATTATTGAACTAGCTATTAAGCACTCTTTTAAAGAAGGTTTCGATGTTTTGGAATACTTTATGTCTACCCACGGTGCTAGAAAAGGTACGGCTGATACTGCATTGAGAACTTCTACATCAGGCTACTTAACAAGAAGACTTGTTGATGTTGGTCATGATGTAATTATTAATGAGAATGATTGTGGAGATAAAGAAGGTTTAATAGTAAGCAAAAAAGATTCTGCTGAAATTAATCAAGACTTTGCAAACAAAATATTTACTAGGATTTCATTAGAAAAGATAGTAGACCCAGAGACTAAAGAAGTTATTGTTAAAGCAGGGGATATTATTGACTTAAAAATTGCTCAAAGAATCAAAGATATACCAGAAATAGAAACTGTTAAAATTAGATCTCCCTTAACATGTAAATGCAAGAGAGGAATTTGTCAGAAATGTTATGGTCTTGATTTAGGATGGAAAGGATTAATTAATATTGGAGAAGCAGTTGGAGTTATTGCTGCTCAATCAATTGGAGAGCCAGGAACACAGTTGACTATGAGAACTTTCCATACTGGAGGTGTAGCAGGGGAAGCCGATATTACTAGAGGTTTACCTAGAGTAGAAGAAATCTTTGAGAGAAGACCACCGAAAGGAGAAGCAGAAATTGCTCTTAAAGACGGAAAGGTTATTGAAATTGATGACAAGAAGGGTATTATCAAAGTTTTAACTCTTAAGAGTGACAAAGAAGATGATATTATCGAATATCCTGTATCTTCTTCAATTGAAATATTAGTAAAGGAAGGAGATGTAGTTACTAAAGGACAACCTTTGTCTGCCGGTTCAATTGATATTAAAAAACTTTTCAAACTTTTAGGAGTAAAAGCAGTTCAGGATTATATTATTCAAGAGATACAAAAAGTATACATTTCTCAAGGAGTAGGAATTCACGATAAACACGTTGAAATTATTGTAAGGCAAATGTTCTCAAGGGTTAAGATTAAAGACTCAGGAGACAGTAGGTTCAGTCAAGGAGAGATTATTTCAAGAGCTTTGATGCTTGAAGAAAATGAAGATCTTGAAAAAGCAGGAAAGAAAATAATTGAATCAGACGATTTGCTTTTGGGAGTTTCAAAGGTTGCCTTAAATACTGATAGTTTCCTTTCAGCTGCATCATTCCAAGAAACATCAAGAGTTCTTATTGAGGCTTCATTAAGAGGAGCTGAAGATAAACTAAAGGGATTAAAGGAAAATGTAATTTTAGGAAAATTACTTCCAATTGGAACAGGATTAAGCTACAATAAAGAAGAAAAGTAGCTATGACAAAAAAGAAGAAAAAAGAAAAAATTGTTTTAAAAAAGAAATTTAGTTTTTCTTTACCTGAGAAGACAAAGAGGTATTTGTTTTCTGCTTTTTCTTTTCTTTTA
>JBBABL010000013.1:0-12335 GCA_041657645.1 Minisyncoccota bacterium
CCATGGATTTGTAGTTCTTTTTCAAGATTTTCTACAAAAGAAGATGCTTCTGCTTCTTCTAGGTTTGGCGAAAGTAACAAATTAATTTCGTAAAACATCATTTTTTTATTATTTATTATTCCTTATCTTTGCTTGCGAAGGCATTTAAGGTGACTATACTATATCAATTTTAGGGCAACTGGTCAAGATGAAATTGTTGGTGTATAATATTTGTATGATATTTAAAGCATATGACATTAGAGGAGTTTATGGAGATAATTTAAACGAGGATATTGCCTATAAAATTGGAAGAGCTTTTACGGTATATGTTGGTTCTAAGATAGTTTTAGCTCATGACAATAGGATTTCCTCAGAACCACTTCTAGAAGCTCTTAAAAGGGGGATAATAGACCAAGGAGGGGATATCTATGACATTGGCTTGTCTTCTTCTCCTATGTTTTACTTTGCCACAACTATTATTGATTGTGATGGAGGAATTATTATTACTGCTAGTCATAATCCTAGAGAATACAATGGATTTAAAATGGTTAGAAGAAATGCAGTTCCTTTGAGCGGTGATTGTGGAATTAATGAAATAAAAGAATTAGTTTTAAGTAATAATTTTCCTGAGCCAATTAAAAAAGGAAGCTATCTTATAAGAGATATTTCAAGTGAATATATTAATTCCTTTGAGAAAAAAAAATACAACCTTAAGGTCGTTGTTGATACTGCTAATAGTGTTTCAGGTGTTTTAGTCCCTAAAATGCTTGATAATGTTAATTTAATTCATATGTTTAGCGATTTAGATGGTCGCTTTCCTAATCATAATCCAAACCCTCTTAAAGAAGAGAACCTTAAGGATTTAAGAACAAAGGTAGTGGAAGAAAAAGCAGATTTAGGTGTTGCTTTTGATGGTGATGGAGATAGAGTCTTTTTTGTTGATGAATTAGGCAATATCATTTCTTCTGATTTAATTGTTGCCTTAATATCTTCTCTTAATCCTGATTGGAAAATTTTATATGATATTCGATGCAGTAATATCGTTAGAGAAACAGCTAAACAGGGGATAGCTTCTCGCATAGGGCACTCTTTTATAAAGGCAGAGATGGAAAAAGAAGATATTCCGTTTGGTGGAGAATATTCTGGGCACTATTATTTAAAACAAGGAAATGCTTACTTTGAATCTCCATATTTTGTAATCTATTCTCTTTTAGAGGCGATAAAAGATAAGAAGATTTCAGAGTTAATTAGTGGATTTAGAAAATACTATCATTCAGGAGAAATTAATTTTGAAGTGAGTGATAAAGATAAAGTAATGAAAGAAATAGAACAAAAATACAGCGATGGGGAAATATGTCGCCTTGATGGATTAAGAATTGATTTTAATGATTGGTGGATGTTAGTAAGAGCATCAAATACAGAGCCTGTATTAAGGTTGATTGTTGAAGCAAAAAACGAACAATTACTAAAAGAAAAGATTAAAGAGTTAACCCCATTCTTTTCCTAACAACTTTCATTTTTTCTTCAGCTCTTTCTTCAGCCTTTAAGAATCCTTTATTAAGGATTCTTTCTATATCCTCTCTAGTTATTTTATCTCTTCTTTCTTTAATTGGTTTTAGTTTTTCAATTAAAAGAACAGACAAAGCTTCTTTAAAATCTCCATAGCCCTTACCTTCAAAATCTTTTTCAATACTTTTAATATCTTTGTCTGAGAAGAGAGAGTATATATTTAATAAATTAGAGATGCCTTTTTTATTTTCTTCATCATATTTTACTATTGAATCAGAATCAGTTGTCGCACTCATTATTTTCTTTCTTATTTCATCAGGACTATCAAAAATATTAATTGCTCCTTTGCTGTCGCCAGTTTTAGACATTTTCTTTTCTGGGTCTTGAAGAGACATTATTTTTGCTCCTTCTTTTGAGACAAGAGCCTCAGGAACCTTAAAAGTTTCTCCATATTTGTTATTAAACTTTTGAGCGATGTTTCTCGCTATTTCTACGTGCTGAACTTGATCTTTTCCAACAGGAACAATATCAGCATCGTATAAAAGGATATCGGCTATCATTAGAACAGGGTAGTTCAATAATCCTGCATTAATATATTCTTTATGCTTTTGAGACTTATCTTTAAATTGAGTCATTCTTTGCAATTCTCCTAAAGGAGTAATTGTTCCTAGCAACCAAGCAAGCTCTGTATGTTGTTTTACTTTTGACTGAACAAATAGTATGCATTTTTCAGGATCAAGTCCTGAAGCAAGATATGTTGCTGTTAAATCAAATATAATATTCTGAAGATTCTTTTCGTCGTATGGAGTTGTTATTGCATGCCAATCAGCAATACAGAAAACACAATCTTCTTTTTTTTGAAGTTCTATCCATTGATTAATAGCCCCCAAATAATTTCCTATATGTATATTTCCTGTTGGCCTTATGGCACTAAATATTTTTTTCATATTATCCTACTTCAATTATTACTGGTAAAACCATTGGTCTTCTTTGTGTCTTTTGAAAAAGGAAGTCTCCAAGGTTATTACGAACATTATCTTTAACATATGTCCAGTTTGCAACTTGACCAGACGTGGTCGTTTTTTCAATAGTTGTAACCACTCTTTTTCTTGCTTGATAAAGTAATTCTTTTGACTCTTTTAAGTAAACGAATCCTCTAGAAATAATATCAGGAGATTCTTGTACTTTTCCTGTCTTTCTATTTACTACTGCTATTATAACAAATATACCATCTTTTGATAACATTTGCCTATCTCTTAAGACAACTTCTCCAACATCACCAATTCCTAATCCATCAACCATAATGTATTCTGCTGGAACAGTTCTCTTTGTAATATTAGCTTGGTTGGCAGTAACGCTTATTATCTGTCCGTTATCAGCAATAATAACATTTTCTTCTTTCATTCCACACTCATCTTGTGCCAACTTTGAGTTGGCGAAAAGCATTGAGTATTGTCCGTGAACAGGCATAAAGAATTTAGGTTTCATTATGTCTATCATTTCCTTCAGTTCATCTCTTTGAGCATGTCCTCCAGCATGAATATCCATCATCTTATAGTGAAAAACATTTGCCCTTTGTCTAATAAAGTCATCTTTTAACATCTGAACAGATCTTTCGTTTCCAGGAATAACTGACGAAGAGAAAACAATTGTATCTCCTGGTTTAATGGAAATAGAAGGATGTTCTCCTGTAGTAACTTTCATTAATCCTGCATTCTCTTCTCCCTGGGCTCCCGTACAAAGAATAGTGACCTGATTATCAGGTAAATTGTTTACATCAGCAACTTTCTTTAAAAGAGTTCCTTTTTGTGATTTTAAATATCCTAATTTTTTTGTAATCTCTACATTGCTTTTCATGCTGTGTCCAATAAAGCCCATCTTTCTTCCATGTTTTTCAGAAAGGGTAACAGCTTGCTGGATTCTATTAATCAATGAAGAGAATGTTGCCATAATAATTCTTCCTTTTGCTGAAGCAAATATCTTATCCATATTTTCAAAGATATCTTTTTCCGATAATGAATGTCCTAACTCTTCAGCTCCAGTTGAGTCACACATTAGAAGTTGAACCCCTTCTTTTCCAATTCTTTCAAGCTTTTTAAAGTTTGTTGGTTCCTCGTTAACAGGGAAGTTATCAAACTTAAAGTCAGAAGTGTGAACAACATTTCCAACGGGAGTTTTAATGACAAGGCCCATATTATCAGGAATACTGTGATTTTGTCTGAAAAATTCAACTTCAAATACTCCAAGTTTTATTTTTGAACCATCTTTAACTTCATTAATGTCTAGTTTATTTTGGTCCTTAAACTCATCTTGTCTTTTCAATATTATTCCTCTTGAAAGAGGAGCAGCATAAATAGGAGGATTTCCTATTCTATTCCAAATGTAGGGGATTGCACCAATATGATCATAATGGCCATGAGTTATTACAACTCCAACTACATTTTTATATCTCTTGTTTTCAGTAAGGTATGAAATGTCAGGAATGATATAGTCAATTCCTGGCATATCTTCTTCAGGCATACGAAAACCCATATCAATAATTAATATTGAGTCTTTATATTCCAAAAGACACATATTTCTTCCAACCTCTCCAAGTCCTCCCAAAGGGATGACTTTAAGAGCGTTAGTATCTTCTGGTTTTGTTTGTTTTTTATTATATTTTTTATATTTTTTTACTTCCATATTCTTTTTTCTTTTATGTACCAATTATTAATTTCTACGAATCTTTTAGATGGATCAACAATTTTATTTACTGTTAATCCTTTTAAGTTTTTATTTGTTAAGTAAGTATATTGAGAATTATATAGGGGAATAGTAGGGGCATCATTAATTATTAAAGCTTCTAATTCCTCTAAGATACTTTTTCTTTCTGTGCTTTGATAATCATATATTGACCTTGCTTTTTCCATTAATTCGTCAGCTTCTGTGCTTTGATAAAGAGACAAATTAAGTCCTGGGTCTATTCTTTGTGAAGAATGATAGAAAGGAATTGGTTCTAATATTCCTCCTAATTGAATCCCAAAAAGTAAAATATCAAAATCTCTATCTCTTATTACTTTCTTTATAGCGGTAGTATCATATGTTTTAACTTCAATCTGAATGCCATATTTTTCCCACTGCGTTTTTATTGTTTCAGCTGTTCTAATTAAATCATTTGTTGTTTTTAATGTGAATGACATTAAAACTTCTTCTTGGGGGACAACGAAACAAACTTCATTTAGTTTTTTTCTTGTTGATGCTTTAACAACTCCATTTCCTGCGCTTAAATTATTAGGAACTAAAATATCTTCTCTGTATTTTTCTTGAAAAAGGATAACGGCATTTTTTGTTTCTTGACCAAAGTATCCTGAAATAGTTCCTGAAGGATATATATCTGAATATTCTGATAAACATTCTTGTAATTTTCTTACATCCGTATTATTACTTCCTGATTGTAATGTTTGGCTGAATGAAAAGCCACTTGATTTCGCGATTGTTTTTACTCTTAATCCATCTTTTAATTCATAACCATTATCTTCTAAAAGTTTTATTCCTCCCTCTTCATTAAATGATAGATTCTCTTCTGCGTTTTCTAGTCCGTAAAAGCTAGAAAGGAAAGGGGATTCTAATGCTTTACCTAATTCATTTTTATTTGTAAGAAGGGTAAGTCCTTGTCTAATTTCTTTATTACTTAGAATAGAATCCTGATTGTTAAGGAATAAATTATAATAACTTGTTGTTTCTATATTATATACTTCTTTATTGTTAATTTCTTCATTATAGTTATGTAATAAGGCAGAATTAATATTTCCTTTTTTAAGAGCATTAATTAATTCGTCTTCAGTGTTATAGAAAACCAATTCTATATTCTTTATATATGGAGGATTGTCATAATAATCATAATTACTTTGAAGAACAACCGACTTAATACTCTTATCATTATTTTGAACAACCTTCTTTACCTTGTATGCTCCACTGCCAACTGGATTAAATATGTTTGCCTGGGTATTTGCAGTCATTGCTTGAAATGTAGAGCCTTCCCAAATGTGCCGAGGCATAATCTTTAAATTAGCTAGGCATTCTTCAAATCCACTGTATGTTTGTTTCAATTTTAAAAGAGCTTCGTATTCAGACATTTTAGTAATTTCTACTCCAATCCAGTTTGTTCTAAGGGGACTTGAATATTCAGAATCTTGGACTAGATTAATTGTAAAGATTACATCTTCAATTGTTAAGGGGTTTCCATCATGCCACTTCACTCCTTCTTTTATTGAAAAAACAATACTTTTCCCACTATCTTCAACGCTATATTTATCAATTAAATCAGGAACAATGTTTCCATTGGAATCATATTTCATCAATCCAGAGAATAATAACTCCACTAAATCTTTATCAGTGTCAGAGATAGAGGCATAAAGGGGATTAACTAATTGTGGTTGACCAATAACGCCTTCTTTTATATATCCATAATTAGCAGGGACAATAACTGTATTTTTGATATAGAAAGAATGAAGACAAAAAAATAAAGAAGTGACAAAGACAATAAAAACTAATCCAAAGATAATCTTTTCTTTTTTCTCTAAAACCTTAAAGAATTGTAGCCACTGCTTTTTAGATGGCCACTTCCGTCCGTTTATATTTTTCATTTATATTATGATAATAAGTTAAGCACAGCCATAACAAGAAAGGCGACAACTAAAACAATAGTTGCATACATTAATTTCTTTTGTATTCCTCTTCTTGTGCTGTATACTTCTCCTCCACCACCAAAGGCTGAGCCTAAAGCAGTTCCTCTTTGTTGTAGAAGGATTAATATAACTAGCAAAACTGAAATTATTGATTGTGCGATAAGTAAATTGTTCATAGAATTAATGAGGTTACTTTTTCAGTTCCCCAAATTATTAATGTTGTTAAAAATAGACTTTTTAAATTTGCTATATCAAATACATATGGTGAGAAGATGGCATCAACTAACCATATAAGAAAAATCATAATGACGATTGAGAATAAATTTAATGTAATTATTCTCAAGGGAAGACTTATCAAAGAGAGTATCGGCCTTACAAAGAACATTAAAAGTCCTGTTACAGCTCCAACGAGTAATATAGTCTGAAATTCTCCGTTATAGGTTACATCAGAAAGAATATATATTGAAGCACCAATTCCGACAATGCCAGAAATGATTTTCTCTACTAGTCCGTTCATATATTATTATGATAGCAGATTTACTATTAAAGTCAATAATGTTATACTTGGAATATGAAAAAAACAAAATATTATAGTCTTATTATTCTTTTATTATTTTTAGTAATTGCCTTTTATTCATATCCCTTAATGCCTGATCAAATAGCTACTCATTGGGATTCTCAGGGAAATGTTGATGGGTATATGTCTAAACTTTGGGGATCATTATTTTTTCCAATATTGATGATTGTAATAAATATTATGTTTTTCATTGTTCCTAAAATTGATCCTAATAAAGAGAATATAGAGAAGTTTAAAGAGTCTTTTAACGAATTTATTATTATATTTAATCTTTTTATGCTTTATATCTATTCTCTAACTGTAGTATGGAACATGGGAAGAGAATTTGATATGAATGTTGCTATAATTCCTGCTCTTGGATTCCTGTTTTATTTCATAGGAAGCTTAATCGGAAAAGCAAAAAGAAATTATATGATAGGAATAAGGTTGCCATGGACACTAGCAAGTGATGATAACTGGGACAAAACCCATAGGAAAGGGGAGAGAGTTTTTAAGATTATTGGAATCGTAACTTTAATCGGAGTATTTTTCAGTGATTATGCAATGTGGTTCTTGCTTATTCCATTAATCATAGGAATTACATACCTTACCCTTTATTCTTATTTAGAATTTAAAAAGGCTTGACAATTATATATATTGTCAATATAATTAATTTAATAATAATAATATTGTCAATATGATTAATTTAGCAAGGTTAGAAGAAATAGTTAATGATCAACGAGAGAATTTTGTGAATAAAGATTCGGGCATGGAAAGGCTGGTTGATTTTGATAAATACATTAAAACAAAACAAATAGTAATTTTGTCTGGAATAAGGAGAAGTGGAAAGTCCACTCTTCTAAGGCAATTCTCAAAAAAATTAGCAAAAGATTTTTATTATATTAATTTTGACGATGAAAGACTAATTGATTTTAATGTTGCGGACTTTGATAGCTTATTAACTGTTTGGGGTAAAAGCCATCAATCAAAAAATATTTTAATTGATGAAATTCAAAACATAGATAAGTGGGAAAGATTTATAAGAAGAGTTTATGAAGAGGGGTATAAAATTTTTATAACTGGTTCAAATGCTAAGCTTCTTTCCTCTGAGCTTTCAACCCATCTTACGGGAAGATATTTTAAAATAGAAGTTTATCCTTTCTCGTTTAAAGAATGCTTAATCTTTAATAAAATAGACACTAAAAAGATATTATCTTCTAATAGAATTAAAATAATTAAAGAATTTGATAATTATTTAAAATTTGGAGGCTTCCCTGATTTTATAAAATATAGAAATAAAGAATTTCTGGAAAGAATCTACGAAGATGTTGTTTATAAAGATATTATAACTCGGTTTGGAATTAAAGAAGTGGTATCTTTTAGGAAAGTTTCTTCTTTTGTTTTTTCTAATTTTACCAAAAAAATTAATTATAACACTATAGCTAAAAGCTTAGATATTAAAAGTTCAATATCAGTTCGAGATTATATAGGATTTTTAGGGGAATCATATCTTGCTTTTGAATTATTTAAATATGATTATTCATTAAAGAAACAGTTTGTCTCCGACAAAAAAGTTTTTGTTGTTGATAATGGGATGAGGAATGCAATAGCATTTTCGTTTTCAAAAGAAAATGGAAGACTTTTGGAAAATTTAATTTTTATTGAATTAAAAAGAAGAGGGAAAAACATATTTTTTAATAAGGATAAAAAGGAATGTGATTTTGTAATAGAAGATAAAGGAAGAATTATTGAAGCAATTCAAGTATGCTATCTATTAAATGAAGATAATCAAAAGAGGGAAATAGACGGTTTGATAGAGGCTTTGATTAGAAATAAATTAAAAGAAGGGTTAATAATAACACACAGCGACGAAAGAACAATTAATCAAGATGGGTTCACTATAAAGGTAATTCCTGCATGGAAATGGTTAATTTCTTGACAAAATAATTTTAATGACTAAAATAGAATTATCACTCTATCGTTTTAATTGATAATAAATAATAATAAAATATGAAAATAAAACCACTGTCAAATAATATAATAATTGAAGCCATTAAAGAATTAGAAAAAACCAAAGGAGGTATCCTTCTTCCTCAAACAGCGGAAAAAGACAGGCCTCAACAAGGAAAAGTTTTTGCTGTTGGGCCAGGAAAGACTAACTCTCAGGGAAAAGTTATTCCGATGAGCATTAAAAAAGGGGATACTATTCTTTTTAGTAAGTATGGACCTCATGAAATTAAAGTAGATAATAAAGATTACTTAGTTTTAAGCCAAGATGATGTATTGGCAATAATTGAATAAAAAATATGGCAAAACAAATTTATTACTCCGAAGAAGCAAGAACAAAATTAAAAGCTGGTGTTGATAAGCTAGCCGATGCAGTCACTGTAACACTAGGACCAAAAGGTAGAAATGTTGTTTTGAGCGAAAGTTTCGGTTCGCCAACTATTACTAACGACGGTGTCTCAATAGCTAAAGTTATTGAATTGGAAGATAAAGCAGAAAATATTGGAGCAAGCATTGTAAAACAAGTTTCTGAGAGAGCTAACGATGTTGCAGGAGATGGAACTACAACAGCAACACTATTAGCACAGTCTTTTATTAGGGAAGGATTAAAGAATGTTACTGCTGGTTCAAGCCCTTTAGCAATTAAAAGGGGAATGGAAGATGCTTGTGCTATTGTAATTAAAGAACTTAAGAAAAATGCAAAACCAATCTCAACAGAAGATGAAATGGCTCAAGTAGCAACAATATCAGCCGAAGATAAAGAACTGGGAGCTTTAATCGCAAAAACAATTACCGAGATTGGAAAAGATGGTGTTGTTACTATTGAAGAATCAAAAACACTAGGAATAGAAAAAGAAGTTGTAAAGGGACTCCAATTTAACGAAGGATATGTTTCTCCATATATGGTTAGTGACCCGGAAAGAATGGAAGCGGTATTAGATGATCCATATATTTTAATAACTGATAAAAAAATAACTTCAATTCAGGAAATAGTTCCTATTTTAGAAAAAATAGTTAAAACAGGAGTTAAAGATATCTTAATTATTGCTGAAGGATTAGAGGGAGATGCCCTAGCAACACTAGTTGTGAATAAGCTAAGAGGAACATTCAATGCTTTAGCAGTAAAGTGTCCAGGTTTTGGAGATAAAAAGAAAGATATACTTCAAGATATTGCGATCGTTACAGGAGGACAGGTGATATCAGAAGATTTAGGAATGAAAATGGAAAGTATCGAATTAGTTCAATTAGGAAGAGCAAGAAAGATTATATCTTCAAAAGATAATACAACAGTTGTAGAAGGTAAGGGTAAAAAAACAGAAATTGAAAAAAGAATTCAACAAATTAAAAATCAAATTGCTAAAGAGGAATCAAGTTACGAAAAAGATAAGCTTCAAGAAAGATTAGCTAAGTTGTCAGGTGGAGTAGCGGTAATTAAAGTGGGAGCAGCAACAGAGATTGAACAAAAAGCCAGAAAGCATAAAACAGAAGATGCTTTATCAGCTACTAGAGCGGCTATTGAAGAGGGAATAGTCCCTGGTGGAGGAGTGGCATTATTGAGATGTCAAAAAGTACTAGAAGAAGTTAAGGTTAAAGGTGAAGAAAAAATAGGATTTGATATTGTTATGAGAGTTCTTGAAGATCCATTGAGAAAAATATCTGATAATGCTGGCAAAGATGGGGCAGTAATCGTTGCCGAAGTTAAAAAGATGGCACATGATGAAGGATATAATGCAAAAGATGATAAATATGAAGATATGATTAAGGCTGGCATAGTTGATCCTGCTAAAGTAGTTAGATCTTGCCTAGAAAATGCTTTGTCTGCTGCTTCAATGCTTCTAACAACTGAATGTATTGTTGTTGATAAGCCCGAAGAGAAAGAAAAGGAACCACAAATGCCAAATATGTATTAAAAGAAGAGGCTTCGGCCTCTTTTTTTATTGACATAAAAGTACTTCAAGGGTAATATATCTAGGTAATAAAGTTAATTATCTAGTAAATGAAAAAAAAGCATATTGTTTCTCTTTTATTTTTTTTAGTGTGTGGCTTTGTGGCGGTGACTATGGCTCAGAATTTTTCTGATACTAAAAATAGTGAAGAGGTGATAGGAGGGGATAAAGTTATTATTTCCATAAAAGATCAATTAGGTAGTATTATAGATAAGGTTAGCGATCAGGTTCAAGAAAATGTTTCTAAAGAGGAAGTAGAAAAGGTGGTAACAGAAAAAGTAATTGTTCCTGTTGAAAAAGTTATTTATCAAAATACTGTTGAAAAAATAAGCGAAGTTATTGATAATACGATTATTAATCCTGTCGAAGAAGCAACTAATGACATTAAAAAAGATATTATATCTAAACTTCTTTCTTTATTTACTCCTGAAGAAATTAAGGAGGTGTTTAATAGTGAATTTGACACAGACATCTGTAAACCTTAATATAATAATATGGAAATATTATACATTCTTTTAATCTTTATTATATTCGTACTACTTAATATTTTTCTCATTAAAAGGATAAAAAATCAGACAATCGATTTTTTAATTGGAATCAAAAATAGTTTTCTATTGCAGTCAATTGTTTTTATTAAATTATTATCAAAAATTATTAAGAAGCTTGAAAAATAGGACATTCTAGTGTAGGGTAAAGGTGTATAAGAATTAATTAATAAAAAATATGTCAACAGAATTAATAGTTATTTTAGGTTTAGTGCTAGTTATTTTATTATATGTAGTTCTTACATATAATGGTTTTGTAACATTAAAGAACAGAGTTAAGGAAGCTTGGTCAGATATAGATGTTCAATTGAAAAGAAGACACGACTTAATTCCTAATTTAGTAGAAACAGTGAAAGGATATGCTTCTCATGAAAAAGAAACATTTGAAAGAGTGATTAAGGCAAGAAATGCAGCAATGTCAGCTAATGGAGTAAAAGAAAAAGGGGAGGCAGAAAATGTTCTTTCTGGAACATTAAAAAGTCTATTTGCTTTATCAGAAAATTATCCTGAATTAAAGGCTTCAACAAATTTCTTAGAATTACAAAGAGAATTGACCGATACAGAGAATAAGGTGCAGGCTGCAAGAAGATTCTATAATGGAAACGTTAAAGATTTTAATATTAAGTTGGAGGTTTTTCCTTCAAACATTATTGCTTCTATGTTTGGCTTTAAAGCATCAGAGTTTTTTGCAATTGAAGAAGAAGAAAAAGAAACACCAAAAGTTAGTTTTTAAAATATATGAAAAATATTGTAAAGTGTATAATTAAACAGAAAAAAAAGCTTAGGAAGAAGTTTAGAAATATTTCTGAGAGAGATAAAAGAAGAAAAGGGCTAGATAAATAGTCGTATGGCTACTTTGTATAATATAGCTGATTCTAACTCTAGAAAGACGTTTTTTTTAATTACGTTTTTCTTAGTTTTTGTCATCCTTTTAGGTTGGCTTTTTAGCTATGTTTTAGAAACTAGTTCAATACTATATATCGCCGTTATTTTTAGTATCTCAATGAGCGTATCTTCCTATTGGTATTCTGATAAAATTGTTTTGGCTTCTACTCATGCTAAGCCCCTTAAAAAAGAAGATAATCTAGAGCTATATAGAATAGTTGAGAATCTATCAATAACAGCG
>JBBABL010000014.1:0-11541 GCA_041657645.1 Minisyncoccota bacterium
ACATCTTAAGAGATTAAAATTTGACTAATATGGCAGAGAAAAAAACAACAAAAAAAGAAGAAAAAAAAGTAGTAGAAAAAAAGGAAGAGAAGAAGGTAGTAAAGAAGGTAGAGAAAAAAGTAGTAAAGAAGGTAGAGAAGAAAGCAGTAAAGAAAACGGAAAAAGTGATAGAAAAGAAAGAAGAAGAAAAGATAGAACCTATTAAGATTGATACTACAGTTATTTCAGCGCCTCAACTAATTGATGACGATGATTTTGTAGTTAATGAGGATGATTTCAAAGATCTTGGAGATAGATACTTTGAGGGAACAGGAAGAAGAAAGACATCTATTGCAAGAGTTAGATTATACACAAAAGGGGATAAGGAAGTAAAGGTTAACGATGTTGATTACAAAGAATACTTTGATACACCTACTCTTCAAAATACAGTTTTAGAATCATTGGATAAAATGAAGTCCTTAGGCAGATTCAGAGTAGTAGTATTAGTTAGGGGAGGAGGAATTAGTTCTCAGGCTGAATCAGTAAGACATGGAATCGCAAGAGCATTAGTAGTCTTTAATCCAGATTACAGAAAAAGATTAAGAAAAGCAGGATTCCTAACAAGGGATTCAAGGATGAAAGAAAGAAAGAAGTTCGGATTAAAGAGAGCTAGAAAAGCTCCACAATGGTCAAAAAGATAATACATGGAACACACTCATTGCGAGTGTGTTTTTTTATATATCTAAATTATCTATTGTTTCAAGAAAAACATTATTATCTAAAATAAATAGTTTTTCGTTAAAGAATATGTTTGATGTATTTGTTTTATTAAGACTGAAGATATTTAATTTATCTCTATTGTCAACTTCACTGACATAAAGTTCATTATTAATAGTTAGCAAGAAGTAATCTCCATTAAGCCATTTGATGTTATCTATTTCTTTATCAAAAGAAGTGATGTTAATTATTTCATAGGCGTCAGCAAAGAAAGGGGACTCGCATCTCTTAAGGGGCATCAACCATATATTATTTTTATCATAGAATATGATTCGGTTGAAAAGTGAGCTATATTCCAAAGAATAATTTGACTCTATTTTTAATTCAAATAGATTGTTATTTAAATGATAAAGATTTCGATTATTTTCTAGAATAAATAATTCATTTTCTATAAATATAATTTTATATTCATTATTACTATCGTATTCATTGAAGGAGTATAGGGTTTCTTCTGGCTCCGTTAAGTTGTTTATTTTTATAACATTACTCTCTCTTAAGGCATAAATTGAATTATTATATATGGTAAAACAATCTACCTTTTCTCTTGATAATAATTTAGGGGAGTTATCTTTAATTTTGTAAACAGATCCATTTAGTTGATAGATTAATCCTTTTTCATCAAAATTAAAGTTAACATTTTTAGCCTCATTACTTATTGATCTCATTAGATCAACACTTTTTTCTTTAATATTTAAAAGATAGTATAGTCCAGTGGTTGTATTTATAAGGGCTTTTTCTTTGCTTGGAGAAAAAGAGATGCTTTCAATGTTATTAGGGGTCTTGTTGGTGCTTAAAAAACTTTCAATTGTTTTTTGATCGTATGAAAGTAATTCATTCTCAGATGTTAATAAAAGAAATTCATTATTATATGGATATATCTCTTCAATATTTTTTGATATTGAATTAAAAGATATATCGTCTTTAAATAGGTTGATATATTTTGCTTCGGTTACAGTTCTTTTGCTTATATCAAGATTCTTTTCCCAAGAATAATAGCCCTCTTTTTCAACTCTTATCTTATAGCTATCAGGTATTAGGTTCTGGACTAAAATATCTCTAGTAAAAAAAGAGGTTTTATTAATATAATCATCATTAATATATAGATTAGTTTCTTCAGGTAATGCCTTTATATATATTCCTCCTGTCTCTACAAACTGGAATTTTTTAATATCAAATCGATATCCTTGAGAATACATAATAATAGTCGGAGCAACAAAAAGAAACACAATTGACATAAATATGAAGAGTAATGTCCTGTCTTTTTTATTCATATACATATTATATACATCAAAAACCTCCTCTTGCCAATTGTTACTTTATTATATAGAATGGACTTATGAAAATAGGAATAGATTTAGGAACAAAAAACTCTCTTGTATTTATCCCCAATAAAGGGGTTATTTTGAATGAACCGTCTGTTGTTTCTGTTTCCTTACAAGAAAATAGGATTTTAGCTGTTGGTCACGAGGCAAAAGAAATGATTGGAAGAACTCCAGAATCAATACAAGTTTTTAGACCATTAAAGGATGGTGTTATTGCTGATTACAGGATTACTCAAGCAATGATTAGGCACTTTATTAATAAAGTTAACACAGGTTTCTTTAAATTTTTAAAGCCAGAACTTCTAATAGGTGTGCCAGCAGGCATTACTTCTACAGAAAAGAGAGCTGTGATTGAATCAGGCATTCAAGCAGGAGCAAAAGAAGTTTTTATCGCAAAAGAACCAATTCTTTCTGCAATTGGAGCTGGTATCCCAATTAATTCATCATCAGGGCACTTAATTGTTGATATTGGCGGTGGAACAGCAGAAGTAGCCGTAATATCCTTAGGAGGAATAGTTTCTGCTCGTTCATTGAGAGTAGCAGGAGATGTATTAGATAATGCTATTTCTGAATATATTAAAAACAAACATAACTTAGCTATTGGAGATCAAACTGCTGAAGCGATTAAAATGAATATAGGAACAGCCCTAATGGAGAAAGAGCCAAAGTATATGGAAATAAGAGGAAGAGATTTGGAGCTTGGATTACCAAAAACATTAAAGATTTCTTCTAATGAAGTTTGCGAGGCAATAACGGAGCCTCTTTCTGAAATAGTCCAATGTGTTAAAAATGTTTTAAGAGAAACTCCACCAGAACTTTCTGCTGATATTATGGATAAGGGAATGGTTGTTGCAGGAGGAGGAGCTTGTTTAAGGAATATTGCATCATTATTATCTCAGTCTACTGGAGTGCCGTGTTTTGTTGCCGAAGAGCCTTTAAATTGTGTTGCTAAAGGAACCGGTGCAGTTTTAGATAATCTAGACTTATATAAGAAAAGCATAATGTCAAAAAAATAAATATGCCAGAAGAAGCATTTTTAATACAAGGAGGAAATAAATTAAGTGGAGAAATAGAAACAAGGGGCTCTAAGAATGCCTCCTTTCCTGTTTTAGTTTCTGCGCTTTTAACTGACAAAGATTGTATCATTGATAACCTACCTTTAGTGGAAGATGTTTTTAGATTGTTGGAAATCTTTGAAAGCATGAAAGTAAAAGTTGAGTGGATTGGGAAAAGAAAGGTTAGGATAAATGCAAAGAACATGGATCCTAAAAAAATGAATAAAGATTTAGTTCTAAAGTTCAGAGGGTCAGTTCTTTTGTTTGGAGCAATATTGGCAAGGTTTAAAAAGGTATCTCTTCCTCAGCCAGGAGGTTGTGTTATTGGAGTAAGACCGATTGACACCCACTTAGATGCTTTCTCTCAATTAGGGGCAAAGATAAAAGAAGATAAAAAGAATTTTGTTATAACTGCACCTGAAAAAATTAAAGATGATGTAGTTATTTTAGACGAATTATCTGTTACAGCAACAACAAACATTACATTATATGCAAGCTTACTTAACGAAGAGATTACAATTAAAGTTGCTGACGGGGACTATCAAAATCAAGAACTTGCTAGAGTTTTGAAGAAGATGGGAGTGAAAATTAAAGGAGTAGGTTGTCATACTTTAAAAATTAAAGGGAATAAAAAACTAAAAGGATTTAAACATTTCTTAATGTATGATCCAACAGAAGCAGGAACTTTTATTATTATGGCCTTAGCAACTAAAGGAGACATTTTAATCAAAAATGTTGAATACCCCTTCTTAGAATATACACTTAAAAAGTTAGAAGATTGTGGGGCTAATTTTGAAATAATAAAAAGAAATAAAAATCTTGCTGACGTTAGAGTGCTTCCTTCTAAGGACATGAAGATTAAAAAAATACAAGCTCTTCCTTTCCCTGGATTTCCACCAGACTTACTTTCTGTGATGGGTGTATTAGCGACACAGACAAGAGGAGCGACTCTTATTCACGATCCTTTGTATGAGGGAAGATTAAAATACATGGAAGGCTTAACTAAGATGGGAGCAGATATATTTTTCTCTGATCCGCATAGAGCGATTATAACGGGAGTTAAGAAATTATATGGTGCAGATATGGGTTCTTTTGATTTGAGGGGTGGTGCTTCTCTAATTACAGCAGGATTGATTGCTAAAGGTGAGACGACTATAAGAAATATTTATCAAGTTGATAGGGGCTATGAAAAAATAGAAGAAAGGCTTAGAAAACTAGGAGCTAACATTGAAAGAATAACAAAATGATTATAGGTAATACTAAAAAAAGAGAATTACTTTATCGAATTATTGACAATAAAAATATTCCGCATGCTCTTCTTTTTTCAGGACCAGAGATGATTGGAAAAAAGATGATTGCCTTCGACCTTATTAATAAAATTTTTGGAAATAGTAATTATAATCCTGATGTTAGTATTGTTTCTCCTATTGAAGGCAATATAGAGATTGATGAAATAAGGAAAGCAAAACAGAAACTTTCATTAAAATCATATTATGGCAAGTTAAAAGTTTTGATTATTGATGATAGTCATTTAATGAGAAAAGATGCTCAGAATGCATTCCTTAAAATGCTGGAAGAGCCAAAAGGGGATACATTAATTATTTTTATAACTTCTTACCCTCAGATGATTTTAAAAACAATAAGATCAAGAATGCAGGAAGTAAAATTTTCATTAGTTGCAAAAAGTGAGATAGAAGAACATTTAATATCTTTAGGTGCTTTATCAGAAAAAGCTAGCGAAATTGCTCTTATATCTTCTGGTCAGATAGGTAAGGCCATCAATTTTTTTGAAAATCAAGAGAAAATAGATTTATTTAACAATTCAATTGATGATATCGTTTCTCTTTCTAATTCTAAGATGAAAAAAAGATTTGAATATGCTGAAAAATTTAAAGATGACAAGGGGAAGATTAATGCAATAATAGATATATGGGAGAGATTTTTAAGAAGAGAGATGTTAATTAAAATTATTAAATAATAAGGGAAGCATGCTTAACTGCTCTCTTCAAAAAGTAAAGGAAATGATAGATGAGCTTGAAAAAATGAAATATATGATAGAGAATAGTAATGCGAACAAAAAGTTATTATTAGAAAATTTATTAATAAAATTATAAAAATATGTACGAACAAATTATTAAAGATGCAGAGCCTAAGATGGACAAAGTAATTGAATTTGTAACTAAAAAATTAGGAAGTTTCAGAACAGGAAGAGCTTCCCCAGCTTTGGTGGAGAATATTCAAGTTGATTGTTATGGACAAATGATGCCTATTTCTCAACTTGCTTCAATCTCCGTTCCTAGTGCGAGACAATTAAGCGTTCAACCATGGGATCCTACTTATTTGCCTATGATTGAAAAAGCTATCCTTTCAGAAAATTCTGGATTATCTCCTGTTATCGTTGGAGAAAGTATTATGATTAATATGCCAATGATGTCCGAAGAGTTAAGAAAAGAGATAGTTAAGGCAGTTTCTCAAGTAAATGATGATGCTAAAAAAACAATCAGAAAACACAGAGATGAGGCATGGTCAGAAATACAGGAAAAAAGTAGAGAGGGAATAATTGGAGAGGACGCTAAGTTTAAAGGAAAAGATAAATTACAGGAAGTTGTTGATAAGTATAATAAAAAGATAGATGAATTCATAAGCCGTAAAAAAGCAGAAATAGAGGGATAATGTTTATTATAGATATAATTGTATTTTTCATAATATTAGGAATAGTAATTCTTGTTCACGAGTTTGGACATTTTGTTGCTGCTAAAAAATCAGGCGTTATTGTTCACGAGTTTGGAATTGGTTTTCCTCCTAAAATATGGAAAAAGAAGAAGGGGGAGACAGAATATTTTATAGGAGCAATTCCTTTCGGGGGAATGTGTGCGATAGATGGTGAAGAAAGTGAAGATAATAACTCAACTTACGATAGAACTAATGTTTGGCAAAAGTTATGGATTTGTGGGGGAGGTATTTTAATGAATATAATTTTTGCTTCATTTTTATTTTATTTCTTAATCGGATTTTCCGGTTTTAACTTTCAGCAAGGGATGATGTTTAGTGATTATGAATTTCCCTTTGGAAATCAAGCAGATTATCCGTCTATAACTTACATTGAAGAAGGTTCTCCTCTATATGGTTCAGATTTTGAATTAGGTGATTATGTAGTTGCTATTAATGGAAATAAAATAGAGGGAGTGGATAACTTTGTTTCTGTTGTTGCGGAAAACAAGGGAAGTGAGATTATCTTAAGCACTGGATTGGGAAAAGAGATTGCTGTTACTCCGCGAATTGATTACCCTGACACAGAAGGTCCACTTGGAGTTGGATTAAGAGAATTAGCAATTGTTAGTTATGAATCTTTAATTGAAAAGGTATTTGTAGGATTTATACATTCTTATAATATTATTGATTATTCTTTCTCAACCATTGGAGACGTTTTTTCTTATGCCTTTAAAAATAATTCTCCTGAAGTTATCGGACAATCATTAGCTGGGCCAATTGGTATTTATGCAATAACAAAAGTTACCTTAACGCAAGGACTTTACGCAATGATAAATCTAATAGCCATCCTTTCTATTGCTGTTGGTATTACTAATTTACTTCCTATTCCTGCAATGGACGGAGCGAAGATTATTTTCACGCTATTGGAGAAAATTAATAAAAATATATTTTCTAAAAAATTACAAGTTAAGATAGAATCAGTAGGTTTTATTTTCCTTATACTTTTAGCAATTGTATTAATATTTAAAGACTTCTTTCAATTTAAAGATATAATATTTAAATAGTATGAAACAAACAGATTTATTAATAAAGACAGTAAAAGAAAATCCAAAAGACGAAAAAAGTATTAATGCGCAACTTTTAATAAGAGCTGGTTTTGTTGATAAGATTGGAGCAGGAATATATTCCTATCTTCCGTTGGGGTTTAAAGTCTTAGAAAATATTAAAAAAATAGTGAGAGAAGAAATAAACAATATTAATGGACAGGAGGTTGTTATGCCTTCTTTACTACCAAAAGAAAATTGGGAGAAAACAGGAAGATGGAATGTTCCTGAAATGTATAAGATAGAAAATGAAAAACTTGGTTTAGGCTGGACTCATGAAGAAATAGTAACACCGTTAGTTAAAAAATATACTTCTTCATCAAAAGACTTTCCTAAATATATTTATCAAATACAATCAAAGTTTAGGAATGAGCCAAGAGCTAAATCAGGACTATTAAGAGGAAGAGATTTTATAATGAAAGATTTATATTCTTTTCATACCAATTCAGAGGATTTGAATAGTTATTATGAGAAAGTAAAAGAAGCTTATTTTAAAATTTACGAAAGATGCGGAATTAAAGATAAAACATATTTTACTTTAGCTAGCGGAGGGGAATTTTCTTCAGCTTATTCTCACGAATTTCAGACGGTAACTGATGCAGGAGAAGATATCATATATGTATGTAAGAAGTGCGGAGCATCTTTTAATAGAGAAGTTTTTGAGAATGAATGTGCTTGTGGGTCTAAAGAGTTTGAAGAAAAGAAATCAATTGAAGTTGGAAATATTTTTAAGCTTGATGATAAATATTCAAGTGTATTTAATTTTAAAGACGACGAAGGTAAAAACATTTTAATGGGATGTTATGGATTAGGCATTACTAGGGTAATGGGAGCGATTGTTGAAGTTTTCCACGATGATAAGGGAATTGTTTGGCCTAAAGAAATATCTCCTTACAAAGTTCATTTAGTCTCTATTAATGCTGATGCTGAAGAAATCTACAATAATTTACAAAAGGAGGGAATTGAAGTATTATATGATAACAGGGATAAAAGCGCAGGAGAAAAACTTAATGACTGCGACTTAATTGGTTGTTATTTAAGAGTTATTGTAAGTGAAAAAACATTAAAACAATTAAGCGTTGAAATTAAGAAAAGAGGAGAAGACAAGACACAAATAGTAGAAATTAAAAAATTAATTGGATTTATTAAAAATGAACTTTAAAGAAATACTTGGAAGACTATCTCAAGATATTGCAATAGACCTAGGAACAGCTAATTGTTTAGTTTATGTGCGTGGTCGTGGAATTATTTTATCTGAACCATCGGTTGTTGCTTTGAATAAAAAAACAGGACAGGTTTTGGCTATTGGTCGTGAGGCAGAAAAAATGGTTGGAAAAACTCCAGGGCATATTGTTGCGATTAGGCCACTAGTTAATGGAGTCATTTCTGATTTTGAAGTAACTGAGCAGATGCTTAGATATTTAATTGAAAGAGCAAGAGAAGATAAATTTACATTTTTAAAACCAAGGGTTATTGTTGGTATTCCATCAGGTGTTACTGAAGTTGAAAAGAAGGCGGTTAAGGACGCAACTAAGTCTGCAGGAGCCAGAGAGGTATTTTTGATTGAAGAGCCAATGGCGGCTGCTATTGGGGCAAGGATGTCAGTTCAGGACCCCTCAGGGAACTTTATAGTTGATATTGGAGGAGGAACCGCTGAAATTGCTGTAATATCCTTAGGAGGAATAGTCGTGTCTAAGAGCTTAAGGGTTGCAGGAGATAAATTGAATAATGATATTATTCAATTCTCTCAAGATAAATATAAATTACTTATTGGCGTAAGAACTGCAGAGAATATTAAGATAAATATTGGAGCGGTGTACTTTGAGAAAGAACCTTTAAAGGCGGATAATAAGACTATGCCAATGAGAGGAAGAAACTTAGTGACAGGCCTCCCAGAAGAAGTTATTATTTCTCAGACTGATGTTAAAAAAGCTTTAGAAAAATCTGCTAATCAAATTGTTACGGAAATTAAAAATACAATTGAAGTTACGCCTCCAGAATTATTAGCTGATATTATGAAGAAAGGAATTGCTTTAGCAGGTGGAGGAGCTCAATTAAGAGGGCTTGATAAAATGATTATTAAGGAAACAAATATACCAACATATATAATTGAAGATCCAATGACAGCAGTAGCAAGGGGGGCAGGAATGGTATTAGAAAACCTAGATGACTTTCATGATGTACTGGTTGAAACCGAAGAATTAAGGGCGCCAAAATAATAAGCACACACAGTGCTTTTTATTTTATCCCCAGGACTTGACATTATTTTTTAATCTGCTAAATTAATAGAGCATGATAAATAACAAGACACATAAATATAAGGCGGTTTGAGATAGTCTTCTTAGTCTGTTTCAAAAGCCGCTCCGTAAGCGTCTTTTTTGTTTTTATGTAAGGTATATTGAAAATAAAATATGTGAATAAGAATAAAATTATTATTTGCTAATCAAAGGTTATTTTTTATGGGCAAATGGTGGATGCCTTGGGACCAGACGCGATGAAGGACGTGGCGTAGCTGCGATAAGCCTCGGGAAGGTGTTAGCAACCTATGAACCGGGGATTTCCGAATGGGGAAACCTAATTTCGTTAAAACGAAATTGTCGGAGTTAAATCCGATGCGAACCCGCTGAAGTGAAACATCTCAGTAGGCGGAGGAAAAGAGAACAATAGTGATTCCCTAAGTAGCGGCGAGCGAAAGGGGAGAAGCCCAAAATCATTCGTGCTTTGCATGAATGGTGGTTGTAAGGGGATAACTTCTATTTAATTAGAGGGAGTTACCAGTAATTTAATTAACTGAATTTCTCTGGAAAGTGAAACCATAGACGGTGAAAGTCCGGTAAGTGAAAATTAAATTGCGCTCCTTGTTATCTTTCTTGAGTACTGTCGAATCAAGACAAGTCGGCAGGAATCCAGCGGGACTACCCGCTAAGGCTAAATACACTAGTACCGTGAGGGAAAGGTGAAAAGTAGTCCGGTAAGGACGATGAAATAGAATCTGAAACCATTATGCCTACAAGGAGTCAGAGCTGATATTTATATTAGTGATGGCGTGCTTTTTGCAGAACGAGCCAACGAGTCTCTTTTACCAATTTGTCTAAGCGCTTATGGCGTGGAGGCACAGGGAAACCAAGTCTTAATAGGGCGAATATAATTGGTGGAGGAGGACCCGAAGCCAGACGAGCTTGCCATGGCCAGGATGAAGCTTTCAGAAATGAAAGTGGAGGTCCGAACCCGTTTGTCGTGCAATACATTGGGATGAGCTGTGGTAAGGAGTGAAAAGCTAATCGAGTTTGGTAATAGCTGGTTCTTCCCGAAATAGTTTTAGGACTAGCCTCTCTGATCGAGTATTCCGGAGGTAGAGCACTGAAAGAAATACCGCGGCTTCGGCTAGGTATTTTTATCAAACTCCGAATGCCGGAATATATGCAGAGGGAGTCAGACAGTGGGAGCGAAGTTCCATTGTCGCGAGGGGAACAGCCCAGATCGTCATCTAAGGTCCCTAAATCTAAACTAAGTGTAAGTAAGGAGGTAAAATTTCTCAGATAGCTAGGAGGTTAGCTTAGAAGCAGCTATCCTTTAAAAAGTGCGTAACAGCTTACTAGTTAAGAGATTTTGCGCCGAAGATTTCCGGGGCTAAAGTTTAGTACCGAAGATACGACTTGGTATCTTTTAGATATCAGGGGTAGGGAAGCGTCCTTATTGCGCTGAAGCTAAACCGTGAGGTTTTGTGGAGCGATGAGGAGTGAGAATGTTGGCATGAGTAACCACAATTGAAGTGAGATTCTTCAACACCGTAAATCCAAGGTTTCCTTGGCAATGTAGATCAACCAAGGGTTAGGCGGGCCTTAGGAGAAGCCGAAAGGTTTATCTGATGGACAGCCGGTTAATATTCCGGCCCTCTAACATTTTTCTGAAGGGTGACGCGATTTAGTAGCTTGAGCGGATTATTGGATTTCCGTCGACTATTTGAGGGGCAACCCAAGAATAGGAGCGCAGCTTGTCTTCGGACAAGTTAAGTCAAGTGAGCAAGTCGACAAGAAAAGCCCGCAAGGCTAAGAATGTTGGATCCGTACTAAAACCGACACAGGTGGATGGGCACAAGTGTGCTAAGGTGAACAAGTGAAAGATCCTGAAGGAACTCGGCAAAAAAGTGATCGTAACTTAGGAATAAGATCTGCCTTTCTTTGAAAGAAGAAAGGCCGCAGCAAGCGTGTCTCTAGCGACTGTTTATCAAAAACACAGGTCCCTGCTAATTCGTAAGAGGAAGTATAGGGGCTGAGGCCTGACCAGTGCTGGAGTGTGAAAAGTGGCGGTTGCTCCGCTCTTGTTTCGTAAACGATCCTGAGTTTCTGCAAGTGAGTAGTTTGAGTAAGTTAGTAGTAAGTAGCAAGTAAATAATAATTTCGTGTGTCTTTTGTTTAAATAAAGGTAAGACATATTGCGATTGATAAAGGAACTCAGAGATTATGTTTGCGGACCGAGAGCGGAGCAGCTGACTGCTCCAAGCCTCCGGTGAACGTCCGCGGTAACTCTGACCGTGTTAAAGTAGCGTAATCCCTTGTCGGGTAAGTTCCGACCTGCATGAAAGGCTTAACG
>JBBABL010000015.1:0-11497 GCA_041657645.1 Minisyncoccota bacterium
ATACAATTAATAAACATGAAAAGTCACTGAAAAAAGATGGACTTCTTATTTTTAATAAAGATAAGATTAAAAAAGACGGAGGCGTGGGCATAGGAGCTGATTCTGTCATTAAGGAACTATGCGGTCTTCCGATCATGTGTAATATTGCTCTAATTGCAGGATTTAGTAAGTCATTAGGAATAGAATGGAAAATATTGGAAAATGTTTTAAGAAGAGAAATCAAAAAAGGGATTGAAAAGAATTTAGAGATTGCTAAAAAAGTTTACGAAGAGACAGAAAACATTATAAAAATCGATAACTTAAAAGTTGGTGAAAGCCCTCTTTTAACAGGAAACGAAGCTGTTGCTTTAGGTGCAGTTAAAGCAGGACTTGATATTTATTATGCATATCCAATGACCCCCGCTACAAGCATTCTTCATTATCTAGCAGAAAGAGAGCATGATTTAAATATAAAGGTTGTTCAATTAGAAAATGAAATATCTGTAATTAATACAGCGATTGGTTCATCATTTGCTGGTAAACGTTCAATGGTAGGAACATCGGGTGGCGGTTTTGCTTTAATGACTGAAGGGATAAGCTTGGCAGCTCAAGCAGAAACGCCCGTTCTAATTATAAGTAGTCAAAGGTCTGGTCCAGCAACAGGGGTGCCAACATATAGTGGTCAGTCCGATTTACTTTTTACTCTTAATGCAGGACATGGAGATTTTAAGAGGATTATTGCCGTTCCAGGTGATGCTAATGAAGCTTGTTACTGGTCAGGTAAATTATTAAATTTAGCTTGGAAATATCAAAATCCAGCGATATTATTAATTGATAAAGATTTATCAGAAAGCACTTTTGAATTTGATAGTAATATTTTAAAAACAATTAAAAAAGAAAAACCTCTTTTATGGAATGGAAAAGGTGATTATGCAAGATATGAAAATACAAAGAATGGAATTTCTCCGATGGCTTTTCCTGGAGATAAGGCAGTTGTTAAGGGAACTAGTTACGAACATGATATAAATGGATTATCTGTTGAAGATGAAGAATCAATTATTTTAATGCAGGAGAAGAGATTAAGAAAGTTTAAAGAAATGGAAAAAGAAATGGATGTTCCAGGAGCAGTCAATGTTTTAGGAAATAAGAAATCTAACAAAGCTATTATTGCTTGGGGTTCAACCAAAGGAGTTGCTTTAGAGGTAGCTGAGAGGTTAGGATTAAAGTTAATTCAGCCTCTTATTGTTCAGCCTTTCCCTATAAAACAATTTAAGATAGCAATGAAAGGAGTTGATAAATTAATATCTGTTGAATATAGTGCTTTAGGGCAAATGGAAGAGTTACTTCAATGCCATGGGATTAAAGTTGATAAAAGTATTCTTAAATATGACATGAGACCATTCAGAGTAGAGGATTTAGAAAATAAATTAAAGAACATTTAATATGAAATTAGAAACAAACATTATTAATACATGGTGTCCTGGTTGCGGTAATTTTGGAATTCTTCAAGCTATCAAACTAGCAATCAATGATTTAATCTCTCAAGGGGTTTCGAAAGACAAAATTGTTCTTGTCTCTGACATCGGTTGTAATTCAAAAATAGTTGATTATTTGAATATAAATAGTTTTTATTCTCTTCATGGTCGTTCAATTCCTACGGCGCTGGGAGTAAAATTAGCTAATCCAGAATTGAAAATTATAGTTTCTCTTGGAGACGGAGCAGCTTTAGATGAGGGTATTTCTCATTTAATACATTCTGCCAAAAGAAATTCTAATATTACAGTAATTATGCATAATAATAGATTGTTTGCTTTAACTACAGGGCAATTTACTGCTGTTTCGCCTAAAGGCATAAAAGGAAAGTCTACTCCATATGGATCTATTGAAGAACCTATTAATCCTTTGGAATTAATGCTTGCTTCTAATGCGACTTTTATTTCTAGGGGATATTCTGCAAAATTAGAACATCTTAAAAATTTAATTATTAGTGGCATTAATCATCAAGGATTCTCTTTTATAGAAGTTATGCAACCATGTGTTTCTTTCTTTAATAATATAAAGTTTTTGAATGAAAGGTGTTACGAGGTGGTTAGTGAAGATTTAGAATCAAAAAATAAAGCTTTAAATTTAATTAAAGAATGGAATTATAATGAAGAAGGAAAAATTCCTTTAGGTATTTTTTATAAAAAAGAAAAACCTAATTTTGAAGATGAAGTAAGTGAACATATTGAGAAAGATAAAAAAGTAGATATAGAAAAATGTTTAAAAACCCATTTCTAAAAAAGAACATTGTTTGTATTGGAGGGGGGAATGCAATGCCAAAGGTTGTCTTGAGAGGACTTAAGGACAAAAATGTTAATTTAACGGTTGTTTCGGCAGTTCTTGACTCAGGCGGTTCGTCGGGAAAGTTAAGAAAGGAATACGACATTATTTCTCCTGGCGATATTAGGAGAGCATTTATTGAACTTTGTAAGTTTGATGAAAAAACAAAAGAAATGTTAGATTTTAGGTTTCCCAAAGGAGAATTATCTGAACATAATCTAGGTAATTTAATTTTTGTAGCACTTTACCTTAAAGAAAAAAAATATAGTGGAATATTTCAACGAATGAACAGTCTTTTAATCGGTAATCATAAAATACTACCTTCAACAATTTCAAAATCAGACCTAGTAGCAATACTAGACAATGGAGAAAAGATTGTCGGCGAAGAAAATATCGATGTTCCTAAGCATAATCCAAACTTAAAAATCAAAAAACTTTTGCTAGACCCTCCTGTTGGAGCATGCCCACAAACAGCAAGAAGAATTAAAAAAGCAGATATGGTTATAATTGGACCAGGAGATATCTTCTCTTCCTTAATGCAAGTCCTTCTAGTTGATGGAATGAGAGAAGCTTTAAAAAACAGTAAAGCTAAAAAAGTATATATTGTAAATACAATGACTAAAAATGGTGAATCTAATAATTTTACTGTTAAAGATTTTGTTTGGGAAATAGAAAATTGTTTAGGGTTTGAATTAGATTACGTCTTATTTAATAATAAAAAAATGGATACCGAGGAGTATAAAAAAGATAATCCTCAGTTCTTAGATTTGGTTGATTTTTCTTCTGTTCCTCAAAATAAAAAATATATTGGAGCAGATTTATTAAAAGAGGGAAACCAAATAGTTCATGATCCAGATAAAGTATCAAAATTAATATTAAAAATATGCAAGCAATAATTTTAGCTGCCGGAAATGGAGTAAGATTTCACCCTTTTTCTGAAAATAAACCTAAACCGCTTTTCAGTTTTTTAGGTAAAACTACAATAGAACATAATTTAAGCGAATTGAATGGTTTAGTTAACGAGGTTCTTGTTGTTGTTGGATATAAAAAAGAAATGATAATGGATGCTCTTGGAGATAATTACGGAAAAATAAGAATAAAATATATTGAAGATAATGATGTTTGCGGGACAGGATCTTCTGCAAGATTAGCGAAGGACTTCCTAGAAGATAAATTTATTATTCTTAATGGAGATGATTTTTATAGTAAAGAAGATATAAAAAAAGTAATTGATAATTATCCATCAATACTTGTTAAAGAGCATAATAATCCAACTGGGTTCGGTGTGGTTATTGAAAAAGATGGTTATCTGGAAGAGTTAATTGAAAAACCAAAAGAGACTTGTTCCAATTTAGTTAACACAGGTCTTTATTGTTTAAATAAAAATATATTTGATTTGAATATAGAAAAATCAGAAAGAGGAGAATACGAACTAACAGATTATATTAAAAAATCAAAAGAAAGAATCAATGTTTGTAAGGCTTTCTTCTGGTCTCCTGCTTCTTATCCATGGGATATATTTAATGCTTTTTTAGCTTTGTTTTCTAGAATTAAAAAATCAAAAGATTGTAAAATAGAGAAAGGAGCGACGATTAGCAAAGAAGCAATTATTAAAAAAGGAACAATTATTAAGTCAGGTTCCTATATCGAAGGGAAAGTATTTATTGGAGAAAATTGTATTATTGGTCCAAATTGTCTTATTAAAGGTGATAGTTCTATTGAAGATAATTGTAAAATTGGGCATAGTGTTGAAATAAAGAATTCCATTATTGGAAAGGGAACTAATATTAATCATCTTTCTTATGTTGGAGATTCAATTATTGGAGAAAATTGTAACTTAGGAGCGGGGACGATTACAGCTAATTTGAGACATGATAAGAATAATGTAAAAGTAAAAATTAAAGAATCTTTAATTGATTCAGGAAGATTAAAATTAGGAGTAATGATGGGAGACAATATTAAAACAGGGATTGGAACCCTGATTTATCCTGGAAGAAAAATTAATAAAAATACCTTACCAGGAGATAAAGTAATTTAGTGCCGAAGGAGGGAATTGAACCCTCACGAGATTACTCTCATAGCATTTTGAGTGCTACGCGTCTGCCAGTTCCGCCACTTCGGCATATATCTATTTCTAACATAAAGTTTGTAAATTTGGAAGCGGTGTGATAAAATTATCTTAATGACTCGAGTAATTGCTATTGCTAATCAAAAAGGAGGAGTGGGAAAAACTGCAATATCTGTAAATTTGCCAGTGTTTTTAACTGCTTTTGGTAAGAAGGTTTTACTTGTAGATTTTGACCCTCAGGCAAATGCTACTTTTTCTTTAGGAATAAAGCCAAGAGACCTATCAACCTCTTTATACGAAGCTCTTCTAGGGCAAGTGAATCCAAGAGATATTATTAAAAATACACCATTTTTAGCTTTTGATATTATGCCAACTTCCTATAATCTTGCTGGAGCAAATATAGAATTAGTTAATATGAAAGAGAGAGAGTTTAAGTTAAAAGAAGTTATAGATGCAGTTAAAGACGATTATGATTTTGTTTTGATTGATTGCCCTCCTAGTCTTGGACTTTTAACGCTTAATGCTCTAATCGCGGCTGACGAAGTATTAATTCCTGTTCAATCAGAATACCTAGCCATGGAAGGATTAGACCAGCTTTTATACAATGTTAAATTGATTAATGAGAATCTAGATAGAAACATCAAAGTATTAGGAGCACTATTAACGATGTACAATAAAAAAAATATGGTTAGTCAAAAGATAGCCAAAGACTTAAGAAGAAATTTTCCTGGATATGTTTTTGATACGGTCATTCCAAGAGTAGTCTCTCTTTCAGAGTCTCCCTCAACTGGAAAAACAATATTAAGACATTCTCCTAACTCAAAAGGGGTACAGGCTTTTAGAGAATTAGCTCGTGAAATAATAATGAAAAAAGAATAATATGATTGGAAAAGGAATAGAATCATTGATACCTAAAAAAGATTTTTCGCAACCAGAAGAAAAAATCAGAAAAGATTTTATTTTTTGGATAGAAATTGAAAAAATAAAACCTAATCCTTACCAACCAAGAAAAGAATTTGATTCCGAAGCCCTTTCATCTTTAGCAGACTCTATTAAAAAATATGGAATGCTTCAACCGATTATTGTGAATAAGATTGAAAAGAAAACTGAGAAAGGTGTTTCATCAGAATATATAATTGTTGCAGGAGAAAGAAGATTCAGAGCGTCAAAATTAATTGGATTAAAACAGGTTCCTGTTATAATTAAAGAACAAACCAACAGAGAAAGACTGGAGGTTGCATTAATTGAAAATGTTCAGAGAAAGAATTTAAACCCAATAGATAGAGCAGAGGCTTTTGAAAGATTAAGAGAAGAGTTTGGTTTATTAGACAAAGAGATTGCTAAAATATCAGGAATAAGTAGGGAAGCTGTAAGTAATTCTTTAAGAATATTATCTTTGCCTGAAGAAGCGAAGAAAGCATTAAAAGAAGGTATTATATCTGAAGGTCATGCCAGAGCATTATTAGGAGCAAAAGACATTAAATTAATAAAAGAACTCTTAGAAGAGATAATTACTAATGGATACTCAGTAAGAGAAACAGAGAGAAGAGTAAGAGAGAGGAATGGTGGAGCAATGCCAAAAGAAAAATCTGCTAAAGAAAAGCCTGGTGTTATTGACGATTTCTTACAAAGAAAAGTTAAGCAAGTTTTAGACTTAGAGAATATAAAGATAGAAAAAAAGAAAGATACTATTCGCTTTAGTTTTGAATTTAAATCAGAAGAAGAAGTTAATCAATGGCTTAAAAAACTAAGGAAATAATTATTTCCCGCAGTTTTTATTTGAACACTTTTCTTTTCCTCCCTTTTCAACCATTAAAGAGTTACACTCTGGGCAAATTTTTCCAGTTGGTTTATCCCAAACAGCAAAATCACAGTCTGGCCAATTAGGACAGCCATAAAATATTCTTCCTTTTTTAGATTTTTTTTGAATTAATTCTCCTTGCTCACATTTCGGACAGGTAACTCCTGTTTTTTTTCTTTCATCATTTATAGTTTTTGTAGACTTGCATTCTGGAAATCCAGAGCAGGCTAGGAATTTTCCAAATCGTCCTACTTTAATCATCATTGGTTTTCCGCATTTTGGACATATTTCATCGGTTAATACTGGCTCAGGTGTTTCCCTCTCTACATTTAAATATTTTTCTTCAAGGTTTTTGTTAAATGGATTGTAGAATTTTCTTAATATTTCTTTCCAATCTTCTTTTCCTTCAGCAACATTATCAAGATCATTTTCCATTTTTGCTGTAAATTTAATATCTACTATTTCAGGAAAATGTAAGGTAAGCATCTTAGTTACATTAGTTCCTATTTCGGTAGGAACAAACCTTCTCTCTTTATTTTTCTCCACATAATTTCTTAATTGTATTGTTGAGATAATTGGAGCATATGTTGATGGTCTTCCAATTTCATTTTCTTCTAGCTCCTTAATAAGTTTGGCTTCTGTATATCTAGCAGGGGGTTGTGTAAAATGTTCTTGCGGAATTACTTCAATAAAAGTAAGATTATCATTCTCGTTTACCAATGGAGCATCTTTTTCCTCAAATTTCATTGGATAAACTTTAAGAAAACCATCAAATTTTAGAATAGAGCCATTTGATTGCAACGAACGTCCTTTATCTGTTTCAATTTCTATTTTTGTTGAGTCAAAGATAGCCTCTTTCATTTGAGAGGCTAAGAACCTATTCTTGATTAAATCATAAACTTTCTTATGTTGAGGGTCTACTTCTTCTTTGATGGACGTTGGTCTTATAGCTTCATGAGCTTCCTGAGCTCTTTTATTAGTTTTAAAAAACCTTTGTTGATAATATTTATCTCCAAAATTATTATTAATATATTCACTAGCCATTTTTAAGGCCTCAGTCGAAATATTTAAAGAGTCGGTTCGGTGATAAGTTATTAAACCTTTTTCATAAAGATCTTGAGCTAACTTCATAGTTTTCTTAGAGGTATATCCAAACTTTTTAGAAGCTTCCTGTTGTAATGTAGAAGTTGTTAATGGTGGAAGAGGGCTTTTTTTTACTTCTTTTTTAGAAACAGACTTAACGGTATAGCTTGATATTTTTAATTCGTCAGATATTTTTTCTGCTTCTTTCTTATTTTTAATGCCCATTTTAGGGGTTTTTAATATTGCTTCAAACTGAGCATCTTTTTTTAGATTAACAGATATACTCCAGTATTCTTCTGGTTTAAAGTTTTTAATTTCCTCTTCCCTGTCAACAATCAATCTCAAGGCAACTGATTGAACTCTTCCTGCAGAAAGCCCTCTCATTATTTTTTTCCAAAGAAAAGGGGACAACTTGTATCCCACAATTCTATCCAATGCTCTTCTTGCTTGTTGGGCATTAACTAAATTATTATCAATTTCTCCTGGATTATTTAGCGCTTCTTTGATTGCCGAGCTAGTAATCTCATGAAAAGATATTCTTTGGTAATTTTTTAAGTTAAGGGCTTCTACTAAGTGCCAAGCAATTGCTTCTCCCTCTCTATCTGGATCGGTTGCGATATATACTTTTTCATTTTTTTCTACTTCTTTCTTAAGTAGATTAAAGTTTTTCCTAGCTTTAGTGGGAATGACATATTTTATTTCAAAATCATTATCAACATCTATGCCAATTTTACTTTTAGGTAAATCACGAATATGTCCATAAGAAGATAAGACAGTTTTATCTTTGTCTAAAAACTTTTTAATAGTGTTTGCTTTGGTTGGACTTTCAACAATAATTAGAGATTTCATGATTAATTAGTATCATTTTTAAATAGTAAAGGCAAATCAGAAGCAGGGTAGGCTCCATTTGAAAGAAGGAAATCAGTTCCTTCTGAACCAGGAATAGCATATATCGGCTTTTTTTGTTTCTTGGCAAAGCCAACTGCATTCATTGTTCCTGACTTTGTTTTTGCATGGGCAACTAAAACAGCCGAAGATAATCCTGTAATAATCCTATTTCTTAAAAAGAACGTTCTTCCATTTGCTCTTGCCTTGCCTAAATATTCAGAAACAAGCATTCCACCTGACTTTATTATTTCCTCGCTAAGAGTTTTATTTTCCTTAGGGTATATTGTTTCAATCCCACAGGGCAGAACAGCAATGGTTTTCTTATTAGTTTTAAGAGCTGAGCAATGAGCAGAAGTATCGATTCCTCTTGCAAGCCCAGAAATAATAACAATATTTTGAGGGATAGACTCTACAATTTTAAAGACTTCATTTTTTGCTTCTTCAGAACAGTCCCTTGAGCCAATAATAGCTAAACAAAAATTATTCCAAATTATACTTCCTTTATGATAGAGCATAAAATTTCTATAGATTTTTCAATAGTTTTAGAAACAATAACTTCCTCATCTGCCGTAAATTTTTCAAGGACGATGGTTTCAAGAGGTTTCTCTCCGAAATCAGAATTAATCCCTAGTCTTAATCTTGTGAAATCCTTTGTTTTTAAATTATCGATTAATGATTTTATTCCGTTATGGCCAGCCGATCCTCTATCCTTGTCTTCTTTAATTTTTCCTAAATCAATATCAATATCGTCATGAACAATAACAATATCTTTTAGTTCTATTTTGTAGTAATCCATAATTGCTTTTACGGCTTTGCCAGAATTATTCATGTATGTCTGTGGTTTTGCAAGAATAATATTGTCCTTAATAGAAAGAAGGGAAGATAACGAAAGCTTAAAATCAGGAAAATTATTCCTTTTAGCAAAAGTATCGATTACCATAAAACCATAGTTATGTCTGGTTTTTTGATATTCATCGCCATAATTTCCAAGTCCAACAATTAGTTTCATATATTTATTATACTAATTTTTAAGCTCTTGTCTAATTATATATTTTCTTGTATAATCAATTTAATGCAATTAAAAGAAGTTGTAGATTTTTTAACAGATTCCTTAAAGATATTGGTTATTGCCTTATTGATTGTTATTCCAATAAGGACTTTTTTATTCCAACCATTTATAGTAAAAGGGTCTTCAATGGAGCCCAATTATTTTTCAAGTGATTATCTAATAATTGATGAATTATCATATAATCTTAGGAGTCCAGAAAGAGGCGAAGTAATTGTCTTTAAATATCCATTGAATACATCATTAAAATATATTAAGAGGATCATTGCTTTACCAGGAGAAACAGTTGAGATTAATGATGGAGAGATTTTGATCACCAAAGAAGACGAAAGTTTTAAGATAGATGAAAGTATTTATCTTTCAAAAGAGAGACTGGATAGCTGGTCTGTAAATAATAATATTAGTCCAGTAACATTAGAAGAAAATCAATATTTTGTTATGGGGGACAATAGAAACTATTCCTCAGACTCAAGAAAATGGGGACTAGTTCCTTTTGACAACATTACAGGAAGGGTGTTGATGAGATTTTCTCCTTTCGAGATTTTAAAAAATACTATAAGTTCAGAATCATCATATTAATTATATGGCAAAACCAAAATTTCAAAGTCCAACAGGAATGCATGATATCTTGCCTCAAAACCAAGCATATTATGAGAAGATACAGAATATAGCAAAAAAGATTGTTGAGTTTTATGATTTCGAAAAAATAGATACTCCCATCTTAGAGGATTATAATCTCTTTATGAGAAGTATTGGAGAAGATACTGACATTGTAGAAAAAGAGATGTTTACTTTAAAAACTAAAGGTAAAGATTTCTTAGCACTAAGGCCAGAAGGAACTGCTCCTATAATGAGAGCATATCTTGAACATGGCTTTATTTCTCTTCCTCAGCCAGTTAGATTGTGGTATTTCGGGCCATTCTTTAGATACGAAAAACCTCAAGCAGGAAGATTTAGACAATTCAACCAATTTGGAATTGAGATTATCGGAGAAGATGATGCAATTATTGATGCCCAATCAATTTTAATAATGTATAAGTTCTTACAAGAAATTGGACTAAAAGATTTAGTAGTTAAGGTTAATTCAATTGGAGATGAAAAATGTAGGCCAATTTACAAAAAGGAATTATTAAAATTTTTAAAAGATAAAAAAACATCTCTTTGTGCGAATTGTCAAAAAAGAATTAAGACTAACCCATTAAGAGTATTCGATTGTAAGAACGAAAAATGTAAACAAGCTTTGATTGGTGCGCCTCAGACCATTGATTATCTTTGCGAAGACTGTAAGAAGCACTTAAAAAATGTATTAGAATATTTAGATGAATTAAAAATACCATATTCGTTAGATAGTGAACTTGTTCGAGGCCTTGATTATTATACAAGAACAGTATTTGAAATAGAGTCTACAAGAGAAGGAATTATTCCTGTAGCCTTGGCAGGAGGCGGAAGATATGATAATCTAGCCAGAGCCTTAGGAGGGGAAGAAATTAGTTCTTGTGGAGCTGCTGCAGGAATAGAAAGAATCATCGTTGAAATGAAAGAAACAAGGACAAAGCCAATTCTTCATGGTATTCCAGATATATTCTTTACTCAAATTGGACCATTAGCTAAAAAGAAAAGTTTGCCAATATTAGAAGAGTTGAGAAGCGCAGGGTTTAAAGTAGGCGAAAGCTTTAGCAAGGATAGTTTAAAAGAACAACTGGGAAAGGCAAGTAGGTTAGGGGCTAAAGCAGTTATTATCCTTGGGCAGAAAGAAGCTATCGATGGAATGATATTAATAAGAAACATGAAAACAAGTAAACAGGTCGAAGTAAAACAAGAAGATATAGTAACAGAATTAAAAAAAATATTAAAAGAAAAATAGAATTATGAAAATCCAGAAACAAGCTAAGGAAAATTCACAATCTCTAGTTTATCGCTTTACAAAAGCTGTACAAAAAAGTGGTATTTTGATTGAAGCAAGAAAGAAAAGATTTGCCAAGAAACCAAAAAGCAAAAATTTGGAAAGAAGGGGAACTTTAGTTAAAATAGAGAAAAAGAAAGAATTTGAAAAAGCAAAAAAACTAGGTAAAATATGATAATAGAAGAAATAAAAAAAGAATTACTTTCTTCATTAAAAGAAAAAAAGGAGCCGAATATCTCTGTTTTAAGGATGGTAATTTCGGCTGTTTTTAATAAAGAAATGGAGAAAAGAGTTTCATTAAGTAGTTTGCCAGAAGAAGAAATAAAAGAAAAAATGAAAGTGACAGATGAAGAGATGGAAGCTATTATTTTTTCAGAAGTTAAAAAA
>JBBABL010000016.1:0-11369 GCA_041657645.1 Minisyncoccota bacterium
ATTGTCAAATAAAAAAAAGAGGGTGAAACTTTTAGTTATCACCCATTAAGAACCAATAATTATTTCTTCTGTTCTTTTTTGAAGTGGTATTTTTCTCACTTCTAAAAAATTCGAAACAATTATTTTTCTTTGGAGCTCGGTATCGGCTCCTTTTTTGTACTTCTCAATCTCTACGAGAAGTGTTTTTATGTTTCCTTCGACTTCAAGAATGAAGTCCTCCTTACAGTCCGGCATCTCTGATGCCTTTAATAAAACATTAATTTCTTCCTGTTTCATAGTCAATCCCTCAGATTGTAATTAATATTATACTATATATATTTAATTTTGTAAAGACCTACTATATCGTTGTCTGATAATTTGTAAGTTTGTAGAAAGCTCCTTTCTTCTTCATCAAACTTTCAAAATTTCCTGTTTCAATAATTTTTCCATCCTTGAAAACAAAAATCCTATCTACTTTTTTAATAGTAGATAGTCTGTGAGCGATAATAATAGTAGTTCTTCCTTTTATTAAATTAGATATTGCTGATTGAATCTTATTTTCTGTTTCGGCATCTAAAGCAGAGGTTGCTTCGTCTAGTATAAGTATTGGAGCATCTTTAAGAATAGCACGTGCAATACTTAATCTTTGTTTCTCTCCTCCTGAAAGCTTAATTCCCCTATCTCCTATAACTTGATTTAGCCCCTTCTTATTCTTTAAAACAACATCTAAGATGTGAGCTTTTTTTAAGGCACTCTCTATTTCTTCATTTGTTATTTCATTATTAATTTTTAGGTTATCTAAAAAACTTCCATTGAAAAAAGTATTTTCCTGAAAAACAATAGCAATATTTTTTCTAAGGAATTCAATATCAATATTTTTAATACTATTTCCATCAATTAATATATCCCCTTCTTGAATATCATAGAATCGAGACATAAGATTAGCAGTAGTTGATTTTCCCGATCCAGTGTGTCCAACAAAAGCAATCGTTTCCCCGTGATTTATCTTAAAAGAAATATTGTTTAAAGTATCCATTTCTTTCTCGTAAGAAAAACAAACATTTTTGAATTCTATATCACCTTTTATATTTTCTAACTTTATAATATTGTTGGAGTTTATAATTTTAGGTTTTTCCTCTGTTAGATTAAAAAAGAAATTTATCTTTTCTCTTTGCCATAGATATTCGTTAACATTCCAAAAAATAGAATTAAAAGAATTAATCAGTATTCCGCTAAAACTAACGAACATAATAATTTCTCCAATTGTCATTTCTCCTCTCGTATAAAGAATTCCTCCAAGGAAGAATACAACTACATTAAGAATTAATCCTACGCTTCTTGAAAAACCAGTAATGAATCCCCACCATTTTAAGGCTTCTACTTGGGCTTCATATCCCTTTTTTGCTTTTTTTGCTATCTTATTTAATATCCCATCTTTTAAAAGAAAACTTTTAAGTAAAAAGATATTGCTAATTGAGTCGTAAGCAATTCCTGAAACATTGGACCATAATTCATCAGCCTCTTTTTGCCTAAGAGTTGTTTTTTTATTCCCATATATTGTAAACAATATTAAAACAGGGATGCTTAATAAGAATAATATACCCATTTTATAATTCAAGTAAAAAAGAATAGGAAAAATAATTAAAGCAATAAAAGTGTCCAGTAGAACATGCCTAAAAAATTTCATATGAAGCATGTATAAGTTGTCTAAACCTCTTTCAAAATTTCTAATAATTGTTCCTGAGCTATTATTCTCAAAAAAATTGACCGATAGACTCAATAAATCTTTAAACTTGTCTTGCCACAACTTATAGTAAATTTTATTAGCGATATAGGAAGCAAAAGATGAGATTGCCATAAAAAGCACAATGTCAATTGCAACAATTAATATCCAAACTATAAATATTTGTATAAAGTTATTATTAGCAGAAATTAAATTATTAATAATTTCCTTAAAGAAGAATGGTTCAATTAAAGTAAGGCAAGCCAAAACAAAACAACCAATAGTAATTAATATTGTTAATTTTTTCTCTCTTCTTAACAATTTTAGTGATTTTAAATACGTTTTCATAAATTAAAAGAGAAGCTTAACGAAACTGATATCAGTTGCTTCTCTACGTTTTCAATTTTCTTTCAAACAATACCTCCTTTTCATTATGCGACCAGCAATAAAGCTAATCGAAATAATTAATAGTGCGCACACTATTATTTCTGGGGAGTGAGGCATCATTATTCCTGTAACTTCGTTAATTATAGCGAAGAAAGCAGAAGATATAAAAAGAACCACACACTCTACATTCATATTTTCATCTTAAAATGAAAGTTTAAATATGTCAATACTAAAAAAGCGGAAAGATAATATCATTCCGCAACTTCTTTTCTTATGGCTACGCAAATCATTTCAGCCAGATTAAAGACCAAATTGATTTTTTGAAGATTCTGCTCTCTCTTCCATTTTGGTAAAACCATTGTCATTATCATTTTTCTGTACTCTGGCCAACCACCAGGTAACTCTTCTGGGTAGCAGTAGAACAGAAGAAGATATTCATAACTATTTAATCTAGCTATGTATGACATGTATATTTCTGCTTTTCCAGCAGATCCGTCCATTAGACCAATACCATTGCTCCAAGCAGATTCTAAATTAATAAAGCCGATGTTCTCTTCGTTGGAAAGCCATTCCTTCCACTCATTTTTTAGCAATTTATAGAGTTTGGATGACTTTATTTTTCCAAGATTCTTCATATCGGGCTGAAGCCGAATGTATATAAGGATAATGTCCATTACATCAGAGAATTGTATCTCATTGAGATATTCTTCTGAATGAAAGTAATCGCCCTTAATATTTTCTTCATTACTGTTCTTGATTAAATCAATAATTTCCTTTTCGTTTGCCATTTTAAAGATCCCTCCTTCAATGTTTTATATTTTAATGATCGAAAAGTCAAATTAAAAGAGGATTAATTTATTCCTCTTTTATGGTAAGCAATAAAGTTATTAACTTTACCCTCACCCATTTCGCTTGATACGACCCACATAATTAACCCGGCAATCAGGGTTAATCCGATAATGCAAGTTGTTAGCGCTGTGCTGTATATTCCCATATTTTCCATAAATGGGAGTATGTAGCTAATGATAACCCATACCTGGAGAAATATTCCAATATATGGGATTAGCGATAACAATAAGGCAATGAGGCAAATTATTGAAAGAGCCATTATAGCGAAAAATCCAATCAGTCCGCCATATACGAAGTATCCTAATGTTGGAAATCCAACAAAGAATAATAGGTATAATGCAAAATAACAACGATTTAACTCCATTTTTCTCACCGATATTATTATACAATAAATATATAAAAAAAAGAAGCTTTACGAAACTGTTTTACAGTTGCTTCTACGATTCTTAACTGGTTGAACTATTTTGATCTAATAGTTCTTCCGTAATAAGTTTTTTTATTTCATCCTTGGGGATTCCGATTTGAGTTGAGAGCATTTCTAATGCCTCTTCTCCGTCTTCCTCAGATTTTTTAATTAAAAAACTTATTCTTCTTAATTCTTGAATAAAAGGTTCTATTTTCATTTTATCCCTTAGGATATTAATACTATAAATTTACTTATTTGTCAATTAGAAGAAACAGCCTTTTGCTTGAAATATTTCTATAACAGAAGGCAAACTTCCATTTATAATTTCATTAACCCTTTCCTCTCCTAGGATTGATATGGCACATTCTTGTTGTTCTGCTGTTACTGTAGTTGGTATTTTTGTAGTATCAATTCCAGCCGACTCCAAAAGAGCTTCTTGTTCAGTATTCAAATAAGGATGATCGTAGGTAGATGTTTGTTCGCTACTAAATAATATTGTGACTACCTTTACCATGTCAATTCCAAAAGGATTCACAATTATTAAAAAGATTATTATTAAAGCAAGAAAGCCAATAATTGCTAGTAAATTTTTTATAATGCTCATGTTTTTTATAAATTATTTTTAATATAATTATTATAGCAGATATGCATTCTAATTAAAAACTAAAAAAGCAAAAACTGGATTTTTTCCAGTTTGTTTTAAACCATAACATCGGCCGTTATTCTTAATTCATAGCCGTTATCACTGGTTTTTATTAGAAAGTAAACCTTAACTGTTTGTCCTTTCCCCTCTTCTGACAATGTTTTTTCGAAGTCTATGTCTATTGGATTAGTTTTGTTCATTTTTTCTAACCAATCATTAATAGTTATTATGGATTGTTCAAACCCTGAGTATTCATTTAAGAAAACTTCGTTTCGAGTTCTCTTTCGGGGTTTTTCTTTTACGATAAATGATTTTATGAGAATCATTTGTTTGTTTCCTCTTTTTACGACAAGTGTATGTTTCCTGCCGTCAACATCTTTAGAGAAACCATCTGAATTTATCCATTCTTTGATATCTTCTAGAATTTTCCCCTGATTTTTCCCATAATCAAAATAATCTAAATCCATTTTTTTACCTCAATACCGATTTAATTGATAACATAATTAAAATATTTATGCAATCAAAAAAGGATTAATTTAATCCTCTTGTTTCTGCCCATTCTTCAGGGATGTGGACGATGACTTGGTCGAGATGGATAAATCCCCATGCCTCTGAAGAATTGTCAATGTCAGTGTAAATCAGTACCCTTTTTGGGTGAAGTTTACTTTCAGTGTATGTATCTTGGATTATTATTCCGTCGTCATACTTCTTGGTAATGTACACGTACTTTGTTACTGTCCCACAAGAATTATCGCAAGATATTTTTGCGGAGCTTATGTCTAGAATGGCAAAGCTTTTGACATCATCTCTTGTTATTTTGCTGACACACTTACAATTGGCACATCCTGCCATAAGAGTTGCTATTATTAATAACAACACTATTAATAAAAGAACCTTTTTCATTTCAATCTCCTCTTGTTCTTTATATCCCATATCCCTCTATTTGACAAGATATGGATAATATTTTATCCTAAAGAAGGTATTAGGAGGATTATCATGCAAGTTACTACTATTCATTCAGGGGAAAATGGAATTAGTATTATTTTAAGCAGGATTATTGATTATATCAACGAAGAAGGTGTCCTTGTGGGGGATGCCGAGATTAATTCACGGCCTGCTTGGAAAATTTACAAGAAAGAAGTTTTCCTTGATAAAATGTATGGAGAAAAAATATTCCTAATAATCGAAAAAGATATTAGGGATGGTGTTATCTGTATATGTCGAGATGATATTCTTGGCACAGTAATCCGAGAGTTTGTTTCGAATTTTAGGCGAAAAAAGATTCGCGTAGAAATTTGTAGAAACATAAAATGAAGAATAAATTAATATTCTTCATTTTTTAATTATTGATACATCCACTTCCATTGAAACAACTTCCCTCTCCACAGTTGCATGTTTTTACTTCATGACTACTAGCTGGAGAACAACCACAGGCGCCAATTAAGCAAAGATTTGGAAAGTTAGAAGCAGAACCACAACATAGAGAGGTTTTAACGGTTCCTCCTGAAATTAAACAGCCCTGCTCCTTAATATCTTCTTCTGGAGTAGCGTCTATTATTTGTCCATTTTCTAATTTAAATTGTTTAGTGATTTCAATTGATGGAGAAGAAACCATAGTATCAGAATTTTTTCTGTCTTTATAACTCACAATAATCTTTCCATCTTTTATTTCTGTATTTTGTATTGAAACTCTGTCTCCTAAAAATATTCCATTGGTTCCCGTGTATCCATCATTATTTTTTAGTGCAACAACAAGGTAAAAGAATGTTCCGCTTCCACCACTATTTTGTGTAATAATAAAGGCGGTATCATCTAATTCATCATTATTAACATCACCATAAGTTTCGTTACCATAATATCGTGTAATAACCTTTGACAATCCTTCACTTATCTCTGAGTATCCACTTATTAAAGTGATTTCTTGCCCATTAATATTATATGCGCAATCTTCAAAATCTAAAATGTGAGAACTCTCTTTATTAAGAAAGAAAAATATTCCTGCGACTACTAACAAAATTATTAAGATTATGTATATTTTTTTATTCATATTTTTTTTATTAAAAAACAGAAACTAATATTGCTCCTCCAACCATCATTACAACTCCAGTTAATTGTTGCCAGTTTAGAGCCTCTCCTAGGAACATAAAAGCGAATATTGCGACAAAAACTAGACTCATTCTATCTATAACCACAACTTTTGTTGTATCGCCACTTTTTAAAGCAAAGAAATAAAATAGCCAGGACAATGCTCCAGCTATTCCAGCTAAAATAATTAGTAGCCAATCTTTTGAAACCATTGAATCAAGAGAGAAATTATCAAATTTTCTTAAAACAACACTGGTAATAATTAAAAATCCTGCCATTACCATTGAACGAATAGTGGTAGCTAATGTAGAATCAATATTTTTTAATCCTATTTTCCCAAAAATAGCAACTAGTGCTGCCATTAATGCGGAAAGTATAGAATATATTATCCAAGGTTGCATATATAATAATTAAATATTGTTTATATACTTATATTATAATAATGACTATTCACTGTCAATTTATTCTTTTTATTTTATATGATATATTAAGAGCACAGAAAAAATGAAAAAAATTATTTTAGCATCATCTTCCCCACGCAGAAAAGAAATTCTTTTAAAAACAGGACTTTCTTTTGAAATACAAGAAAGTAATTATGAAGAGGATATGAGTTTGCCGATGTCTCCTGAGGATCTTTCGGAATACCTTTCTTTAGGTAAAGCTAAGTCAGTTGCCGATAAAAATAGTGATGCAATAGTTATTGCTGCTGATACATTTATTGTTTATGACAATAATTGCCTGGGCAAGCCTAAAACAGAATTGTTAGCTAGAGAAATGTTAAATATGTTGAATGGGAAAGAAAACGATATTATTACTGGTGTTACGATTATTGATACTACTAATAATCATATAGTTTCTTTTCACGAAACAACTAAAGTTTTTATGAAGCAAATGTCTTCAGAAACAATAGAAGCGTATATTGATACTGGTGAACCGTTAGAGCGAGCTGGTGGGTATTCTCTTCAAGAAAAGGGTGCTATTTTAGTAGAAAAGATTGATGGAGACTTCTTTAATGCAATGGGACTACCTCTAAATAGGCTTGCGGAAGAATTAAAAGATTTTGGAATAAATATTTTGTAATAAAAAATGCCTATTCTTAGTGTTCAACAATAGATATCTCTACTTTTTCTTTGTTAGCCATAATCTTAGCTTCTCCACCAATAGGAAAAGTTATTTTAGGATCAGTATGTCCAAAATCAACATTAGCAATTATTGGCATTCTATCTAGTTCCTTTTTATTTTTAATAATTCTAATCAAAATTTCATCAGACATATTACTTCCTTTTTGAAATCTACCGATGACTATCCCTTTAACTGCTTCAAAATTTGGTTGATGAATTAATGACTGTAAATCACGATCAAATGTTTTAGGATCACTTAATTCAGTATCTTCTAAAAATAGTATAGTATTGTTAAGAAAAGTAGGAAAATATTCTGTTCCTCGAAGTAAATTAAAAGTACAAAGATTGCCACCCAATATTGTTCCTTCGGCTTCCCCATTATTGATAATCAAATACCCTTTATTTTTAATAATATTTCTTTCTTCTTGATTTATATACCAAGCATCGTCACTCCAACCACCAGAAGGATTAAGAGAAAATTGTTCATCTGATAAAATGCATTTCTTAAAATAGTCTAAGGTGTAGTCAAAGTATAATTTCTGTCCGAAAGTTGAATAATGTGGACCATAATAATTGACTAGCCCTGTTTTTTGGTAGATTGATGAGTTTAAAATTGTAACATCAGAAAAACCACAGAATACTTTAGGGTTATTTCTAATAATTTCCCAGTCTATATCTTGTAATAATTGATTTGCATTAAAACCACCTAAAACAGTAAATACACCTTTTACATTTTTATCTAAAAAGGCATCGTGTAAATCTTCAATTCTTGATTCAATAGATGATGATGAAAATTCATCAGTTTCTTTAATATGTTTACCAAAAGTAACCTTAAAACCAAGCTCAGCCAATCTTTCATTGGCTATTCTTATTGTTTCTTCGGAGAGAGAGCCAAAAGAGCTCGAGCTAACAATAACTCTAATTTCATCTCCTTTTTTTAATTTTTGAGGATATATTTTATTCATATAATCATTATATATCTAAAAACAAAAAACACCAATAGCGGTGTTTAAATTTAAAAAGAGGAAGGGGTTCTGCTAAAATTATTCTAGCGACACCTTCCATCTTCGTGCTTTTTCTTCAAGCGCTCTTCTTTTTTCTTTGTTTGCCCGTTGTTTCGCCTCTTTTGCTTCTTTGTCGTTTCTTTCTTTCTTTAATTTTTGGATGATTATCGTATGGTCATCAATTATATTTTCCAATTTAGGCCAAAACGATTCACTAAAGGTTAAAACCTCAGCATCTTCCAACGAATTCTCTTTGAAAGAGACAGAAAATGGATATGATATGCCATTTTCAAAAACTGGCTTTTCTTCCCAAACACAAAGAGTCTTGTTGTGAATAGGATATTCTTCAATGCGTGCTTCAAATAATAGATCTTCTATTTTGAAGTGGCAATAATTTCTATCATTTTTTTCAACCATGAAGAGATTTTCTTTGTCTTCTTGGTGTTCGCAAGTAATATGACTTGCAAATTCAAGCACTTTTTTGACTTGATCCTCCCGCTTCTTAATTAATTTTTCAATTTCTTCTGTTTCCATAATAGAAACCTCCCTTACCGCCAAAATCATATAATATATGATATGTCTTGTCAATGGGAGTAATTTTTTTTAAGTATAAAAAAAGAAACCTATCCCAATCAATTAATGATTGTTTCCAGCTTCAGCTGGGGTTTCGGATTTTAGAAGTTTTTCTTTGGCATTAGCTTCACTTTCATGGATATATCGTCTATTATCGATATATTCCTTAATCAGTATAATAGCCTTAATTGTTACTTTACTCCAAAGTATAAATCCTAATATCATTGTGTAAATGATAACAATGGTTGTTAACCATGTTGATTCTATTCCCGTGATAGAAATAATCAATGGCAATACTATTTTCATAGAAATCCAATATTGCAATATAATTCCAATAAATGGAATATAGCAAAGGAGGATAAGTAACAGGCATATCATATAAAGTATTGCAATTGCAAATACTCCATCTACTCCGTACATAAAATATCCTAAAGATACAAAAAGTATAAATAAGATAATTAATTCTGCATACCCTTTGTCAAACATTTTCAAACCTCAATAAAACTATTATATACTATATATCAATATTGTCAATAATATTTAAATGACAAAATAACTTTCTTTTTATACAAAAACCCAAAAAATTGGTTTTTAAAAAATAGACAACTGTTTGCTTATGTGCCAACAGCCAAGATCAAATTCTTCTTCTGGTTCCTTATCAGTCCATTTTCCATCTTTTCCTACCCAGCGAGTCTTTTCCCATTTACCTTCTGGTGTTTTTTCCCATCCAAAGGTACCACCATTAATAATTTTTCTGCATTTAGGACAGTTCCATACTGCATCCATTGAACCGTAAGGCATGTCTTGTATGGTTAGGAGTGTTTTACAGTGCTCGCAAAGACCAAGGCTTAATAAATGAACATTTCTTTTTGAATTATCTCTTTTTTTCAAGGTTCCACCTCGTACATTTTATGATATATAATATAATTGATATTATGTCAAATGTCCGTAATATTTTTTAAAATAATATTTTTGCGATTCCTTCTTTTATTAAATTTCTTAAGAAATTGATATAATCAATACTCATCTTTTTTTAATATAATGTCTAATAATTTCAACTATTATTATAGTAACAAATAGAGGCCACAAAACTTGAAAAATTAAAGAAATATAATAGAAAATTTCTGAAAATGTAATATTAAAAGACATAAATAAAAAAGTTTTTGTTCATATGTTTTATTTTAGCATATAAATCATTGTCTTGGTATTATTTATCTCGCCTAAAGAGATAACATAAGAGTAGAGATTATTGATAATTAGTAAATAAAAACAGCCATTAATGGCTGTTTTTCTTGAATCAAATACTAGTAGCTAGGTGACTATTTATCTTTGTTGTTGTCCTCCTAATCTACCTGGCCCATCATGTCCTTCTCCTCTATTTTGGAAGAATTCCATTGAAATATTATTATCCTCTGCCCACTCTTTAAGACTTTCTTTTTCAGCTTGAATGTTGTCCGCTCGTTCTTCTTGAGTCAAACTTTGATTGCTTACTTGATTAGCCTCTCTTGTGGATTTTATTTCAGAAATTTTAGCAGTGATAAGATCGGCTTGTGCTTGAGTAATCTCACCATCTGTTACTGCTTGATTAATTTTTTCCGTTTGATTTATTTTTTCCTGCATCAAACGATTAGAACGTTCTGTCTCCATGACATCGTTAACAACTGTTTGTACATCCGAAGAATTCAGATTAAAATTAGTTGCAATAGCGCTCACAATTGAACTCATTTGATTATTTTGATTTTGTGTTGAATCTACATTAGCATAAGTAAATCCTCCTCCAACGATCATAAGACTAAGAACGAATAAAGCCGAAATAATTACTTGAGATTTCTTTGATTTTTTTAATAATTTATTTTTCATATTATTATTTATAATTAACTTACTAATAACCATGGTGCAATGGAATTATGTTCCTCTGCACTTATTATTACACCAGCTAAAAATATTTATTTCACTATTATTTTATAATACAAAATTACCATACATTTTTGGTATATTTTTTAAGACTAGTTTTCCCTATATAATATTTTGAAAAATTATACTTTGTTTTTATCTAAGCGCAAGAGAAATTCTTTTATTAGTTTTTTGACCTCAGAATATTCTTTAGTCTCCATTAGCTTATCCCTAAGTTCTTTAGCACCACTAAATCCTTTCGTGTATGCGTGAAAATGTTTTTTCATCACACTAAATCTTTCGGGATTATTAAAAAGTTCCGTATGTTCAATAATAGCTTTTAGTCTTTCTGGAATAGTGGGTAATTTATTAGAAAAAAACCAAGGGTTTCCCAATGTAGCCCTTCCAATCATAACTCCATCAATATTATTATCCTTAGCTAGCTTAATTGCTTGTGCAAGAGACTTTACATCTCCATTTCCAATAATTAATGTTTCTGGAGAATACAAATCCCTCAATCTTACAATCTCTTTCGCTAAATCCCATTGTGCAGGAGCACGATATAGTTCTTTTCTGGTGCGAAAATGTATGGTTAGTGCGGCAATATTTTCCTGTAAAAGAGCTGTAATCCACTCAGAGACTTGATTTTCATTGTATCCAATACGAGTCTTTACTGAAACAGGGATTTTTTGTGCTCCCTTCTTCG
>JBBABL010000017.1:0-3052 GCA_041657645.1 Minisyncoccota bacterium
GAGCTTTAGGTTAGAATATAAAGGGAGTTTTGTGCCAGTAAAGCTGGAAGGTGTTATAGGAAAACCCCAAGTTTATGCCTTGGCTGCTGCAGCAGCTGTTGGTCTATCTTTAGAAATGAATTTAGTTGAGATTGCTGAAGCGATGAAAGATTACCAAATACCTACAGGAAGAACAAAATTTATTCCTGGGGATAAAGGTTCTTGGATATTAGATGATACCTACAATGCTTGCCCTGATTCAGTTTTAGCTGCTCTAGATTTGATTAAAGAAATTAAAGCTAAAAGAAGAGTTGCTATTTTAGGCGATATGAAAGAATTAGGAGATTCTTCTAAGCAAGCCCATGAATTAATAGGAGAAGCAGTTTCAGAAAATGTTGATGTTTTTATAGCAGTAGGAGAAGAAATGGCATTAGCAAAAGATGTTATTATTGAAACAAATCCTAAGGTTGAAGTTTTTTGGTTTAAAAATAGTGATGAAGCAAAAAAAACTGTTAAAAAGATAATTAAAAAAGGGGATTTAATTTTAATTAAAGGATCCCGAGCCATGGAAATGGAAAAAATAACAAAAGAAGTATCGCTTTAGTTAGCTGGATAATTAAAATTCTTTATGTTATATTTTTTACATCTAGCCCTTATCGTCTAGTGGCTCAGGACGCCAGATTCTCATTCTGGTAACACCGGTTCAAATCCGGTTAAGGGCACAGAGTATTGAAAATTTAAATACAAATTAATTACACCAATCAATAATTTAAAAAGTGTTCCTCAATTTATTGTTTTGGTATAAGAAAATTGGTATATTGTTAATAAGGTTAATTATTAATATTTTTAAAATTACTTAAATTAATTTTTAAGTATCAATTTTAAAATACTAACAATAAATTAAATAATTAAAAACTATGACCAAAAAACAATATTTGTATTCAAACTTATTTGCTTGGGGATTAGTCCTACTTTTAATAACTAAGTATGTTTATGGCTGGACAATTCCATCACAAAATCCACCAGGAGGAAATATAGTTCTTGAAACTGGTGCTACTCCAGCAGGTTCTACTGGATACATTCAATTTAATGATAATGGTAATCTTGGTGCAGATTCTAACCTTTTCTGGGATAATACGAATAAATATCTTGGGGTAGGGACAGCAAATCCAGGAGCAAAACTAGAGGTTAACGGTAATATAATTACATCAGCTCCAACTGCTGATAATCATGTTGTTACTAAATCTTATGTCGATTCAAATTTTACTAAAGTAGATTCTGTTTCAGCTACTAATTTAGCTGTTGGTTGGTATACAATTGCAGTAAACTCAGGTAATCGTGCTATTGCTCGTTTTGGTTTAAGAGATACGGCTAGTGGTCGTCATCAATCAATAATTTTTTATGCGAGTCATCATTATGGATCAAGCAGCGAACTTACAGTTATTCATAATGGACGTTATGGTAGTCTTGCTCCTTATAAATATATAAGAATTAAGGAGGGAAGTACTTATGATGGGGCTTTATTGCAAGTTTATCTTAGCAATAGTACTAATAATTTAGTTGCATATTTACTAGGGGATAATATTCAGGATCATGGTTGGGTTCTAAAAAATTTTATACCAGATGGCACTGATCCAGGAGGGGTAGGTAATTTTTCAGCACTAACGAATGTTGCAGTTCAAGTAGATATTGAAGAGATATTAAACGGAGGGATGTATACTTCAGGGAATATAGTTGCATCAGCTCCAATTGCTGATAATCATGTGGCAACTAAAGCTTATGTGGATTCTGTTGTAGTTTTGGATGATTTTACTTGCGGAGATAATGTTACTTTTGTTTATAATGGGAAGCGAGTTACTTATGGTACAATAGAGAGCCAAGGTAAATGCTGGATGGATCGTAATCTTGGTGCTCTTCGAGTGGCCACGGCTTATGATGATTCTCTTGCCTATGGTGATTTATTCCAATGGGGAAGATTAGATGATGGTCATCAAATCAGAACTAGAGGCACTACTAGTACTTTATCTAGCACTGATGATCCCGGGCACTCAAATTTCATTACAAACGGATCCTCTCCTTATGATTGGAGATCTTCTCGAAATGATAACCTCTGGCAAGGAGTTTCCGGCACCAACAATCCCTGTCCCAGCGGCTGGAGAATACCGACTTCCGCAGAATGGCAGAATGAATACGCTAGTTGGAGCCAACAAAATTACAGCGGGGCTTTTGCGAGTCCCCTCAAACTAACAGCAGGAGGAAGTAGGGCTCAGACCGGGACTATTCAAAAGGTAGGGCTCGAGTGTAATTATTGGACCTCAACCCGTGATGGATCTTATAGCAAACGTCTTGTGGTGAGTTCTAGCGCTGTGAACTTGTACGGCCGTCAACGGGCTACCAGTGGATCGGTTCGTTGCTTGAAGGACTGATTATAATTTAACTATTTAATAAATTCTTGGCCGAGGGTTGACCTTTGGCAAGAATTTAGAATATAGAATATAGAATAAAGAATTAGGAATAAAGACATAAAATAATAGAATAAATGAATTACTAAATTGCTAATTATTTAGTAGGTTTTTAGTATTTAAACTTTTTCTCAATTTTATTAATTTTGTTTTTGATTTACTTTATGTTTTTGTTCGTTTGCTACCTAAAAGTAGGACATTTGGTTAGATTTTTAAATACTTAATCTATATTTTTCAAGTTTTTGCTGATTACATATTACGCCATTTTGGCGTATTTTTTTATAAATATTGACAATTATATTTATCAAAATTAAAATGTAATGTAAGAATTAAACTTTTGTTTTTTTATAAAAAACAGAGAAGAAAGGTAAAAAGATGAAAGATTCAAAAAATGAAAATAATAATAAATTGAATTCTCTTCTGAGCAAATATGATAATTTTGTAAATCGCAAAAAAGAGAAAGCAAAGCAGGAAAGAAATGAAAGAGAAAATTTTATGGATCAATTTATTAAAATTCGCGATAAAATTATAGAGCCTGTTTTTATTCACATAAAAGATCAAATTGAAAGTAAGGGGCATAAAGTAAATATTATTAAGAAAGATTCTTCCTG